>JACQMV010000015.1 GCA_016203395.1 Candidatus Woesearchaeota archaeon | reverse complement strand
GTATTGCTCAAGACAAATAAACAGTTGATTACATTAAAGTTCACAGTCAGAGCACAAGGGCTGTAGGGCAAATATGTCATTTGTTTAGCGTATTTTTAGCAAGAGCTGCTGATAAGTTATAACATGATTTAAGATAAGAGTTAGCAAGAGCCGCTGATGAATTATAACCTCATTTGAGACTAATTTATTTAATTGGCGTATTTTTAGCAATAGCAGATAACCAGTCTACCACTCATGGTTTAAAGTGTGTTGAGGATTTACCTGCACAGGTCTAGCTTGACTTGTATTTCTGTTGTGCCAGAGTATAGGTTGTGCGTGTTGCTTTCTTTGATTCCTGGGCAGGGTGTGCCGTATTTTTTTCTGAGGGTGTTTTCTTCGCTTATTGTTAAATAGCGTTGTCTATTCCATTTTTCAAATGTTTCATCTAGCATCTGTTCGGTTAGAGCGTCTGCTCTGTCGCAGCTGTTTTGGTTTAGTGGTTGTGCTGAACTTCCGAGGCAGATTATTGAGTTAGGTGCTTGTATGCATGCAGTGTATAATTCTTTGAGTGTTGTGTCTTGGCATTCTGGGTCGTTTGTGTTTAGTGCTGTTGTGAGCCAGTTTGCTGCCATTATACTTTCTACTCCTTTTTGTACTGGTGGTTTTTTTCCTATGAAGAAGAATAGTCCGAAGAACACTGCCATCGTTATTAGGATTACTATGAATGCTAGCCCGAATATCTCTGTTTGGCTACGTTTCATATGTTGTTACCTCCATTATTCCGAATGCGAAGTATTGTGGTCCTTTTGTTATGTCTAATAATTGTATTGGTGTTCTGCTGATTGTTTTCTTTCCAGGTATTGTGTTGTCATAGATTACTCTTGTATAGTCTGGTGATTCTCGGGGGTATACTTGGATTATTTCTATTTTTGAGTTTCCGAACATTTCGTAGTATTTTGTATTGTATAATCTGTCTTGATTTTTTATTTCTGTCATAGTGTCTATTTTTAGTTTTTCAAGGCATGCTCCCGGCGGTTTTATTCCTCGGAATGTGCATTCCAGTTCTGGCAGGTAGAAAGCAGTTTCTGCTATTGTTGTTGTTTTCAGTCCTTTTTGTTGTGAAATGTCCTTTTCAATATTACTTTTGTGTATTACTCCATACAGTACGAGTCCTATGCCGAGCAGGAACATGAATACTATTAGCACTGCTATGCTTTCAAACATGTTTATTTGTGTTTTCATTTTAGTATACTAGCGGGCATCCGTTATTTGTGATAACATTGTTTCTTTCTTTAAGTGCGTCTTGTGCCATTTGGAGGTCGTTGTTTAATGGTATGCTTGTTGTTTCTCCGGCTTTTTTCTTTAGTTCTTGTGTTTTTTTTATTATTGCGTCTATTTCCGGTATGACCGGGACGTATAGGGTTCTGCATTCGGCAGTTGTTATTTGTTCTAGTTTTTGGGTTCTGGCTTTTAGTATCGTGCTTACTTGTTCCAGTCTGGCGTGTGCTTTTCTTAGGTTGCATTTCATTATGTTTTCGTTTGCGCTGAATATTGCTGCAAGTATGCTCGGTATATCGTTGTCTTGGAAGTATGCTTGTCCTCCTGTGCTTGCTTTTTTTGTTTTTGTTTTGTAGGTTGCGCTGTTGCTTGTGATGTGTATTGTTGTTAGAGTTTCAAATTCTGGTGGCGGGATTATTGGGTTTGCGAGCAGTAATGATATTATGACAGAATGTATTTCTCCGCTGAATTTCAAATGGCTGATTTGTGATAGTGGTATGGCTTGCATTCTTATTGCTTCAGGAATTGTTTTTATTATTTGTTCGGCAACTAAGTTTCCTTCAGGGTAGATTAAGTAGTATTTGTATTCCGGATTTGTTATGTATATGTTGTTCGTTGCTGGTGGTGTTCCAAATAGTTTTGTGAACAGTGTTGCTTTTGTTGTGGGGTATTCTTTTGGTGAGAACATGCTTTCTTTTATGGTTGTTTTTTTGTTTCCTATTTGGATGCTGCAGTCGCATGCGTTGGTGCAGTCGTATTGCATTAATTTTGGAAAGCTCAGGTTGAGTGTGCTTCCGGGGCTTTGTGCTGTGCTTGTGAGTGCGCTTTTTATGGCGGTGCTTATTTGGAATGCAGCTCTGTCTTCGCTTCCGCTTCTTAGTTTTCCTGCGATTGCAATGAAAAATCCCAGTATGAATACGCCTGCTACTATGACGAAGATGTAGTGTGCTTGTAGTTCTATTGCTTTCATGGTATGCAGTTTAGTGTGTTCCAGCTGCTTATGAGTGCTTTTCCTTTGTAGCCCTCTAGTTTTAGTTTTAGTGCATTTCTTGTGCTGTAGCAGCAATAGCTCGGCGTTGTTCCTATTTTGATATCGTTCATGTAGAACTTGTCGTAAATCGTGTCTTTTTTTAGCAGTATGACATTTCCTGCTTTGGCTTTGAATACGGGAACAAGTATGGGTCTTTCGGTTTTTAGTGCGGGGTTGTTATAGTCATATTCTGGATCTATGAAGCATACTTGGTCTGCTGGAGGTCTTATTAGTAGTTCGTCTATGTTGCCGTGGTTTATTCTTAGTTCGTCAACTTTTATTTCAAGTCCTTGTTTGAATTCTAATAGTGCAATCTTTTCTTGTTTGTCTTGGAAGCCGGCTATTGCTTTGTATCCGAAGTAGATTATTAGTATGAATACGAATGCTGCGAGTATGAATACTATTGTTTGTGTGAGTATTTGTGCTTTCATTTTGTTTTCTTCTTGAGTGTTTCTTTTCTTAATTGTTCTATGCTTCCTTTTTTTGGTTTTAATCGTTCTATTCCTGCTGGCTTTATTTCTTGTAGTTTTTCTATGCCTGTTTTTGCGTGGCTTCTTAATCGTTCAATGCTTCCTTCTTTTGCTTTGAGTTTTTGTATTTTTTCTAGTAATGTTTCTGATTTTGCTACTTCTTTCAGTGTTTGTATTGTTTCTTTTTTTAGTGGTTCGTATTCTGGCAGGTGTGGTGGTTCGTATTTTCTTTTTTTGTGGCTTAGATAGTGTGCTAGTAGTGCGCTTAATGCAAGTAGCAGTAGGATTCCTGCTATTGATAGTATTAGTGTGGTTTTTGGTGTTCTTACTAGATCGTCGCTTGGGTCTAGAGGGTCTGTGTTTTCGTCTATTTCTTCTCCGTCTGTTGCTTTGCCGTTGTCTGTGTTTTTGTCTTTTGGCAGGGTGTTTGCTTCATATTCCTCTTTGTTTGTTAATCCGTCGTTGTCATTGTCTTTTTTTGCGTCGTTTTCTTCAGGGTTTAGTTCATTGTCTTGTTCCCACTCATCAGGCATTCCGTCATTGTCTGTGTCTGTTTTTGAGCATCCTTTGATGTTTACTGCTGTTCCTCTTGGTGTGTTTGGGCATCTGTCGTCTTTGTCTATTACTCCATCTTTGTCTGTATCTGGTTTTGACGGGTTTGTTCCTTTTTTGTATTCTATTATGTTTGCTAGCCCGTCGCCGTCCGTGTCTGTTGTTGCGTCATTTGGATTGTTTGGGTTTAGTCCGAAGTTGATTTCCCATTCATCAGGCATTCCGTCATTATCAGTATCTTTTGTCTGGCAGCCGTCTTTTCCTGTTTTTGCGTTTGTTGGCGTGTTTGGACACTTGTCTGTTGCGTCGTCTGTGCCGTCTTTGTCGCTGTCTTTTTTGTTTGGGTTTGTTCCTTTGTTGAATTCATCTATTGCAGGCAGTCCATCATCATCTATGTCTTTTAGTGCATCGCTTGGTTCTGTAGGGTCTAGTCCGAACTGAGCTTCCCAGTCGTCGCTTATTCCGTCTTTGTCTTTATCAGCCAAACCACACCCGTCTGCATCAATTATTGTTCCAGTAGGCGTTCTCGGACACTTATCCTTATCATCATTCACCCCGTCTCTATCACTGTCTTTTACCTTAGGATCAGAACCCTTCAAGAACTCATCTATGTTTGCCAGTCCGTC
>JACQMV010000001.1 GCA_016203395.1 Candidatus Woesearchaeota archaeon | reverse complement strand
TCCAATAAACCACTGCAAGATTTGCCTTGCAGTTCTTGTGCTCTGACGGTAAACTTAACGCAATTCAGTGTATTGCTTGTCATGAGCAATACCATTTGTTGCAGCCGGTTGCAAGCACAACGCAAACAAAAGGTAAGGGCTGAGTATGACAACAAAATAAGAAGCGTTCAAATCATGAGCCAAGCCACAATAAATGCTGGAAAATATTTGCATAAACCCCATAACTTGGAAGTATTCTTAGCAACAGTTGGAAAATAGTAACATTTTCTTTGATAAATATTGACAATTGCCGTATAACCAGTCATTCCCCGGGAACGTCCTGGGAATGAGTATCGTCGGAGGAAGAATCATTCTGGGACTGAGGTTGAGAAGGTGTTTCTGCCAACTCCTGAACAGGAGGCAAATCAACAATAACGCCATTAGCTGGTTTAATAATCGCAACACTAACTATTTTATCATTATCCTCCAAACGCATGATTCTTACCCCTTGTGTAGCTCTGCCAATAACACTAATACCCTTAACAGGAACACGAATAACAACACCTGTCTGAGACATAAGAATAAGCTGGTCCTCATCATCTACTGTTTTAGCAGTCACAACCCTGCCGGTTTTATCAGTAACATTAAGATTAGTAACACCAACACCACCCCTGCGAGTAAACCGGTATTCCTCAACCGAAGTCCGCTTGCCATACCCTTTCTCACTAATAGTCAAAAGATTAGAATACCTCTGAGTTGTTGCTGAAACAACAAAATCATCAGCCCTCAATTCCACACCAATAACACCTTTAGAAGCCCTGCCTGTAGGACGAACATCCTCTTCCTTAAACCTGCATGCATTCCCACTCGCAGTTGCAAGGATTATATTCTGAGCACCATCAGTAAGCATTGCTGAAATAAGCCCATCACCCTCATCCAAGGTTATTGAGAGAATCCCACCTCTTCTCGGATTGCTAAACTCAGACAAGCCAGTTTTCTTAACACTCCCTTTTTTTGTAGTCATAAAAACAAATAACGGCAGAGCAAAATCAGACACAGGCATGAATGCAGTAACACGCTCATCCCTAAGCTCTAGCAAGTTAGCAATAGCAACACCTTTTGAATAACGACCTGCTTCAGAAATATTATGAACCTTAAGCCAATGAACCTTCCCCTTGTCTGTAAAGAACAGCAAAGAATCAAGCGTGTTAGCAACAAACAACTGCTCAAGAAAGTCACCCTCCCGAACATCTGCACCAATAATGCCTTTACCACCACGCTGCTGCGTTTTGTAAGCATCAACAGGCAAACGCTTAATATAGCCCGCATGACTTAACGTAACAACCACGGTTTCTGGCTTAATCAATTCATCCTCTGCCACAACAGACGTACCTTCAACAAGCAAGGTTCTACGCGCATCACCAAAATTCTCTTTCAACTCAGACAACTCCTGCTTTATTATACCAAGAACCTTATTCCTATCAGCCAAAATAGACTTAAGAGAAACAACCAATTCCGACGTAATTTTCTGGTCATTACGAATACTCTCCTGCTCCAAAGAAACAAGACGACCAATCCTAAGCTCAAGAATGGCTTTTGCTTGTTTTTCTGTAAGCGAAAAAGAAGAAATAAGACCATACTTTGCTTCCTCACTATCCTTGCTTTTTCTCAACAAGCTAACAACTGCATCAATATTCTCCAAAGCAATAATAATTCCTTCAAGAATGTGAAGCTTTTCTTCAGCCTCAAGCAAATCATGTAAAGTTCGCTTGGTAATAACATCTTCTCTATGCTTAAGAAACTCCTGCAACAACTCTTTAATATTAAGAATTCTGGGGCTATTACCAATAAGAGAAAGCATGATAACAGAAAAACTTTCCTGAAGACGAGAATGAACAAACAACTGATTCAAAACAACATCAGGATCAGAACCGTGCTTCAGCTCAATCACTACGCGCATACCATCCCTATCAGACTCATCACGAATATCACTAATGCCCTCAACTCGCTTATCACGAACAAGCTCTGCAATCTGCTCAACCAATAAGCTCTTGTTAACCATGTAAGGAATTTCCTTCACAATAAGACGACAACGGTTCTTTATTTCTTCAACCTCAACCCTACCACGAACAATAACTCTGCCCCTACCAGTAGAATAAGCATCACTCAACGAATTATCCTTATGAATAATCCCTCCTGTAGGAAAATCAGGACCGGGAAGAACAGACAATATATCCTGCACACTAGCATCAGGAGAATTAATAAGCAACATAGCTGCCTCACAAACCTCACTCATATTATTAGGAGGAATATTCGTTGCCATACCAACGGCAATACCAGAGGAGCCATTAATCAACAAATTAGGCACTTTTGAAGGAAGAACAACCGGCTCTTCTAAAGAACCATCAAAATTCGGAACAAAACCAACAGTATCCTTATCAATATCTGCAAGCATCTCCTCAGCCAAAGGAGTTAATCTGCACTCAGTATACCGCATAGCAGCACTAGCATCACCATCAATACTACCAAAATTACCATGACCATCAATCAAAGGATATCTTAAAGAAAACGGCTGAGCCATCCTAACAAGAGCATCATACACTGCCATGTCACCATGCGGATGATACTTACCAAGAACTTCTCCAACAACTCTCGCACACTTCTTAAACGGCTTGCTATGCAACAAACCGAGCTCGCGCATTGAAAAAAGAACACGCCTGTGAACAGGTTTCAGACCATCACGAACATCCGGCAAAGCCCTACCAACAATAACAGACAGAGAATAATCTAAATAATACTTCTTCATTTCTTCTTCAACAAGCCGCGGAATAATTCTTTCTGCCATTTACCGACGATAAAACATAGTTAAAGAAGGTTTATAAAACTACTCTTTACTCTCTCCACTCATAATCTCCTTAACCTTTTCTTCAACTCTCGGCTTAATCTCCTCAGGAATAACACCCTCATAAAGCCCCTTACCTTTCAACGGCTTGCTTTCTATCTTCTGCGCTGCTTCCTTGGCCTCATCCAAAACAGTCTTTGGAGGCGGCTCAACCTTAACAGGTTTAAGAATGTCCTGTTGCTCAACATGAGCCACCACTGGCTCTTTATTTTCAACAAGAATTGATTGTTTCTTCTTCTCACCATACGTTTCCAACCCATCAACAATTGCTTTTGCTTCCTCGCCCTCTGGAACAGGACGCTCAAAAACCTCTAACCCGGCAACAGTATCAACTTCCAACGGCCCAAGATCTTCAGTTTTAGCCAATCGCTCCTTCAGCTTCTCAGGAGGAATATCAAAATACTCAAAAAACCTTGAAGAAAGCTTAATCAATTTAGAACGCCCTTTTTTTTCACGCACAATAAAACCCTGCTTTTCCAGCTGCAAAATATGATCATATGCCTTATTTGTCCGTATCTTGATAACATTACACTGCATAACCGGCGATTTATAAGCAATAACTGCTAAAGTCTCAATAATACTTTTCGGAAGCTCCACCTTTGTAACAAGCTTTTTAACATAAGGAATAAAAGATTCCTGCACAATAATCCTGAAAAAACCATGAGTTTCAACAAGCATAAGAGAAGAACTACGCTGCTTGAGTTCCTCACGAATCTCATGCAACGTCTTAACAACCAAATCAACATCAGATTCCTTACACACCCTGGCAAGATCTTCTGCACTCAACGGCTGATTTGAAGCGAAAAGCACTGCCTCAAGTTTGTTTTTAAGCATGAATACAATACTTGCCTTCCTTCTTATTAATTCTTCCGCTTTCAACAAGCTGCTCAGCAAAAGGAAGCAATTCATTCTCTGAAACACCAATAGCATCTGAAAGCTCCCTGATCGAACATGACTTTTGCTCAACCAATCTAACAATAAAATTATTAAATATATTAGTTGCATTCTTATTAAGAATCGTGCTTTGAGCTTTCAAGTTCTTCACAGTCATATCAGCAAAATGAAGCCGGGCTTGCAAATCATTCAAAAAATCAGTCATGTCAGAAGTGGACATTCTAAGAAATTCCGGCTCAATAATTTCAACACTAGAAGGCATGCTCTCAAAACAAAAATCCAAAAGCTCAAGAGGATCCTTAAAAACAATCTCAAGCTCACAAAAAGCAGAAAACATATTTTCTTTCTGTTCTGCAGGATGATGAACCTCCTTCTCAATAGAATGAACCTTACGAATAGCAACAACATACTCCTTCAAAGAACGTTCTACATGTTCTTTTGGGGCGCCAAGAATCTCAAGAATCGCCCTAACCCTAACTTTTTGTGCTTCCATAAACAAAAATAAAACAACCCAATTTAAAAGGGTTCCTAATAACTCCTACGCGCCAGCTGCATTGGGCGCGCTAAAACACATTTGAGTAAATGCACGTATTGCTTTACAGCTCATGCGCTCTGAAAATAATTTTACTGAAATCAGACACGCGCATCGTCATGAGCAATACAATTTATTGCAACCTGCTGCGTTACTGTTGCAAATAGTTGCAAGCGCATGTCAATGGCAGGGCAAATGGTTTGTGTTCGCATATATCTTTTTCACCGATTGGTTTATAAATGAATTATTCTTTATTATTGCTACTGGGAAGGTAGTTGGCTGACGGTGACGAAAGTCGCTGAGGAAAGTCCGCCCACCCCTGCACGTCGTGCAGGAATGCGCCACCTTTTGGGGTTCAGTAATGGACGGCTCCATCACAGAAACGGCACGGCTGTTGGTAAAGCATGATAAGGCAGTGCTTCTGGCAACAGAAGAATTCCTTTGACGTTTCCAACCGCGCGTTGAAACGGATGGCCTGGCAGGTGCAAGCTTAAACAGCGCTTAGTTGAATGCCAACACAGCTGGCGAAAGCCGCGATGTAATATCATCGTTACGCTGACAAAAGGCGGCTTATTCCTTCCCAGTATTTTTCTAAAACGAATTTTACTTTTTAACAACCCGGGTATAAAGTCCGTATATTGCCCCTAACACAGTTCCGGCACTTACAAATAGCAACCCATTCTTCATTATGAACTCTGTTGTTTTATTCATGTCACTTACGTGGCCAAAAAACCCGTATCTTTCTTGAACTGCCCACATGCCCCTATAATATCCTGCTGTGACTACGGTCACTGTTCCTGCAAGAGCACCAACAGCTGCCGACTTAACAATCTCAAGAAGGTTGTCCTTTCCATCATTTCTTAATTGCATGTTCGCACAACCTACACGTTATTTAAATAGTTGATTATTCTGCAAAACAATATTTGTTGCGTGCTCACAAAACAATCAGTGCTTTGTTTTTTTCTTACATACCTTTATAAATCTCCTTTCAATACTTTTTGTTTATGGCAGACAAGCGCATTTCAATGCCTGCTTCAACTGCAGGACTTACTCGTTATTTTGAAGATTACAAGAGCAAGATTGAAATCTCTCCCAGTTTAGTTATTGTTATTTGCGTTGTTACTATTATTTTGGTTATTTTGCTTCATTTGTTCGGAAAGGTCCCAGTATGATTAACCCACATGATTTGCAAAAGGCAATGAAACGATTCGGCGTTCAACAAATTGAGGTGCCTGCAAAAAAAGTTATTATTCAGTGCGATGACAAAGAACTAATTTTTGACAAACCAGCTGTTTCAAAAGTATCAATGATGGGTCAGGAATCCTGGCAAGTTATTGGCCAGTGCACTGAGTCGCGCCTAAACACAAAGCAAGAAATTAGCGAAGAGGACGTGAATACTGTTGTTAGCCAAGCAGGCGTCACAAAAGATGCTGCAAGAAGTGCGCTGGAAAAGAATAACGGAGACTTGGCAGCGTCTATTCTGGAGCTTATGAATGGAGAATGAATCAGTTAGTTTAGCGTATGATGAACTAAAAAGGGCTGACCACCTGATGTTTGTCAGTCTTAAATATACTAGGACAGTTGATGTTATTAAGAGCATTATTGAACGCTTGATGAACGCAGTGAATTACGGATTTGAGGTGCTTTTGCAGGACGCCAAAAAAAAGAAAAGAATCTCAGACGTTCCCAGCTTGCACAAACTCCGCATTGAATCAGTTCGTTCTTTGTACCCTGAATATGCATCTTATGTTGACTTTTATCTTTTACTCAGAAAGATTGATAAAGCAGAATTTGAGCGCACTCTGGAATACAGAAGACACGTCTGCATGACTGCAGTTGTTGAAGGCGGCCGGCTTCACATTACTATTGATATAGTGCAAGATTATTATGAGAAGGCAAAGGAATTTATAGATGTAGTTGCAAGTTCTAATTCGTGACAGACTATCTTGAGACGCGGCTTAAGCAGAAAGGATGGAGCAATGAGGACGTTGCAAAAGCAGTTCGCGCCTTGTCTCGCGCAGAAGAAATGAAAAGCCAAAAGCGCAAATTCTTTGATTCTTTCGTTTACTGGCTCGGCATTATCTTTTGTATTGTTGGAAGCATGTTTGTGGGAGTTGCTGTTGTTCCTTTTCTTCTTATAATGGACGGCATTTGGCTGTTTGGCTTTATCTCTCTTATTGCAGTTAGTTTCGGTTCTTTAATTGGTTTTTTGCTAAATGGTGTTGAAAAGATAGGCAAACAAAAGACTGTTGTCGCAAGCATTTTCATCCCTTTCCTTGCTTTGCTTAATATTTATCTTATCACCCGCCTGTCTAACTTAGCTGCCAGAACAATAGGACTTAGTGCGCACAATCCCTGGCTTATCAGCATAATGTACGTGTGGATGTTCTGCCTTCCATACTTTGCATATAAAATATTTTCATCTGTCATGCTAAAACAGCCATTACGACTTGGCTAATAAGTGTCAAAATGTGTGAGCATTCTTTAAGGCAAGTCCCCTTGCAAGACAAATACAAAATCAATTAAGACAGGTTCTAGCAAGGACGACTGAGCAAAAACCTTACCAAATCAAGTAAATTTTAACAAAGACAGCAATGTAACTATTCTCAAATAGTCCTAAAAGCTTTTTAATAACAGCAGGCGAAGAAAAGCCATGCTTTGGGGGATATTCAAGAAAAAACAGGAGGATTTACTACCTCCATTGCCACCGGCACCAGAAGAAAGAACAACTATCCCCCCTATAAAACCAATAGAACTACCAGAACCACCAGAGCTACCTGAGTTTCCAACACTACCAGAACTGCCACTATCCCTACCTGAAAACATAGAAGCCCAACCAATAATAGAAGAGCAACCAGTAACAGGAAACATAAAAGAATCAAGACAATCCTTTGTAAGCATGAATGAATACCAAGAAGTAACAAACCAAGCAAATGCTATAAAAGACAGATTACAAGAAGCAGAACATCTAGTAAAAGAACTTGCTGAAATAAGAACAGAAGAAGAAAAAGCATTTGAAAAATGGAGAACACTACTAGAAAACCTTGAAAAAAAACTCACCTATGTTGATACCTTAATCGCAGGAGGAGAACCCGCATGACAAACGTATTCGTCAAAATAGAAAGCTATGAAGACATCAAAGACGTAATGGAATTATCAAAAGAGCGACTAAAACAAGCAATAGACCTGCTGGAAAAGATAGCAGAATTAAAGCAAAAAGAAGATGCAGAACTCGCAGTATGGACAGACAACCTCAACGAAATAAGCGCAAATATAGAAGACATAGAAAAAACATTGAAAGAACAATGAGCTACTACGTACCATTAGAAAACCCAACAGAGCTGCAAAAACAAGTGCTAACAGCAAGCAAAAAAGTACTTGGAGTCCTAAAATCACACGAGAACTACAAAAAAATACGAACAGAAAAACTAGAGCACATCCTAAAATTCAAAAAAGTACTGGATGATCTGACAACTCTAAACAAAAAATTATCAAACAAGCTACCGAAAACAGCAATGCCAAAGCCAAAAGAAGAAAAACAACAACAACCAAAAAAACACCTAAGCGCAGTAGAAAAAGAACTAGAAGACATTGAAAAACGACTAAAATCACTTGAAAAATAAAAAATCCGCCCACGACAATCTCCAAGACATTAAAACTGATTTTGCAATATAATTAAGCTTAAAAATTTCTAATATCCCCTACATATTGCGTTAGAACATCAATGACACGGCACATTTAAAAACACAAACACAACATAATAACAAATACGCGCCGGTAGCAAAGCGGTCAAATGTGATGGTCTCAAGAACCATTGGCTTAGTGCCTTCGCAGGTTCGAATCCTGTCCGGCGCATAATCAGGAAATTGCTCTAGAATGCACTTTCCACCCTCTAAGTGTTCTGCAAGACACTAATTGCCGAGAATAGATATTATCCCACGCTTAATATTGTTATTCTCATTGCTTTCTTTAACAACAGACTTGGAATCAACAGAAACAGAAAATGAATGAACCCCTGCAACAGTTGCCGGAAAATTATAAAACGCCCTAAGAGATCCTTTATTTAGTATGGAAAAGCTAAACTCCTCTCCTCGCTTCAAAGGAGGAACAGAAACGTAATCGCTCACCAAAAAATCAGCATCACTTGTTGGATAAAGAGAATCACCACTAAAAACAGTTACGCGAGAATGCGACTTTACTTTTGAATCCGCCTTGCCAACATTCTTTACATTTATAACAGCATCTAGTGACTGCCCTACAACCAAGCGCTGAGGTGAAAAACGCACACTAGTAACCGTAAGATCAGCCAGCACTGGCTTAGACGCGCCTTTAACTGAAAAACCAGTGAAAGAATCCAAATTAAACAACAATAAGAATACCACAAAAGCAAAAACACCAACAGTGGCCACAGAGTAACTCATAAAACCAGAAAAAGCCACACCATTATAAAAAGCTTTTTATACTAAGCGAAAATAGTAACCTACATGAATGCCAAACACAACTGGTGGCAATAACTAGATTCTCATAGACAATACACTAATAAAATAAACAATTCATAGTCACAAAAGTGACGGAGGAACAAAAAATGAAAAAAAACAAACAGGAAATAACACTAGAACAAGGTGCTTACGGCCTTTGGAGAGATTAAACTAATTCTACAACCAAAACAGTATTTTCCACAGCAAAAGGAGCTAGTGCACAAAATAGTAGAACTTGCAAGCAACGGATTCGGCTTCCAGATGGGATATGATGACGTATTAGGCCATCTTACAGCACCACAAAAAGTGCTGTTAGGATATGTTAGCAGTGCACCAGTGATAATGTACGCACACAGCCACCTGAACCTGAAAGGAAGACAAGTAATGTACGTTGACGGAGTTGTTGTCAGGAAAGACTTCCAGACAAAAGGAATGTTCCCTGCAATGACAAGGATGATAGCAGAAAATGCAGAATACATAGGACTAAGAACGCAAAACCCTGCAATGCAGAGAGCACTGGAAAAATACTGCAAAACAACACATCCCGGACATAATGATAGCGACGAAGAAATCAAGCAGGTGCAGCAGAACCTTGCAAAACACCTAGGAATGAACATAGACGAAAACGGACTGCAAAAAGGATTTTATCCTATAAGACTCAGCTACAATAAAATCCTACAGAACCACGTATTCACAAAAATAGGAGTAATGCAAGAAAACTGTGATGCAGTGCTAGTGGTGGGAAAATGCACGTAATTGCCTGCCTACACGGAAACGAACAATATGGACTGGAGGTAGGCAAAAACCTGCCCCCCTTTTTTTCATTTTTGATAGGAAATCCTAAAGCAATAAAAAAGAACAAACGATACATTGATGCTGACTTAAACAGAGTATTTCCCGGAAACAAAAAAGGAAATTACGAACAAAGAAGAGCATACGAACTGACAAAACAACTCAAAAATCAGACAGTCATAGACCTACACAGTACAAGCGAAAAGTGCGAACTATTTGGAATACTGACAAAAACAACAAACATGAAACTCGCATCAAGATTAGGACTTAAAAAAGCAGTTATAATGCCACAAGAGATTGCAAAAGGCAAATCGCTAATAGACAATGTCAAACAAGGAATAAGCATAGAAGTAGGACCACACAAAAGAAAAGAAAACGCAGAAGAAGCACTAAACTGCATCAAACACTACCTAAAAAGAAAACACTCAAAACCAACTATTTACTATGCATTCACAACAATAAAAAAAGAAAACAAAAACAGCAAGGTATGCATAAGAAACTTCCAAACAATAAAAAAAGGACAAATAATTGCAACAAAACCAATACAAAAAGCCAAACAAGCATTCACTGCAATACTGGCAGGAGAACAAGCATACACCGGGCTAATCTGCATTGCAGCAAAACGCAAAGCAAAAACATATAAACTAATCACATAAAATCACGAATATGAGCATACAAATAAGAGCAGTAGGCGGATTTGGAGAGGTAGGTAAAAACATGGCAGCCATCAATATAGATGGAGAAGTAATAATTCTGGATATGGGCCTACACCTTCCAAACTACATAAAATACACAGAAGAAGCACTCGGAGAGATAGTAAAACTAAAAACAGAAGACCTAATCAAAGTAGGCGCCATACCCGACGACAGAATACTAAAAGACTGGAAAAACAAAGTAAAAGCAATAATCATAAGCCACGGCCATCTAGATCATGTAGGCGCAACACCCTATCTTGCAATGCACTATCCGGAAGCACCCGTAATAAGCACAGAATACACCATAGAATTCCTCAAAACAACAATACAAAACGAAAAAATAAGTCTTCCAAACAAAATAATAGGCGTGCTGCCAAACGCACGAATAAGAATCGGAAAAAACGAAATAGAATTCATCAACATAACACACAGTATACCACAAACAGCAATAATCGCAATACACACAAAAAAAGGAATAATAATTTACGGACCGGATTACAAGTTAGACAACGAACCAACATTAGGAAAAAAACCAAACTATCCTGCACTAGAAAACCTCGGAGAAAAAGGAGTGCTTGCCATAATCACAGACAGCTTAAACGCAGACCACGAAGGAAGCACGCCTTCAGAATCACGCGCAAAAGAACTACTTGAAAACGTTCTTCTAGGAACACCAAACAAAGACAAAGCAATAATAGTAACAACATTCAGCAGTCACATAGCACGACTAAAAACAATAACAGAAATAGGCAAAAAGATGAACAGAAAGGTCGTCTTTCTAGGAAGAAGTCTTGCAAAATACGTCATCGCAGCGAAAAACACGTCAATAACAAAAATAGACGCAGAAATAATACAATATAGCCAAAAAATAAGAAAAAAACTAAAAGAAATTGAAAAAAAAGGAATGCACAAATTCCTAATAGTATGCACAGGACACCAAGGAGAACCAAAAAGCGTTCTAAGCAAAATCGCAAACAACTTCTACGGAGTCACACTCAAGCCAGACGACCACGTGATATTTTCAAGCAACGTAATACCCACAAAAATCAACCAAGAACAAAGAAGAACACTAGAAGAAAAACTAGCAAAGCAAGGAGCACACATCTTCACAGGAGTGCACGTATCAGGACACTGCTCAAAAGAAGACATGAAAGCATTCATAAAAATGACAAAACCAGAAAACATCATACCCATCCACTCAGAACCGCAAATAACTGAAAAATTCATACAATTATGCGAAGATCTTGGCTACAAAAAAGGCAAAAACGCCATAATAATGAAAAACTCTCAGACAATAGACATACCACAGATCGCAAACGAACCAAAATAATTGCATCTACTACAGAATAACAAACTATTTAAAGCGAGCAGCCAAACACGAAGTATGAAGCTAGTATTGGCAGACGCATCATACTTAAGAGACAGTATAGGAATAATAAGCGAACTCGTAACAGAAGCAAAAATAAAAATATCAAAAGAAGGACTAGAATTAGCAGCAATGGATCCTGCAAATGTAGCAATGATCATATTCAAACTATTATCAAGCACATTCATAGAACACGACATACAAGAAGACCAACATATTGCAGTAAACCTTGCAAACCTAAAGCAAGTACTGAAACGAGCAAACCCTTCAGACATACTAAGCTTAGAAGTAACCGAAGGCAAACTAAACATCCAACTAAAAGGGCAGACAATAAGAAAGTTCAGCACGCCATTACTAGAAATTGATGAAAAAGAACAAAAAATACCCAACCTGAGCTTCAACGCAAAAACAACACTACCAAGCACAACACTAACTGAAGCAATAGAAGATGCAGGAGTAGTAGGAGAAAGCGTAACATTCTCAATAGAACCAGAAACATTCTCTATAAGCAGTGAAGGAGACCTGAGCAAAGTCCATGTAGAAATAAAACAAGGCGAAGAAACAAAAATAGAAACAAACAGCAAAGCAAACCTCAAATCAAAATACAGCATAGAATACCTGAAAAAGATGGTACAAGGAGGAAAACTCGCAGACAATGCAACAGTAAGCTTCAACCAAGACTACCCACTAAAACTAGACTACACAGTAACAGACAAACTATTACTATCCTTCATTTTAGCACCAAGAGTAGATAATGACTAGGAGGAGAAAAAAAATGACCCCGACAACAGAAAGAGCGCAAGCAGTTTATCACGACTGGCTAAATGAAGAGTTTGCAAAACAACCAGAACCGGTTATCGTAATGGCTGTACTGAGAATGGTATGCCACAATTCACTAGGATGTTATATTAGTTCAATCCCGAAACACTTAGAAATTGGCGAACAACAGACAGAACAAGCACTAGTATTCCTAGAAAAAGAAGAGCTAATAACAAGACAAAACCCAGAAACACACAGGTATAAAGACAGGGAATTATTACAAGCACACCCAACTGACAATGGAAAAGCATACGCATGCTCTATTAGCCGACTTGGAAAAAATATTTCTACATGGAACGACCTTTCAAGAGAACAAGCATTCCAAATAATAAACACAGCGAGACCAATAGTTACCCTGAATTACGAAAAAACCTACTCGATAGGCGGCGATTCACTTGCAAAATTAAAAAGAGAAATAAAGCAAGGAATAGAAACACTTGCTGAAAGAGAAAAACAAATCATAAAACAAGAAGTAGGACTGCCAAAAAGTGCTGAGTTTTACCTTGGCTTTGCAACATTCCAAGATCGCACGTGGGATGATCAAGCAGGACGTATAGACCCATTAAGCTTTTCTGTGAGCTTAAAATATAACACACTTGATGACGCAATGAATGCCGGAATTGACAGAGTATCTGCGCACCTGAAATTAGAAACGCCAATTGACGTTGAAAACGAAACACACACTCATGCACCAACAGCATTACACCTTTACAAAAACAGAGACAGTTACACAATTTATTGTACGCAAATGCTTGGTCGTAGCGCAGACATATGGAAACGTCCAATCCGCTATCAAAAAGCAGTACTATCACGAAACGACCAACTCGCAAACCTGATAACTCCACTGTTTCAGGAGAAACAAAAAAAAAGGTTATAGCGGAAGGTTAATTACTAAAAACATTTGCGCTTTTTAGCAACAGCAGAAGCAAGAATCAAATCAGAAACACCCATACCACTAGAATCATAAATAGTAGGAACAGAACGATAAGGTTCGCCTTTGCCAAGAGCAACATCCCCAATAGTGCCAATCACATTAAGCATTGAATACCCAGCAACATCAAGATGCCTAACCTCAGAAGTTTCTCTTGCCCGCTGCTGAGAATCAAAAACAAACCACGAACTTCTATCAACAAGCACTGAACCTTCAAGATTGTGCTGCTGTTTATCACCAGACAAAACAGCGATATGCCTGTGTGGACGCATCAAAGAAACAAGATGAGAAGGTAACGGAATGTCAAGCTTGTTCGCAACAACAAGCACAGAAGCATCCCTCAAAAGAGCATCTGCGCCATCAGAAAATGAATTATTACTATAAATAACATGACCTTCCACATCTGCAGATGAGACATCAGAAACAAAAGAAGAAAAACGAGAAACACTATCCTTACTGCCGGAACCAAAACAAATTTTTTTAGGATGCAATAAATAATCAACGAATTTTACAACCTCAGAAGCAACTGCACCAGTGCCGATAATGGCAACTTTAAGAGAAGAAATTCTTTCAGGCAACAACCAGTAAGCAGACAATGCAGCAGCAGCCCCTGTGCGAGCATTCGTAATCCAATCACCTGAATAATTCAACAACGCCCTGCCAGAACTATCATAAAGAACAACACGAGTGTCACGAGAACTCTTTTTATTATCAACCCAGCTTTCAACAATAGTTTTTTTCACAACCAGCTTGCGCACAACATCTTTTGCCTCAGTTACAATAGTTATAACCTTTTTACCATCAACCAATTCAGAACTAACAACAGACGGTATGTTTACAAGTCCTCCTGTGCCATAATTACGAAAACCCTCGCGCATTGCCTCAACTACTTCTAAAACAGACAAATCTAATTCTCCATTAGAACCGGTTTTGTCCACAATCCAGAATAAATTAAAAGAAGATTATAAACATTATTATAGCGGAAGAATTTAATAATCGTATAAAAATAGTAAATTCTTCCTCATATAGCAAACGAAACATATGCAAAAATTTACTTCGTTTGCTATAATCAGCAATTACTACTCCCTGCTAAAGCAGAATTGCATTAAGTGGTTCACAAGGAATTGTTCCGCAATTCCTGTGCCCAGAAATGTACGCCATTTCTTGGGCTTGAG
>JACQMV010000014.1 GCA_016203395.1 Candidatus Woesearchaeota archaeon | reverse complement strand
GATACAAGCAACGCAGTACCACCTTCGCAACATCCTAACGAGAAAAGAAGCCATGCCTAAAATGTTCCATTATTTAATAGATTAGCTATATTTGCTTATTTTCGCAACTAATGTTTTTAAAGTAACCAGCACTACTAACTAAAATGGGAGAAATAGATTATTCAACTCCATTCACGGTGAGAATAATACAGGACTGTAGATATCCTGAAGAATATGGCCCGTCTGGGAAGTTAGATGGAAAATACGGGACGTGTTTAGGGCTATATGAGTTTCCAAATACCTGGAAAAAAGCAAGGAACCCTGATAATGTTTTAAAGGCAAATCCATTAATTCTTACAGATTCAGGAGACTACATTTGGGGCGCCCAATGCTGGTGGGATCCAAATCCAAAAGAAAATTCTGCAATTCCATTAGATCTCCTACAAAGAGTTCTTGAACTTCATAAAAAACTTTTGAGAAAACAATCCGGAATAGAGCATGATTCTTCTTTAAACTAAACGAATGACGCATGATTTAAATACTGTCCAGGATAACACAAGCCATGCTCAGGTTTTTCAACACTCTGACAGGAAAGAAGCAGGCATTCAAGCCAATAAAAAAATCAGAAGTAGGAATGTACACTTGCGGTCCAACAGTGTACGATTATGCACATATTGGAAACTACAGGACATTTTTGTTTGAAGACATACTAAGAAGATATCTGAAATACAAGGGCTATAAAGTCACGCAGGTAATGAATCTTACTGATGTTGATGACAAAATAATAAAGAAGTGCGATGAACAAAAGATAGGGCTAAAGGAATTCACAGAAAAATACACAAAAGCATTTTTTGAAGATTTAGATGCGTTAAATATACAACGCGCAGAATATTACCCGAGAGCAACAGAATTCATAGCAAGAATGGTAGAAATAACGAATATGCTTCTAAAAAAAAGAATTGCGTACAAAACAGAAGACGGAATATATTACAAAATAACTCGTTTCAAAAAGTACGGTAAACTCTCAAAAGTAGAAGTAAAAAGTCTTGAAGCAGGTGCTTCAGGAAGGATGAGAACAGACGAATACGCAAAAGAGAATGTTCAGGATTTTGCATTATGGAAGTATTGGACAAAAGAGGATGGAGAAGTATTTTGGGAAACAGAACTAGGCAAAGGTCGGCCTGGCTGGCATATTGAATGCAGTGCAATGAGCACGCACTTCCTCGGAGAACAATTTGATATACACACAGGCGGGGTGGATAATATGTTCCCCCATCATGAAAATGAGATAGCACAAAGCGAAGCAGCATTTGGAAAAAAGTTTGTTAACTATTGGCTGCATTCAGAGCATCTCCTAGTGGAAGGACAGAAAATGAGCAAAAGCTTAGGAAACTTCTACACTCTACGAGGATTGCTTGCAAAGGGCTATCACGGACAAACAATAAGGTATGCATTAATGAGTGCGCACTACAAACAGAAGCTAAACTTTTCATTCATGTCGCTGGACAGTTCAAAAAACGCAATTGAGCGCCTGAAAGAATTTGTCAGAAGACTAGATGTTGCAGAAGGAAAACAGAACCCTAAAATTACTAAAATAACAGATAAAGCAAAAAAGAATTTTGAGAAAGCAATGGACGATGATTTAGAAATAAGCAAAGCATTAGCAGCAGTGTTTGAGCTCGTAAATAAAGTAAACAAGGAAATAGATAAGAACGGCCTGAATATAGATGATTCACTGGAATTAAAAAAAACAATGAATGAGTTTGACAGCGTTCTAGGGCTCGGGCTTTTAGAAAAAGAAGAACTGGATGAAGAGATAATAAAGCTTGCAGCGCAGAGAGAAGAAGCAAGAAAGCAAAAAGAATTTGCCAAAGCAGACAGAATAAGAGAAGAAATTAAGAAAAAAGGATACATAATAGATGATACTGATAAAGGACCAGTATTAAAAAGAGCTTAGCATTCAATAAGTGTATTTCCGTACATGATTTCAGAAATGTTGTGCGTGAATTTTAAGTCCTTTTCAATCGGTTTCAGCCCCTCAGGGATTACTACCTTCTTAACTTCTGCTTTAAGAGAAAGCCCTTTATCCTTTTTTGCCTTCCAGATTGCACTGTTCAGAGCGACGACCTCCTCTGTCTTGAACTGAGCAGAATGCTTCTTTTCAACAATAGGAAAATTCTCAGAATGAATGTTTTTATTCTCTAACCCCACGTAAATTGTGTAAGTCATCATTGGCAGCACAGGAGCGAGAACGCGACAAAGAACAGAAAGAACTTTGTGCAGAGTGAACCGGGCAGAGTTTTGCTCCTCAACTGAATACAGCCCTTCATTATTGTAAGCCCTGTTTTTTACCAGCTCAAGATAGTGAGAAGCAAAGGTCTCCCAAAGAAAGTGCTTAACAGCAGTAACTGTTGTGAAAAAATCATAACGCTCAAAACGCTCATTAGCCATTGTAACGAGCACATCAAGTTCTGATAAAATCCACTCATCCAGTGGCTGAAGAGTTTTGGCATCTGCTTTTGGAAAACCAGACACGAATCTTGCAGTATTCCAGAATTTAGTAATTGTTTTTGAACAGCCATCTACCCTTTCAAAACTGCAACGAAGATCCTGCTGCGAAAGATCTCCTTCTGTCACTGCCCACAACCTCAATGATTCAGCACCGAACTTTTCAAGAATTTGTTTTGGATCAATAATGTTACCTTCTCTCTTACTCATTTTTCTGCCATTATCGTCAAGAATATGATGATGAATCCATGCGTCTTTGAAAATACATTTCTTAGTCAGAAGGTAACACTTTAGCAAAGTATAATATAGCCACGTTCTGACAATTTCTTTACCTTGCGGTCTTAACGAACAGGGAGTGTTCTTTCTGAAAAAGGACTCATCCTTTTCATATTGAAGAATGTATAATGGGCTGATACTGCTATCAAACCACGTGTCAAAAACCCTTTTATCGCCTTCTAGGTCTGTTGAACCGCAAGAGCAGGGAATCGGGCTGTTGTCTTTCCATGGCTGATAATACTTTCCTTTAGGCGGAACAACAACCTTTTTGCACTTCTTGCAGTGCCATACAGGAACTTCTGTTGCATAATACCTTCTTCTGGAAATTGGCCAGTCAATAGATACGCTGTTAATCCAATCAATCAGAATTTGTTTTGTTTCTTTTGCATAATAAGCAATTTTGTCAGCCAATTCCAGAATATCCTTCTTAAACTCAACCTGTTTAACATAAAACTCAGGAAGCTCTATGAATTCTATATCATCATTTGAACGATCGCACACAGGTGTTCGGTGGCTTATTGTTTTTTGGGAAACTATCACTCCAGAATTTTTCAAATCATCAAGTATGGCTTGTCTGGCGTCCTTAACATACAAACCCTTATATTTTCCAGCATGTGCATTCATTCTTCCATCTACATCAATTGCAATTCTTGGCAAGAGTTTTTCATCCCTGAAAAACCTAATATCAGTATAATCGCCAAAGCTACACATCATCACCAAACCAGTGCCTTTTTCCATTTCAGCAAAAGGATGCGCTTTGATAATTACTTTGCGCTCATACAGCGGGATGATTGCTTTTTTTCCATCAAGATGCCTGTATCTTTCGTCATTAGGATGAAAAAGAATTGCTTCACAGCTGCACAACAATTCAGGGCGGGTCGTTCCGATTATAATCGTTTCATCCGCATCTGTTTTCCAACTTATATTAGTGAATAATGTTGGCTTGTCTTTATACTCAATTTCAGAATCAGCAATAGTTGTCTGGCAACCGGGACAATAGTTATTGGTTCTTGCGTCCTCATAAATAAGCCCTTTGTGCCACATGTCAATAAAGGTATTCTGCGTCAAAGAACGATAATCTTCACTATCTGTTTGATAAATTTCTCCTAATCCAGTGCCTATTTTCCAACTGTTGAAGCTAATTGCTGCTCTGGCAAAAGAATCAACGCTTACTAAAGATGCATCTTCCAAAACCTTTTTGCACATTGTTATTGCTTCTGCTCTGGAAACGCTTGTCAGCTTTTTGCCGAATTTCTTCTCAGCAGCAACTTCAATAGGCAAACCGTTCCTGTCAAGCCCTAACGGAAAAAGGACGTTAAAACCCTTCATTCTTTTGAATCTGGCAATAATATCCATAATAATATAAGTAGTGACATGGCCTATGTGCACTGGCGCATTGACATAGGGCGGCGGAGTGTCAATAGAGAAAATCTGTTTTTTGCTGGTGCTGTCAAATGGATACCCGCTCGCACGCCATTCATTAACCAAAACCAGTTCTTGTTCCTTAGTCCACTGCTTTTGTGAAAGCATGCTTAAGAAATAAGTCATATAGTTTAAAAGCTTATCCGCAAACACAATTATGTCTCAATATACGCGCATCGCACGCGAGATAATCAAAGGCAGTTCGTCTCCTCTTGTCGTTACACTTAGCCCTTACCATGTGCTTGTAACTGCTAATACCTGTCAAAGAATGTGTTGTTATTTCCTAGCAACCCTTGTGGCTTGATGTGTAGTTTGAAGATATTTTGTTTTGTTGTCACACCAAGCCCTTACCTTTTGCTTGCACTGTGTTTGCAACCGGCTGCAACAAAGGGTATTGCTCATGACAAGCAATACGCTGAATTGCGTTAAAGTTCACAGTCAGAGCACAAGGGCTGCTGATAAATTATAACATAATTTAAGATAAGAATTAGCAAGAACCGCTGATAAGTTATGACCTCATTT
>JACQMV010000013.1 GCA_016203395.1 Candidatus Woesearchaeota archaeon | reverse complement strand
GAGTTGGAGAGTATTACAAATCAAGAGTTAGTCAAATAAGTTACGATGCTAGAGACATAGAATCATTCATTCTAGCACACGCAAACAAAACATATACTGAGCAACAATGGACGAGGTTAGGTATCTTTACTGGTGCGTTAGTTTCAGCACTAACACAAAAAGAAAAACAAACAACAATCAGTGTTGATTTGGGTCATAGAACTTTTCATTACCTTTTCGGCTGGACACGACACGCAAATAACATAATGGTAAAAAACCTAACAGGAAATCATGCTTTTTATTGGGCTGGAAGCAATGAAGGACGTGTTGGGAACATTACAGGAATAAACATCACAGGACACAGTGCTTTTGAGTTTGCTGGAAGCGATGAAGGAAGTGTTGGAAACATTACAGGAATAAACATAACCGGACATTTTGCTTTTTGGCGTGTTGGAGGATATAAAGGCAATGTAGAACACATCACAGGAATAAATATTACAGGAGACCTTACTTTTTGGGATGCTGGAGGCGCGGAAGGACATGTTAGTGTTTTGAAGTATTATGAAATTATAGGATTAATCAAGTGGAGTAGAACAGCATACATTCATCAAAAAGTCTTGCTAACACCACAACAGGCAAGAGAATACCCGGAGATTGTTAGTGCTTGCAAAAGCAGCCATGTCTGACTGCGTAATCATTCTTGACTATCTGAGATTCAAAAAATTTATAAATCTTAACGTATAAAAAAGCGAATGAAAAAACTATTAGTTCTGCTTGTATTATTCTTATTTATTGCTTGCTCAAAACAGGAAGAACCTCTTTCTGCACCAATACGTTCAAGCCCAGTGCCTGCAATTCCTGAACAACCAGACAATATAATTATTGAAGAACCAGTTGTTACGCCACAAGAACAAGTAGAACCGGAAACAACAGCTGTTAAAGAATTCAGAGTTGTTGCCAGCCAGTGGAAATTTACTCCTAACACTATTGAAGTCTCTCAGGGAGACAGAGTAAGAATTATTGCACATTCAGAAGACGTAACTCACGGCTTTGTTATCAAAGAATATGACATCAGCATGCAGCTTGATGATAATACAGAAAAAACTGTTGAATTTGTAGCCGACAAAAAAGGAACGTTCAGCTTCTTTTGTAACATACCGTGCGGTTCAGGCCATGGTGGCATGAGAGGACAGTTGATAGTCAGATAGACCAAACAAATTGACATGTCTGAAATTGCTCTTGACATAGCGTACAGGCATCTTAGAAATATTTCTTATCGCGTGTTTGCAACACGACTCAAATAAATGGTATTGCTCATGACAAACAGCACGGCTAGTTACAGCACAGTTACTGCCAGAGCACAGCGGCTGCTGATAAATCATAATCTCATTTTTGTTAGCAGAGACAAAATATTTATTTAACTGTTACCGTAGTGTCGTTTTCAGAAAATGCCAGTGCAACAGCAGAAAGAAACAAACCAAAGTCCCTCACGCCAATATCATTATAGCCCACGGATACTGCAATGCTAAAAAGATGAAGTGCTGCCAGAACTGCAAAAACCCTTGTGTACTTACCAATCAGCAAAAAAACAGCTAAAACTAGTTCAAACACTGCATTCACATACACTAAAAGAGACAGCGGAGCGTATTTACCAATAAAAGAAGGAATGTAACTTGTCCAGATTTCAGGACTCACAAACTGATTAACTGAAAACCATGCGAATACAATTGCCAGTGCAAGCCGCAACAAAAAAGCAGAGGAAACACGCTTCATAATACGTAAATGCATGATAGACTATTTAACTCTTTTTCACTCAAAACGAAGCTGTATCCTTTGCTCAGAAGCATCGCTTGTTCCTTTGATAACGTAGTTTCTGAATTCAAAGTTTTCTGCACCATTAACAAACATTCTAACCTTTCCAGCCATATTGTTGCATAAATCTCCATTCTTCTTATCAATAAGCTCACTTTCTGAAAACGTATAGCCAAGCACATCCATGAATTTGCCAAGAGCAATCTCCTCTTTCTTTAATGGCTGACCCTCTATGTGAATAACACCATCTCCGTGAGTGTGCAGAAGCATTATTCCTGCATGACTTTCTCTACCTCTACTCAATAATTCAGTAAATGGCTTCCCGCATAATGAAACCTCAATGCCAGCATGCCAGTGAATGGTGTGAGTAGTGAACGGCGGCTCTCTTGTTGAGTATGCCCTGAAAAAATAAAACACTACTAATATAATAACTGCAAATAATAAGAGCTTTAGTGCAGTGGATTTCCGCTCTTTCTTTCTCAAAATTTCTCTACTTTGTTGTTCTCTCTCCTCCTGCTTTGAGCTCTTTTTAAGCTCTTTTTCATCGTGTGGTGATAAGGTTTCCATAAACGGTTTACACTAACAGTAAACTATTTATATCTTCGCATTTTATCATAATTATGAAAAACATACGAATAAATGAAGTATTAAGCCCATTAGAAATGGATGTGCTTAAAACACTCTGGCACAGCAAAAAACTAAGGGTAAGGCAGATATTTGATGTTGTCAGAAAAAAAAGAAAAGTTGCGCTGTCTTCGGTGGCAGTGATTTGCGACAGGTTATACAAAAGAGGAATAGTTCAGAGAGCTGCAGAAAAAGCAAGAGGCGGAGTAAGATACGTTTACAAAGCAAGCGAAAACAAATCCGGCTTTGAAAAATCATTCATTGACAAAGTTGTCAATTCACTCATAGACTCTTTTGGCACAACAGCAACAGCATACTTTCATGAGAGGTTCAAGTGATAAACCAAAATACTCTATTCGTTATCTCATCAATTGCTTTAACCTTACTATTCTGGTGGCTGTGGAAAAGAACAACTAAAGCAATGCTTGCTTATGCCCATCTTGCAAGCATGGTTTTCACAGGATTCCTACTTGCAAGAACATCGTACTGCACATTAGGCAATCAACTGCTATCAATCTGCACATGGGTAATTGCGAAAGTCCTCACAATAGGAATCCCTGTTGCGGTTGTATTTGCAATAGTGTTAGGATACTACCTCATGCCGTGGCTTTACAAGAAAAAATATTCTGCTTTCAGAATTAAAGACAGACGCAACCGGTTGGTTCCAGAAGCAAAAATATTTATTGCAGACTCCTCAAAAGCGTTCGCTTTTGCAATCAAGAACGACATCTTTATCAGCATAGGACTGCTTGTTCTGCTGAACAAACACGAAAAAGATGCTGTTTTGCTTCATGAACTAGGGCACGTCAGAAGAAACAGCTCGTTCATAAACTTCACAACAAACCTGATGCACGTTCTTTCTCCCCTAGCAAGATTTTACACGCAAAAAATGCTTGATTTTGAGGAATTAAGCGCAGATGCTTTTGTAGTATCTGTGCAAAAAACAGACAAGCATATTGAATCAGCAAGAAAAAAACTAAGAAACGCATTCTAACCAAAATAGTCAGCGACATAAATTGTAGGACAAACTTTAAATAGGGTGAAGTGCTTTTGCTTCGTGAGGTGATCAGCGCGAATCTTGCGAAGCAAAAGGAGCGTGAATTAATTATCAAGTTGGTGAATGAGAGGAAAAGCTGTCGGGACATTGCTGGCTTGCTTGGCGTCAGCAAGTCAAAGGTTTCTTTTTGGAGTGCGCGTTATAGAAAAACGAAGAATCTAGCAGATCTTCCCAGGAGTGGCAAACCTACAAAATTGACTAAGAATAAGATTGCAGAAATCAAAGAAGAACTTTCGAGTAAGGCCTTAAAATCTCAAAAAGCCGGGTTTTCATCTAAAGAAGTTTCGCTCCTAATCGAGAAGAAAACAGGAAAGAAGTACACGTTGCGGCACGTGCAACGTGTTCTTCATAAAATTGGCTTATCTTTGATCACCCCGCGAGTTCATCACGCTAGGAAGGATCCTAAGAAAATAGAGCAGTTCAGAGATGAGTTTAAAAAAAACTTCTCACGGAATATGTGGATCATACCATCGTTACATTTGACGAAGTCGGATTTCGATTAGTACCCGTTTACAAACGTGTTTGGTTTTTCAAAGGCGAAAAACCTAAAGGCATCTTTTTCTGGAGCAACAAAAAAGCAGAACTTTTTGGCGCGCTGGTCGACGGCAAAGAGCTCTACTACGAATGGTATGATTCTCTTAACTCGCTGACGTACAAGGCATTCTTGAGAGGGTTCATAGAACAACTCCCAAAAGGCAAATATGTTTTTGTCTTCGACAATGCAGGTTATCACAAAACCTCGTGCATCAGAAACTTCATTGCAGAATTCTGCAACATCAAGGTAGAGTTCATACCTCCCTACAGCCCAGAGCTCAATCCAACAGAAGCTTGTTGGAAAATCATCCGCGCCAACGTAACCAATTCCACATACTTCCCAACACTTGACAATATGCAAGAAGCGATAGAAACCTTCCTCAAAAAACATATTTTTATGCTTAACGTGTCTAATTACTTATGTCGCTGACTAAAAAGCAGGAAGGTTTAAAAATCATTTCAATATACTTAAACAATGATTAAATTATTTGACTGGGATGGGACAATAGTGAATTCTGACGAATTTTATTATACGTTTTTGAAACGCATATGCCAAGCACACAACAAAAACTGTCCTTTCAACACTCAGGAAGAGCGCAGACAGTTTTTACAACAAAATCAGTTTATGCGCGCCTATTTGCTGGCTGGTTTCAAAGAAACTGATTTTCCAATGATTTATGATGAATTCAGGAAGTATTCCAAAGAAACATCTGTGCCTCTTATTAATGGCATGCTGCCGGTATTATTAACTCACGGGAGGGCAATTGTTAGTCATTGCGATGCTCAAGCAATAATGTTCCAACTTGAAAAACAGGGTGTTAACGGACGAATTAAAGTTTACGGGCAGGAAAACAAAGAACAAGGACTTATAGCATGCATTCAAGAAAACAACATGAGCCAATTTGCATATGTTACTGATTTTGCTGGCGATGCAAGAATAGTGCACCGCGTTTCCAGCGTTCTCGGAATAGAAGCAATTACAATAGGCGTGAGTTGGGGCAGCGACACTGATGAAGCACTTTATGAAGCAGGTGCAGAATACGTTGCTGCAACTCCTCAAGGACTTGAACTACATCTAAGAACAATAACCTAACAAAGCACAAAACCCTTAAATAACCCGCGTATTACGATTACTTATGAACATACGAAAATGGGTGCTGTATAATGCAGTGTTTTACAATGGCAAAGCAAGCCAAGGAGCAGTAATTGGCAAAATCATTGCAGAACACCCTGAAGCAAAAGACAAACTCAAGGATATTGCAAAAGACGTTGCCCAAACAATCAAAGAAGTAAATTCAATGATTCCTGAACAACAAAGAAAAGAGCTTGAAAGCATTGCACCTGAACTGTTACAGGAAAAACCAAAAGAAGAGCCAAAACTAAAACAGTTGCCAAACGCAACTGAAGGAAATGTAGTAATGCGCCTTGCTCCTGAACCATCAAAATACATGCACATAGGACACGCTCTTGTATTTCTTATTCAGAACATGTATGCCAAAGAATACAAAGGTAAATGCTATCTGAGGTTTGAGGACACGAATCCTGAAAAAAGCACCAAAGAATTTTACGAGTCCATAAAAGAAGACCTTGGCTGGTTGGGAATAACTTACGACAAAGAAGTAATTTTAAGCGAGCACAATGAACTATTCTACGAATATGCTGAAAAACTCATAAAAACAGGCAGTGCATACGTGTGCTCATGTCCGCAGGAAGAACTCAAAACACTAAGAATGAAAAAACTGGCATGTCCCTGCAGAAAAAACTCAGCAATCAGTGAATGGAAGAAGATGCTTGACAAGACATACAAAGAAGGCCAGCGCACACTCCGGCTTATAGGCGATATGACCAGCGACAACGGCACACTAAGAGACCCTATTCTTTTCAGAATATGTGAAGTTCCTCACTGGAAACAAGGAACGAAATACACAGTATGGCCTATGTACGATTTTGCCAATGCAATAGCAGATGCTCACTGGAAAACAACCCACGTCATAAGAAGCAAGGAGTTTGAGTTAAGAGAAGAATTGCAAACTCTGATACGAGAAAAACTCTCCCTCAAAGGACCGATTGTGACTGAGGTTGGCAGGTATAAAATTGCAGGAGCAACAACCCAAGGAAGAGAAATACGACAAATGATAGAAAATAAGGAAATAACCGGCTGGGATGATCCTAGACTCGTCACAATAAAAGCATTAAGAAGAAGGGGCTTTGTTCCGCAAATGTTCAAAGAACTGGCATTAATAGCAGGACTTGGAAAAACAGGAGGCAATATAGATTTCAGAGTTTTGTCATCAATCAACAGAAAACTAATAGACTCTGTTGCTCACAGATATTTCTTCATTTCAGAGCCAAAACTCATTAGTGTGGATGGCGCTCCTGAGCAAAAAATAGAACTGGATTTGCATCCTGAAAGCAAAAAAGGAGGAAGAGCATTCAAACCAAATTCCAACTTCATTATTGAAAACAAAGACTATGAATCAATGAACCAAAAAGAGGAATACCGTCTGATGGAATGCCTGAACCTTAGAAAAGACAAAGATAAACTAACATTCACAAGCACAAAAAATGCTTCATTTAGAGGAACAAAAAGAATACACTGGCTTCCAGCCAATGAAAACATAAAAGCAAGCGTGCTTATGCCAGACGGAAATACTATTCATGGGCTTGCAGAAACAAATGTTCATAAAGTCAATGAAGGAGAAGTCATCCAGTTTGAAAGATTCGGTTTCTGTCGGCTGGATAACAAAAAAAGCATGGAATTCAGATACACTCACGAGTAAAAAACTAATCCTGCTTTAGCAGATGGTTCTTGACACGAACGTTACCGGGGCTTTATTCTATATCCGGGCTATTGACATTTTTGTGGGAGACCTGAGTATTTCTGAGAGCACACTTCTGGCTTTTCCATCACGCACATAACTACCAGAAGATATCCTTACATTTCCATTAGAAACACATGATTGTATTATCATGTCGTATTCTTCCTGAGTGATACACTTCTTCATGTTGTTTAGTTCCTCGTCAATTCTTGCATTTATTTCCTTCAAAGAGGATACGATTCCCGGCTCATACACGTATTGTTCCGGATGTTCAGCAGCACTGCTTAATCCATACGCATTGTATTTGTCATGAAACTTCGGATTTTCCTTTTGTAGCTTTTCATATTCTTCTCTCTCAAGATGTTTCTTTATTGGCATTTTTTGTATCCTTTCAAAAAGAAGAATGTTAAAGAAGCATCTTACCTTTACAAGTTCTTCGTCAAAGTCAGGAAAACGTTTTCTAATTTCATCTACAGCAGCAAAAGTCATACCGGATATTTCTTTATACTTCTCAAAAAGCTGCTGCACTCTGTAGCTCGGAAGCAACCCTCCAGGGTGTTTCAAAGTATCCATCATCTGAGTCAGAGTCAGAAATTTTGGATACGCATCCACATCATAATGTGCCATACTCAGTAAGCGACCGGCAGATGTAAGATACTTTAGCCCTTCAATCGCAAGAACCTTTTTTCGCACATCCTCTGTCAAACCTGCTTTTTCAAATATTTCATAATCTTTTTGCGTTTTTTGCCATTCACAAAAATGACTGCTTAATGAATTAAAAGACATAGAACCGGTTGGTAGAGATATGACTGCTATTTCGCCAGCAACAGCATCAGGAGTTTTGCAGTATTCTTTACTGTCGCTGTCTGTTTCTAGTATATCTTTGACTGAGAAAATCCCACAACTGCTAAACGGTTCGCTTGATTTTATAATTTTGCACACGCGACAGAGCGCTTTCACGTGTTCAGGAAAAACAAAACAGCCATCTTTCATCAACGAGTATTGTTCAAAACAGATTTCTGCCTGAAAAACACCGCTATTTTCCAGCGCCTTTAAATAATTATACTCTTCTATTTTTTCTACAGCAATAGCATTAGTTGCTAATTCTATCAATTGAATAATAACCGGATTTTTCTGGCTTATGTAATCCTTCCCAATAACCCCCATTCTTGCCAGTTCTGGAAGAAGCTCTATTTTTTCAGCCAGTTTTTTCATTCTCTTATCAGGAACAGTTTTGCTAAGCCGGTCTGCAAGTTGCGCTAATGAAAACTCCGGAGCCAATGAAACATGCTTTGATGCGAGGGCATCACTTAGCGATTCTACAGGTAAAAGCCGGCTTTTTTTCAGATACTCACTTAGGTCCATGTAATGCCTGTAATACCCTGTACGCGCTTACCATGTTCTGATAATGAGTGCGGTATTCGGATGCAGGTATAGCCCCCTTTACTGTTGTCTTTATGTTGGCAAGCCATAATCTGTCAGAAAACCAGCCAAGAAGCCCGTCATTCTCCATATCGTCAAGCTGGGCTTTGTAATGCCATTTATCAAGCTCAAAAAGCTTTTCAGCAAAATGGTTAGCAACAGTATCTGCTCCTGAGCTTTCCAATTGCTCCAACAAACTAATTGTTGCAATTCTACTGTTTTTTCTTTTCGCAAGCTGAGGTTTAGCTCTCTCCTGCTTCAAATCCTCAAAATATATTTTTCCAATAACCAAGCGGGGATTTGGTTTGTAACAACCACGACCAACTGTGAAGCAAGTGTATGCTTCTTCAATACTTCTTTTTATGGCTCTCGGAGTACTGTCCAGCTTCATTGCATTAAACACAGTAAGGTACACTTCATCAGGGTTTTCATGGAATTTTTCATGCACTCTTTCCTGCAAGTTTGTTCTGGCATTAACAACTCCGGGAAACGCATTCACGATTTTCAAATAATCATTCACTGTAATTTCTGGTTGGGCCATTATTCCTACTGCTTCATCATACCTATCTTTGAATAAAACCACCATGCCAGCACTTCTTTTTTCTTTCAGAAGCTTTTTGTCTGCTGTTTCATCTTCTGTCCTGCTTATTATTTCAAGCATTCCTTCTTTTTCAAGCTCGCGAAGCTCTTTTGAAAAACCGCCTAAATACCAGCCAGTAGAATGCCTGATTTCATTGTTATACATTGCCAAAACTAACGCTCTTTCAGCAAGAGTGAGCGGAGCATGATGCTTGTATTTTGTAATTGCCTTCTGCACGTTTTCATCTAAGCCATTGGCTTTTTCCTCTAACGTATTAATGACACTTCCTTCATGCTGTAGCATTCTTAGTATTGTACCTGTATGCCCCTGCTCAACTGCTTCTTTTAATTCTTGCAGTGCCTGAACATACTGAAGATAGAGATTTGCTCTTTGTTCTGTCCTTCTTTCTTTGAATTCTGCAGCAAGCATTGCTTCCATTTCTTCTTTTGCACTCAGCACCTTTCTCAGGTAAGCAGGGTCTTTCACAATGCAGTATTTTTCAGGAAGTTCTGTTGCTCTTTTAAGATTCTCAGCAATTATTTCAAGCTCAGGAGCGCTTGCTCCGTGAACAAGTTCATACGGTGTCCTAGCACATTTTATACCTGTTTTTCCTACCTGAATGTCTGGATGATTGTGGTAGTGATGCACTATTGCTTCTCTTGTAATTCTTGCTCCACATGCATCGCAGTTTACATGGCCTTCTTTTCCAAGCTGTTGAACCTCTATTCGCGGGACAAATCTTGCTATAGTATCTCTGTCAAGCGCTTCTCCGATATTATACGTGCCTGTCTGAAGCAGAAAATGCTTCAATACTCTTAATGCAGTAAGGTTAGGATTCATAACGTCCCATCTAACATTTTCAAGAGTTCTGGTTCGTACTTCTTCTGTTTTGTCTTTTGCCAGATTATAAACTCTCAGAAGAGCAATATTTCTACTCCCAACATTCTTAATCTTTTTTGCTTTCCGAAGCATAGATTCGAGCGTTGAGAGCTCTACGAATCTTTCTTCATCTTGTTCTGCTGAGAACAGTGTATTTTCCCGCAATAATGCATCTCTCAACTGTTCAAGAGGAGTTATTTCAATGCCTGTCAGTTCACTTAGTTTTCTTACATTTCCACGATATATCCTCATAAACATTTTTGGTATTTCCTGCTTTAACTCAGGACTTGCTTCTTCAAGCATTTTTTGGTATAATGTTCCTGCTTCAAGAGTTTCAACTCTTTCTCTGGCTAATAATCCTCCGGTTTTTTTATCTGTAAACGCTTTCATGCTAATCCCCTCCTATTCTTTGTTGGTTTATAAACATTAATCGCCTTTAAGCCATACCTAACTGTTTTTTGTTTCATAGCACTTAATGGATAAAACAACAATATAACTATTATCCCCTCACCCTAGGGGGAAAGTTTATATAGTTCTTTGTGATTATACAAATATGGCAGTACCCCTGCTTACAGAAGGCGAATCCAAAGCGTATGAAGCGCTTGTTGAGATTGGAGAATCAACAATAGGCAATATCCTGAAAAAATCAGGGGTTTCTCACTCAAAGATTTATGACATACTTAAACGTCTTGAGGAAAAAGGACTTGTAAGCGTAATAAACAAAAACGGCAAGCAAGTTTTCAACCCTGCTGAACCACGGCAGCTTATGGAACTTGCCAATGAAAAAGAAAACGAATTCTCACTTTTGAAAACAGAGCTTGAAAAAAAAGTCAAAGAGCTCCAGTTCAAAAAAGGAAGCTCTACAACAAAAAGCATCCTGTCTGCATATGAAGGAATAAAAGGAATGAAAACCGTGCTTGAGCTTATCCTTCAAAAACTGGAAAAAGGCGATGAAGTCCTAATACTTGGCAGCCCAAAAAAATATATTGAGCAATTCAGCGGCTACCTCAAGGACTGGCAAAAAAGACGCATTGCGAAAGCAGTCAAATGCATGATTATTGCAGACTATGATGCACCATCATGGGATAATGAGAAATTCTGGACTGAAAGCATCAGACAGGGTATTACGTTTACCAGAATAAGCAAAACAGGCGCCCCTGCCCATCTTATTATAACAAAAAACAATGTTGCTACAATCTATTTTGCTTCAGCAGTTCATTCAGTTCTTGTAGAACATGAAGAAATTGCCAAAAGATACCAGGGATTTTTCAGAGAGTTATGGAAAGTCAGCAAGCAACACCTACTAAAAACACGCTGATGAATAAAATATTGGCCCATGCTAAAATCCTATGAACAAATAAAATATTTGAACCGCGGCTCTTGTGCTCTGACTGTGAATTTTAACGCAATTAGCAGTTTTATTAACAAGAGCAATACCATTTGT
>JACQMV010000010.1 GCA_016203395.1 Candidatus Woesearchaeota archaeon | reverse complement strand
TATAATTATTGAATCGTATATATTCAATAATGAGCGAGTTTTTAAGCCAAGCGAAAACCATATGGCACATGCAAGTTGGAATTGCAGGAATTGTAGGAAGAATCGGAACATTAACTCTTTGCGAATGCCTTTCTAGAAACATACCTGTTGTGTGCGGCACTGACCTGCCAACAGTAAAAGTGTGGGGTGCCTCAGGAAAGCTTCTTGAAATGAGTGCAATTGAAGGACTAGATTACAAGATTAACAATGAAGATCCTGCTCATGGAAGACTACCGTGGAGCTCAAGAAAAAAAAATAATGACACGCTTGAGATAACAATAAACGGAAAAACATACTGCGTCAAAGTAATAGGAACTGACTCTCCTGAAAAAGCAAAATGGCAACAAGAAGGCGTTGAGTTTGTTGAAGAATGCACAGGAATGTGCCTTGACAAAACAAAAGTAAGCGAAGAAGACCTGAAAAAAAACAGGTGGAGATATCCTGCAAGTGTACACTACAATAATGGAGCAAGAATAGTGTTTGTTTCAGCACCATCAAACAAACCTGACGCTAGCCTGGTACTGGGGATAAACCACAAAAATTATGAAAAATTCAAAAATGAAAAAGGATGCTTGTTCTTTGATAACGGTAGCTGCACAACAAAAGCAGTTGCATTCCCTATTGCAGTATTACTTAACGAGGGCTATGTCATAACCTCACCAGTGTACGTAGTAACAACCCATGCAGATACTGGAAAAGAACTAAGAGACCTTATTGAAGGCAAATACAACCCAAACACTGCAAGCATACGCGAACATTCCTCAGGAGCATTCAAAGCACTTGCTGCATTGTTCAACACACAAGACAATATTCAGGTCCCTGGATGCGATGCCAAAGCATTACGTGTTCCAGTAGTAAACGGAAGCATGGCAGACATCTGCCTAACACTATGCCACAACCTTTCAGCAAAAGACGTGAATGCAATGTTCGCAAAAGCATCTGGCGATTACAGATACGCAACCGGAATCTACTTATGGACTAATCAAACTCCATTAAACTCCAACTTTATCTCAAGGCGCGAAGGACTCTTCGCACAAATCGGCTACAACCCCTCAAGCGTTGTTTCAGCAGAAAACACAAAAGTATATGGCGACAGAGTCCACATACATTCATGGTACAACAACGAAGGCGCACCACCTGAAAATCAAGCAAGAATGACACAACAAATCCTATCAAACGCAGCTTGACAATGATGTACAAGTTTAAGTCAACCCTTCTAGTCTATAGCAAACGAAGTAAATTTTAGCATATGTTTCGTTTGCTATATGAGGAAGAATTTACTATTTTTATACGATTATTAAATTCTTCCGCTATAGCCGAATAATGACAGCGCACAAGCCATCCTTATTCTGATGAGGTTTCAATCAGAAGTAACGCAATTAAGCCATCCATAAGCCAAGATACTGCTAAAACTCACCTTGGTGACTCTAAACCGCTAACACTCGGCCACACCCATCTTTCATACCACGTTCTTGCATTATCCTCAGCAGCATCCCATAATATTCCGATACTTACATCCTGCGGATTGACCTTTTCTCCTTTATTAACACTACCTAACTCGTGTCTTAGCTGAATCTCAACATCGTCCAGATGATCAAGCCTCTCGGTTTTCATAACCAAACTTCTCCTTGTGTACTCTACCAGCTCTCTTTTTAAGATAGGTGTATCCCCTACTATCTGATTATATACTGACCTGCACAAATCAATAGGCCCTAAAGCAAATGTTGCCACTAACCCTGCAATTCCGACTGGAATACCAATGCACCCTAACTCGTTGCCACTTCTTTCAATAATTCTGTCTGCCATAATGACAAGAATTGCGCTTGTTTTATAAAGTATACCATGATTGGTAAGTAATAAGTGACTAAGACACTTCACAGTAATACCTCTATAGTATTTACTCCCTCAGGTGATTGAATTATCTGTTTCTTTGCTGTTTTTCCCTAAAAAACGCCTTAACTTTTAGAAAAGCGCCATAAATCATTAAAGAAGTTTAATATGGAGTGGGTTATTGACTTGGAGGTTATGTGAATACAAATTAATTCACGGTCATATGAAAAGATAAAAGTATTGTTATCAATTACCATAATTGCTGAAGGGCTTAGATGCGAAAGTTCTTTTACGCAGGTGTATTTCAGATTTCTAAAGAACTTCCAGTAATCACTTCCTTTATCAGAGAAAATTATTCTCGCTTCTTTTTTTAACTCTACTCTTTTTCTGTGCCAATTCATCCAAAATCGATTAAATTTCTCGTCTTTGCTTGACCGAACACCCATGATACAAATAGAATCTTTTGATTTTTCAAGACACTCGTATACAATTACTGAAATGCCTCTAAATCCTTTGATTAATGAAACTACCTCATTTGTATCATCTATGCTTCTTAATGTTTCAAAGGAAGGAATTAGCTTTTCTAATTCTCCCTCTTTTTGTTTCAGAGTTTCTTCTTTTTCTTTGATGTAGTTCAAAATCGTTTTAGGATGATTTGCAATAAAGTGCTTAATCCCATTTTCGATTGATATTTTTACTAAACCTTTATCAATGAGTTTATTTAGAGTTTCGTATACTTTTCCACCAGAGATTTTTGCTTCTTTGACAATCTTCCCGGATTTGCCCTTCCCAATTCTTAATAGCGCCAAATAGATTAAAGCTTCGTTCTTAGTCAAACCTGTGCTTTCTAAAAGTTCTTCATACATACTACTTACCACAAGGTGGAAGCCAGTATTTAAATATATCTGCTTACTACTAAGTAGTTATTAAATTAGGAGGAAACAAAATGAAATCAGAAACAATAAAAAAACTAAGCATCCTTGCTTTGGCAGGATACACGGCATTAGTCGGGACTTTAGGTTTTAGGTTAGGAAAATCAGTTGAGAAATCATCTCACGTGGAAGATGGACTCGTTTTTACAGTTAGAGGACGTGAAGAACCAACACTGGATATCACCGCCAGATTCGGGTCTGACAAAATACAAATGAGCGACTTACACAAGTATGCCAAAGAATTGGCGCCTTATGGAAGTTTTGCTTCTCAAGCGTATGCAGCTGGTGAGAAGGATGCATTTGCAGATTCTATGAGATACTTTCTACTAGGTAAAGATAATTTTCATAACACCTTCCCAGAAAGATTTAAAGTTGTGTCACAACGCGTTAATTATGAAGAGGCCTCAGTCAAGGTAGTTCCAGGAGTTGATACGGAGTTCAAATCTGGCAACTATTAAATACATCAAAATACAAAAATAATTCACAAACCCGGGCTTTCTTGTCTTCCTTGCCCGGCTCAATCCAGCGAGGAGTCCAAGACTGAATCCTTGCATAATCAATTATGTCTCTCGTTACGCTTGCTGACAAAACCAGTAGCTTATCTCTTACCTATGATTTAAGTGCTAAAGAGAAATATTATTTTTCCGCAGACAAGGTAGTAAGAGAACAAGAAAAAGATAATTTCAGTGAACAAAACATTGAGGCAGATAAATATTTATTGTGTAGGCATTTCCAACATATGAGAAGACATTAGTTAAGATAGCCAAGAAGGGATAGCAGCACCAAAAGCACTATTATCAATGCCATTCCTGTTCTGTCATGCTTTTTGTAGAACGAATAAACTATTGATACCGCCACAAGTGCAATTCCAACAACTTCAAGCCCTGCCATTATGGTTCACCTACTGCAATCAGCAATGAGCCAATACCAACTAATGCAGTTCCGATTATTGTTCGCTGATATGCAAGAAGAAAAAAACCAATTGCACCAATAATCGCTCCAGTCACCCGTATAACAAAACGGGACTCTACTGCGCCCTTTCTGCTCATAAGAATTTACCGAGTTTTCAAATATATAATACTTTCGTGCTGATTGCTGGTGAAAAAGTCCGGTTAGAATCTGCGTAAAAAATATCTTCGGTTCGTGGAGGATTACGCTAGCAGTTATCTCTTAGTGTTGAGAACGAAAAAAAAGCATTACCAACACTATTCCTACATAGGAATTTGCACCCCTAGAAATAACCTGATTTGGTAATGCATTTTTCCCACAGCCCTTGCTAAAAATACGCTAAACAAATGACATATTTGCCCTACAGTCCTTGCGCTCTGATTGTGAACTTTAATGTAATCAACTGTTTATTTGTCTTGAGCAATAC
>JACQMV010000012.1 GCA_016203395.1 Candidatus Woesearchaeota archaeon | reverse complement strand
CAACAAGCAGTCCCTCCACCACCACACAAAATAGGGAAAGTGCGCCGAGGAAGAAAAGTGAAACTCCGACTCCTGTGGTTCCTGTAGTGGAGAGTGATAATGCTCAAAGAATAGCATCACAGATTAATGCACTGCAACAAAGAAGAACCTTATTGCGGCAGCGGATTAGAACTCAAACACCAGTTATAAAGCGCATTCAGAAAGCAGTATCTGTGAAGTTTTTGCCAAAGCCAAACATTAAGCCGAAAAAAGCAGCGCTTGTAAGACCGATTAAGCCAAAAGCAATTAAAGAAGTGCAGCCACCTAGAAACATAAAAATAATGTCACTTAGCGCGCTCAAAAAACAGCAGTTAATGAATCAATTAATGAAACAAAAACAAATTATGCGAATAGCACCAAAACCAGTTGCAGCCCCATCACCAACAACAGCACCTACCACAGCACCAATCACTGCCCCCACACCAACAACAATCAAAACACCAAGCCCAACCACAACACCAACAACAGCACCTGCACCAACAGTAGCACCTGCACCAACTACTGCCCCATCACCAATCGCAGCACCATCTCCAGCAACTGCTCCCACTACTGCACCCACAACAACAACAGCACCTGCATCAACAACCGCTCCAGCACCAACTACTACGTCTACTGTTGCTCCAACTTCGCCAAGTCCAACTACAGCTCCCTCACCAACTATTGCAATAGAACCAACAGTATCACCAATTACTGCGCCTTCAACAATCGCAGCTCCAGAACAGGCAGCATCTACGATTACTGCTCCAACCGCACCTGTTGCTTCTCCGTTAGCTGTGCCTGTTGAGATTGTTAGTGTGCCTGCTTATGGTGAGCGTGCATCATTTGAGTATGTTGCTCCTTCGTATGCTTTTGAAAGGGTAAGAGTGCTTAATGGTAAACCAATTGATGTTCCTAAGGGCGTTTCAACTGTTGTTGAACCGATTGCTTTTGAGTGTAGTGGTGAGAATTTTGAAATCACTCTTACTATGGATGAGCAGTATGAGAATATTACGGTATATAAATGTCTTGATTCTTGTGAGGAAACTCCATTTTATGAATTAAGTGATTTTGGTGGAAGTGATTTTGCATACAAGGACTTGGCAGAGTATGAATACTTGAATGAGTCTTTGGAAGTTAAAAAAACGAAGTTTTCGCAGAAAAAAGAAGTAATCACTCCTGACTTAAATGAGATTTCTACAGAATCATTTACTGTCGGCTTTAGTTCTGGCACTTTTGAAGCAGTTGTTGCTCCTTATGTTTTGGGTGTTGAGCATCCGAATCCTTTGCTTTCTTTGGTTGTTGAGCCGATAAGGATAACAACTTCAGATAATAAAGAAAAGCGTGTTGTGCTTAAGGTTCCTGTGATGAAGAACGCGACTGTTGTTGGTTTCCGGCTTGAGAATGGTAAATTATTGCCGGTTAATGTTGAAAGGAGGAATAATTTAGTAATAATAAATGCGGTGATGCGTGATGAGCTTGTTCTTGCTTTGTATGCTGAAAGATGTGATGAGTGTGGTGAAGTTGTAATGCATCTTGAGCATGATGGTGGCAGTAGGAAAGCAGTTGTTCTTGTTCATGGATTCATGAGTAGTCCTTTGACATGGGTTCCTTTGATAGGAGAGTATTCTTTGACTAATCAGCCAGAGAAGGTTTATACTATTGGCTATCCGAGCACAATGAGTATTGATGATATTGTTAGTAATGTTGTTGAGTTGTTGGATGTTAGTTCTGAGGATTATGATAGTGTTGATGTTGTTGCGCATAGTATGGGTGGCTTGATAGTTCAGAAAGCATTATTGAGTATGAAAGATACAGAATTTATGAAGAAGTTGGGAAAGATCGTGCTTGTTGGCACTCCTAATGATGGTAGTCCTACTATTAATGTTTATAAAAGGATTCAGGAGTTTTTGGGTGCAAAAATTAGTTTGGTTCCTTTCCTTACTGCCAGTCCTGCGGTTGTTGATTTGCTTACAAAAGGCGCTCAGGTTTCAAGGCAGAATAAAGAGTATTATGTTGTTGCAGGTACTGCTCCGATTAATGTTGATTTGGGTGTTTTGAATATTGATAGTGAGAAGCTTCTTAATTTTTTCAAAGAGCCGAATGACGGTGTTGTTGCTGTAAAAAGTGCTCAGCATGTTGGTAATAAATATATTAATAACAAGTGTAATAATTACTTTGAGTTAGGTCTTTCTCATGGAGAGCTTCTTGATCATCAGTTGGCTAGAAAACTTCTTGCAAAGCTTGTTGATAGGCCTGTTGCTTCTGCTGCAACTTTGGGTTATAATAAGTATATTGCAGTTACTGTGAATGAGTGTGACCCAAAATATACATATGTTGCAGTTGGTGATAAAATCAGTGATAGTGCAGTAAGCAGTCCTTCAATGTGCAATTGTGGTAATGATGTTTGCGGTGTTGATGAAGATGAGTTTTCTTGTCCTTCTGATTGTGCAGTTATAGAAAGAACGCAAACTAATGCTCTCCCAATAATTATTTATGCTTTGCTTCTTGGCTTGGTTGTTTCAATTCTTGCTCAGGAGGTAAGAAGGCGGTTTTATAATAAAGGGTTTTCTAAGTGGTTGTTTGTTTTGCAGTTTTTGTTTGCTTTGTTGTCTTTCAGTGCTCTTGGTTTGCAGCATTTCTTGTTCCGTCCGTTGGTTCCTGCTTACATTCTTGTTCTTTGCGTGTTTATTTATTTGCTTATTAGATTGTTTCCGCATAAAAAGCCGGGACATGTCTTGATGTCTGATGATGAATTAAATCAGAAGGTTCTTGCCATTGCAAAAGAAGTGGAGGAAAATTGCAGGAATAATTCTTTCTGGGAGAAAAAGAGTATTGTTGAGAAAAAGGTTGTTTCTAGACGTTCTTTGTTTGGTAGTTTGAGGAGAACATTTGATTCAAGGGTTGTTATTAAGCATCCTGTTGAACATGTTATTCAGCTGGAAAAAGTTGTTACTCCTAAGCATGTAGAAACAACTGATAAACCAATAAAGGAGTTATCGCATCTTAAGCGGAGTTTCAGTTCTTCTTATCTTGACAGGATATCTCCAGTGCCGGTTATTAAGCACGTAGCCAAAAAGCAGGTAAAGAGTAGTGTCGTTCATTATCATGATTCTTCTGTTTTTGGCAGGATAAAGGGTGCGTTTTCCAGTTCTTATGCAGATTATGTTCATCCGTTTGTTCCTGCTAAATCAGTGCACAAAAAGAAGGTCGTTGTTAAAAAGAAAGAGAAGCATTATAATGAACGGCTTTTGGAGCTGAAGAAGCTGTTCGGGGGAACGAAATGACTTTTGTTCCTATGATAATTTTTTCTTACACAACAAAGCATCTGAAATACTCTGACAAGGTAAGGTTTTATTATGCGATTAAAGGAAGGGACGGTAAGTCTGGTTTGATAAAAGAATATGACATTACCCAACTTGGGAAGACAGTTTTTCTTGTTAAGCTGGAGTATGAAGCAGCGCTTATTCATTTCTTTACTGAATGGAAATGCAAACACAAAATTCTCCACGCAATGATAAACAAGGAGGAACTGTAAGGCGCATTTGCACGGCGGCGTAAACAATACATTTATATACCAAGCGCACTATTGATGTATCATATGATACATAAATGGAGCAGGTATGCGGTTCTGGAATTGTTTTTTGATTTTCCAAGAAAAAAATGGCTAGTGAGAGAACTTTCGAGAACCGCCAGAATCGCGACAACCTCAGTAAGAATACATCTCAATGAATTATTGAAAGACGAAATCATAATAAAAGAAAGAGACGGACTTTACCCTTCATTTAGTGCGAATAGGCAAAATGAATACTACAAGATGCTTAAAAAACAAAACACTGTTTTAAGGATATACCTCACAGGAATCATACATATTATCGAGAAAGCGACGTATCCAAAATGCGTGGTACTTTTTGGAAGCGCATCAAGAGGAGAAGACGACGAAACAAGCGATATTGACCTTTTTGTCCAATCAAAGCAAGTTCCGGTACCATTACAGCAATACGAAAAGAAATTAAAAAGAACAATATCTTTGCTGTTTGAACCAGACATAAAAGAACTGGGGGCTGAACTGATTAATAATATCATAAACGGAGAGGTGCTGTACGGCTACCTGAAAGTGAAATAAATGGAAGAATGGGATGAATTTTCTGACAAGGTCAAGCGCATCAGGAAAGACCCTGAACAGGCAAGCTCTTTGCTAAAAATGGTTGATCTCCGCGAAAAAAACCTGATAAGTCTGGCTATGCCGGAATTTTCAACACTACGCACAGAAGCCCACTACGAAATAGTCAAGGAGCTGATAACCGCGATTCTGGCAATTGACGGATGGAAAACAACCAGCCACGAAATGCTCATAGGATACGTTGCAAAAAACTGCAAAGAAATTGATGCGTCAGAAGCAGCATTATTGGATCAATTGAGACATATAAGGAATGACATTGCATACAGAGGCGTGATGATAACACCATCATATCTTGAAGTGAATGAAACCCACATCCGTAAGGTGATAGAAAAACTAAAGAAACTAGTCAGCATAAAATTGTGCAATTGATGCCAATACACTGCACGCAATGATAAACAAGGAGGAATTGTAAGAGTGTTGTTCTCGCCTTGTGTCATTCTTATTTTTTGAGCGCGTTTTCTATAATTTTTTTGTTGTATTCTCTTTTTATCAATTGTTGTTTTATTTGTTCTTCGCTGTAGCCCATCTTTCGCGTTTTGTTTATGTATTCTTTCATTGGTTTTATTTCGTTTCGCCATTTTAGCAGTAGATAAAATGCAGGTATTAGTGCGAGTATTATTACGAAGTATACATAATTATTACTTGCTGGTTCAGGTTTTGTTGTGTTTTTTGTTGGTTCTTTGAGTGTTTGTTCTTCTATCTTCTTGGCAGGTAGTTTTTTTGGTAATGGTTTTGTGAACGTTGTTATTGGCTTATTCTTTGTTATAGTTAGTGGTGTTTCTACAAGTATTTCTTTTGTTATTGTTACTGGTTTTTCCACTAGCACTCGTTTTTCTACAGTTACCGGTTTTTCTATTATGACTCGTTTTTCTACAGTTATTTTCTTTTCTACAACAACTACTTTTCCTTCTTTTATTTGTGTTATGTTTACAGTATTTGTTACATTCATTACTGTAGTTACGTTCGTTAGTTGTGTTACATTAACTATTTGTGTTACATTGACAACTTGCGTCACATTCACTATCTCGATAAGTAATTGTGTTACATTAATAACGTTTGTGTAGTTTTGTATGATTTCTGTTTCTTGTGTTATGTTGAGTTCGTTTGTAATGTTTATGGTGTTTATAGTGTTTGGCTTTCCTCCCGTGCATTGGTCTTTTTCGCACTTTTCGTCAATGCGGCATATGCTTTTTCCGCATACTTCTATGCAGGTTTTGCTTATGCATGCTTCGTTTTGTTTGCACACAGTTATTCCGCATGCAGGGATGCATTGTGAATTAAGGCATGTTTCTCCAAGTTCGCATTTTTTGTTATTGCATAATGTTATGCATTCGTTGTTTTCGCATGTTTCTGAGTTTCCGCACACTCTTTCTCCGCATAATGGTTTGCACTGTCCTTTCCAACAGTCCTCGTTTTTTTCGCATATTTTGTCGCCGCATAGCCCTATGCAGGTGTTTTCAATGCATTTTTCACGTTCATTGCATATCTTATTTCCGCAGAGTGGTTCGCATTTTTCATTCATGCACTTTTCATCTTTCTCGCATATTTTTTCGCCGCACAGTGATTCGCAATTATTGTTTTCGCATCTCTCATTTCTCTCGCATATTTTCCCCCCGCATAAAGCCATGCATGTTTCGTATTTGCATTGTTCGTTTGTTTTGCATAATTTTCCTCCACATCCCTGAACACATGTCTGGTTTACGCATAATTCGTTGTATTTGCAGGTTGTTTCTCCGCATTTTGTGCATGCTGTTTGTGTTGATATTATTGTTTCGTTGGATATTTGTTCAGCAATTCCGCATTTTCCGGCTATTCTTCCGAGATTTTCAAATTTTTTTTCGTTATTGCATTTGAAGAATATTTCTCCTTCGCACATTTCTGTTTCAGGCATGCATGGTTCTCCGCATATTTCGATGTTTTTTCCTTTGTTTTCGTATGTTCTTTTGTTGTTGCAGATAAATAATTCAATTTCTTCACATTTTTGTTGACCCGGATCGCATTCAACATTGCATTTTCCTTGTATGTATCCCCTTTTTTCAAATATTTCTCTTGGTGTGCACGTCCATAATTCTTGTTCTTCGCACTTTTCCTGTCCTTCTGTGCATTGCCATCCGGTTACGTTCATGGTTATGTTTGTTTCTGAGGGAATCTGGCATTGTTCTTGTATGCATAATTCTCCTTGGGCGCATAATTTTCCGTTGCATGTTTCAACGCATACGTCATTTATGCATTTTTGTGTGGGTGTACATTCGCATTTCTTTGCTGTGGTGCATTTTGGTTTGCATTTGTTGTTTGCGCATTCTTCATTTGGTGTGCAGCAGGTTTGTCCGCATGGTTTTGTTTCTTTGTTGTCCGGAAATCGCGGGCATGTTTCTGTAGTGCTCATTCCGGTCAGTAAGGATATGGCACGTATTGGTGTTGCTACTACTGCTCCGGTTATTTGTTGTTGGCAGTTTGGTTTGCATGCCCCTTGTTGGCATTTTTCGTTTGGGCCGCAGCAGGTTGTTCCGCATTGTGTGGTTTTTCTTTCTCCCGGGAGTTCTGGGCATCCTTTTTTTATGCATTTGCCTTGTATGCATTCTTCGGTTTTTTCGCAGCATTTGTCTTTGCATCTTGTTGTTTCTTTTATGCATTTTTTCAGGCATTTGTTATCTATGCATTCTTCTGTTTCAGTGCATTCTCTTTGTCCGCATTTTTTTATTGAAACGCATATTCCGTTGTCGCATTTTTCTCCTGACATGCAGCATGAGTTTTTGCACACTATCGTGTCTATTGGGCATTGTTCTTCACATTTTGTTGTGAGGCATGTGCTTTCCATTGTTATTAGGGTTATTTTTGCTCTTGGTGGTTTTTCAGGTAAGGACTTTGTTTCTTGATTGTCTGGTAGTGCAGGTGGTTTAGGTTGTTGTTCAGCTGGCTTTTCTTTTGTTTTCAGTGTGTTGGTTTTTTCTTCTGGCAGTGATGGCGGCATTATTTGTGTGCATATTATTTGGTTGCATCCTTGGCTATTACATGGAATTTCTTTGTTTGTTCCTGCAAAAAGGCATTTGTTGGATATTTCTGGTTTTTCTATTGTGTTGAATTCTAGTATTATATCGTTTGCTTTTACTATTTGTCCTTTCTGTATTAGTATTATGGTTGGATCTGTGTCTTTTTTTTGTATGTGGAAGCTTGCCGTGTTTTCATTTAGTTCTTCAAATCTTATTTTGTATTCTCCTGCGTTTTTTTCTTCAAATAATTGGATTGTGAGTGCTCTTTTGGTTTCTTCTGTTGTGCAGTTTGTCTGGTAGCATCGTTGTGGTTTGTTGCAGCATTGGTTTCCGCATGTTATTTGGTTGTTTTTACATGTGGCAGGTAGTGCGCATTTTCCGTTTTGGCAGGTTTGTGGTTCTACACAGCATGTTTTTCCGCATTGTGTTACTATTTTTCCTTCTGGAGATTGTTTAGGGCAGTTTTGTTGTGATTGTGTGTTTGTGCAACAGAATACCTCATACTTTAGGTTTCCATTGCTGTCTGTTGTCATTTTTGGTAGTTGTGTTGGTATCTCATTGATAGTTTCAAATGTTTGGTAGCACTTTGTTTTGTCATTTATTTGTATTGTTTGGTTGTTGCATTCTGCTGTGTTATTAGTATTTAGTGCGCATGGCTGTTCAAATGTGTTGCTTGGACAACAGTATGCTTCTCTTTTTGTGCAACATATTTTGTTATATAGTATTCCTTTTCCTCCTATGTAGTTGCCTAGGAAGTTCGGATTGCACTGGAGTATGGGCTGTATTTGTGTTCCGCAGTTTTCTGTGTTTGATGTTTGCAAACGGGGGCTTTGACATTGTTGTGTTGTGCTGGCTTGTTTGATATATTCTGAGAATAGTGTGCTTTCTTGCAGTGTTACTAGTCCTACAGGGTATTGTATTTGTAGTATTAGTGCAGAAAAGAGTGTGAATGCCAGTGTTAATCCTAATAGGGATTGGCCCCCATTTTTCATGTTGTTTATGAAAAAATGCTTCTATATAAATATTATATACTCTGCTGGCTTTTCATATGCTCGTGCTGTAGGAGGAGTGCGTATAGAAACAGTATTACTATTGCCAGTTCAAAATATCCGTTTATGTGCCTTCCAGGCACTCCTTTGGTTAGCACGTTTCTTGCTATTGTAATTATTGTTTCTAGTATGAATATGCAAAGTCCTGTGAATACCAGTTTCCATGGTGTTAGATAAACGTCATTGATTGCTTGTGCTCTGAATAATTTAATGAAGAGTATTATTACTATCACTACTAGGAATAAGTTGTATATTGGTCCTACTTTTGCAAAGGATTCTATCAGTTTGTCCACCCTTTTTTTATGTTTGTTTGTATTATTAATGCAGTTATCAGGAATACAAGTATGAAGAATGGCACTACGTGTGTTGCTGCTGTGGTTAGGAAGGATACTATTCCTTCTGGCAGCCATTCAAGCAGGGATGTGTTGTAAATGTCAAATGTTCTCATCATTCCTAATAATTCTTCAATTGTGAACAGCGTTAAAGCAATTCCTAAATACTTCCATGCGCGCATGTATTCATGTTTTGCCTGTTTTATTAGCCATAATGAGAGCATTCCTGCTATGATTGATAGCACTATTGCTGCGATTTGTGATATTCCGTAAAGCCATTCGTATGTTGTTAGTTGCGGCATGTCGTTGACCAGTTTTTCTTATATATAAATCTTTGCCGGGTTGCATTTTTTATTCTTTTGGGTGGTAGGGCTGTTTATTTTATCATTAGTGTTCCTGCTGGAAGCCCGTAAAGAAGTATTAAACTGGCAATTGTGGCATCTGATCTTGTTAGTAAGATTATCAGTAATATTATAATATCTGTGCCTTTTTTTAGCCATCCTGCAAATAGTATTGAGGCAGGGATTAGAAGTATGGCAAAGTAATTGATGTATTGGAACAATGCCACTAAAAGCACTATTCCGAATAGTGCTCCTTTTAGAAAGAATAACCATCCGCGTATTGTTGGTAGTTCACTTTTAGCTAGTTTTCCTATTATCACGCCTAAAGGTATTCCCAAAAATCCTGTTAGTGCTAAAACTTCCATTCAGAATGCCCCCATTGGATTAAGAGTTCAACTCCCATTCTTTCAACTTCTAACGGAAGATCGCACGCACCATAACAGCTTCCTAGCCAGATGAGCACTTGGCATCCTGTTTTTTCTTCCAGATAATTCGCGATTTCTTCTGCTTTTGGCTTCAGTCCGTCAGGTAGTTGAATGCACACCAGTTTCGCGTTTTCCTTTTTTATTTGGTTGGCAACATTTTCCAGCTCAAGATCATACTCCATACTGTCAAATATACGATTATGGTTTTTAAGGGTATCGTCGTTGTGTTCTGCGTTAGTGTAAAAGAATACGCCTCCGCGCAGACTCGAACTGCGGACCTACTGATTAACAGTCAGTCGCTCTACCGACTGAGCTACGGAGGCAGTTCTTTATTAGTCCGAAACGCGCTTTATAAACATTTCGCGGAAGAGTAAACCTGTTACTTAATAGCACTGCAATTATCGCAATTATGTATTCTTGACTGCCACGTTGCAGTAAAAAGAGTTAAAATCTTTCTTTCCTCAATCAACCTGTCTAAAACAAGAACTTGCACCTGACAAAATGGTCCCGCAGAGATTCGAACCTCGGGTTTTGCATTATCAGTATCGAAATGTTTATATACAAGATATGTCTTATTTACAAGATATGACAGAAGCTGTAGAAATTGGAACGGTGAGCGCGCGTGGGCAAATTGCAATTCCTTCAGAGATACGCGAAAAAATGCACTTTAAGACAGGTGAAAAAGTGCTGTTCCTGGTTGAGGGGAATGACCTTATTTTGAAGAAGGCAAGCGACATATCATGGGATAGCATTACACTTCCTTTAAGAAAGATGACAAAAAAGATTAAAGAAGGCGATGTCGTAGCTCTTGTTCACAAGGTTCGCAAGAAATGAGGATTGTTCTTGACACAAACGTTCTTGTAAGCGGTACCTACTGGAGCGGCAGTTCTTTTCGTATACTGAAAATGGCAATGAATGAAGAATTCTCACTAATAATCTCAGAGAAGATCCTTGATGAATACAAAAAGATCTTGTATAGCGACGAATTAATGGCCAAAACGGACGAAATTCAGAAAGCAAGATTATCTTCTACAGAAGTACTTCTCGTCAATTCAGAACGAGTCAATCCAGAATATTCTTTTGGTATAGTTACCGATGATCCTGACGATGACAAATTCGTATATTGCGCAGTTGAAGGAAAGTGCGACTTTTTGGTTTCGCAGGATGAGCACATCCTAAAATTGAAAGAGTATCAGAGAATCAGGATAGTTACACCTGATGAGTTTCTCCGCATATGGACTAAAGAACACAGACTTTAATGCAAGTATGGTCCCGCAGAGATTCGAACTCTGGACCTCCGCCTTATCAGAGCGGCGCTCTAGCCAAGCTGAGCTACGGAACCGGTAACTACTCCAAACTTGAGAGGTTTTATAAAGCTTATTATCATTATTGCGACGATGAAAAGCGCAGTGGTTGCTCTTGCTCTGGAGACTTTAAAGAATGGGAAGCAAGCACTTGTTTTTGTGAATGCTAAGAGGAGCGCTGAGAAAGAAGCAGAGGATATTTCTGATAATATCAAAGGGGTTTCATGCAATGATTTGTCTAGTGAATGCTTAAAGGCATTATCTCAGCCGACAAAACAGTGTGAAAAGCTTTCAAAGTGCTTGCAAAAAGGTATTGCTTTTCATCATTCCGGGCTTCACTATAAGCAGAAATCGCTTGTTGAGGAGAGTTTTCGTAATGGAAAGATAAAGATTATTTGCTGCACTCCGACGTTGGCAGCAGGTTTGGATCTTCCTGCTTTTCGTGCTATAATTCGCGACTTAAAGAGGTTTGATAGTTTTGGCATGAGCTGGATTCCTGTGCTTGAATACCATCAGATGGCTGGCCGTGCGGGCCGCCCGTCTTTTGACAGTTTTGGTGAAGCAATTGTTATTGCAAAGAGTCAGAATGAAGCAGATAGGATAGTAGAAGATTACATTAATGGTGTGGTTGAGAATGTTCTTTCTAAGCTTGCTGTTGAGCCAGTTCTTAGGACGTATATTCTTTCGTTGATTGTTACGGGAATTGCATCAACTGAAAGTATGCTTGTTGATTTTTTTTCAAGGTCATTTTGGGCGTATCAGTATAAGGATATGGTAACGCTGAAAGCGATTATACAAAAAATGGTTGGGCTGCTTTCTGATATTGGTATGATTGTTGTCAGTGCGCGTATTGAGCCGACTCGTCTGGGTCAGAGGGTTGCTGAATTGTATATTGATCCTTTGACTGCGCATCATTTAAGAACTAATATGGGTGATTCTGTTCATAAAGAGTTATATTCCTTGTGTTGTTGCACAGAGCTCAATCCTTTGTTTAGTGTTAGAACTACTGATTATGAAACGCTTAATGAATTTGCTTTGCGTGCAGAGATTATTGATTATGATGAGAATTCTCTGAAGACTGCTGTTGTTTTGAATGATTGGGTTGAAGAAAGAAATGAAGCATTTATTTTTGAGCATCGTAATATTTCTCCAGGAGAGCTTCATGCTAAGCTGGAAAAGGCAGTTTGGATTTGTTATTCTGCTGGTGAAATTGCAAGGATTTGTTCACTGCATGAAATGTACAGGCAATTAGTGCGGCTTCGTTTGCGTCTAGAGAACGGTATTAAAGAGGATTTGCTTAATCTTATTCGGTTTAAGGGTATTGGGCGTGTTAGAGCGCGTAAGCTTTATAATGCAGGAATAAAAACTGCCGGTGATGTTAAAAAGGCAGAGTTTGATGTGATTAATAATTTATTAGGACACGCAATGGCTCAAAGCTTAAAGAAGCAGGTGGAAAGTGCGGCTTAAAGAGTATGAGAAGGGTTTACAGCGTCCTGCACTTAGAGAGTGTATTGGTTATGATTTTAATGGGTGTCGGAAAGAGTTTATGTCCCGGGATCCTGGTGAGCGTTATTGTCCTAAATGTGCAAAAGAAAGGGATGGCAAGAATTTCAGGACTAAGGGAGTTCTGGAAGACCCGGAGCATTATTCTCTGCTTAAAACGCTATAGCTTTATAAGATACTGTTTTATTGTTTGTTTATGCCCCTGTAGGCTAACTTGGACAGACTGGAGGGTTGCGGTCCCTCAGATCTGGGTTCGAATCCCAGCAGGGGCGTTGATACCATCAGAAGGTTTCATACCTTCCTTATTCTAAGATACTAAAGCAGGATACATTCAAACTTAAGTTACAAGAGATATAGGATAATAATCAGCTCAACTTTTTGTTCGGGGTACTGCCAGCGGTTGTATTGGCTTTACAGTTATTTTGTACCTGTATCCTTTTTTGTCATCTGTTTTTGTTTCTTTGTATTCAAGCATTTGAGTGTCTGTGTATTTGCTTAGCATTAAGTTTATAGCTTTTTGCATGGCCATGTCTTTTTCTGCTTGTGTGACTTCAAATCTTGCAGGCACGTCTTTCATATTCTGTGCAGTCTGCCATGCAGGCATATCAGGCATCGGCAGTGTCGCTGGAGGATACGCAGGCATATCAGCCATTGGCTCTTTTATTGGTAGAAATCGTTCATTTGTTGTTATTGGATAATATTCCAGCCCTGTTATTTGTGGTTGCGTGAGTATTCCTACAAGTCCTACTGCTGCCACAACTGCGATTATTGTTAGGTATTGTGTTTCTTTTGTCATCAATAATCCCACCCTATGTCAAAATAAACTCCTCCATCATCGGTGTAGCTTATTTTTCCATTGTATTTTCCTGCTTTGAATTCTACGCCATATTGTCCATTTGCAATTCCCATCATGTCTGGTTTGACTGGCAGTTTATTCCACGCGTCTGCTGCTTTGCCTAGCATGTTCTGTTCTGCCTGTGCTTTGTTTACCATATAAGGAACGTCTATTGGTAGCATTTTTGTTTCGTAGCAGGTTTTTTCGTAAGTGTTTGAGTCAGTGATTGCGCATTCTTTTCCTAAATCATAGTATGCTTTTTTTATTTTGTATGTTTTTATGACTTCTTCATAGTTTGCGTTATAGCCGGTTTTGCAGGAGGATTCCAAAAAGTCGCAGGTGTATAGTCCATAGTGTATTTTTCCATCTGTTTCTGATTTTCCGCATGCCATTCCTTTTTTTACTTGTTCCCATTTGTTTTTTGCAGGGTTGCATTCCTGGCAAGCTCTTGGTTTTGCTAACAGGCAGATGTCTTTATCTGTTAATTTGTTGGTGCATGCAGTATATCTTCCGATTTCTGGCTTCAGTATTTCTCCGCATTCATTGTCGCATTGTTGGTTTATTTGCGTGCTTGTGAGCCCTGCCTTTCTTAGTCCGGGTGCTTTTTTTTTCATAAAGTAGTCTTTGCATTGTTTGGGGTCGCTGCTTGCCATTCCTGTTATGTTGCTTACGATTAGGATGATGGATATTATTATTGCTATTGAGGCAACACCTAGAAATATCATGTTTTTGTTGTTCACGAGCGTGTGTTTAACGAAAGTGATTTAAAATACTTGTGTTTTTTTGTTGTCATGATTGAATGGTTAGTGCTTGGTTTTGTTCTTGTTGTTGGTAGTATTACTGATTTAAGGAGCAGAGAGGTTAGTGATTGGTTGTGTTATGCAGGTATTGCTTCTGGTGTGGGTATTGCATTGGTTTCTAGTGTGTATGCGTTTTCTTTCATTTCTCTTCTAAAGTCATTGCTTGGTTTGCTTGTTTTTGGTGTTATTGGCTGGCTGTTTTATTTTTCTAATCAGTGGGCTTCTGGTGATGCTTTTGTTTTGGCTGGTGTCGGTGCTTTTTTTGGTTTTGAGTTGTCTGTTGATTCTTTGTGGTTAGGTTTTGTTTTTGACTTGTTTGTTGTTGCTTCTTTTTATAGTGTGTTTTGGCTTGTGTGGTTGGCGTTTTCCAATTGGAGTAGGTTTATTGTCCAGTTTCCTAAATCTGTTGCTTTCTTCTCATGGACAAAGGGTTCGTTGTTTGTTTTGATTTTTATTCTGATGTTTTCTTTGTTCTTTCCTTCCTGGTATGGTTTGGTTCTTGCTGTTCTGGTTTTTTTGTTGTTTTATCTTCTTCCTTTTGCTCATGCAGTTCAGCAATGTTGTTTTATTAAGCGTATTAGTCCTTCGGGGCTTACGTTAGGGGACTGGCTTGGCGAAAGTATTAAGGTTGGTGGGAAGGTTATTGTTTCTAAGGAGAAGCGGGGTTTGGGTGCGCAGGATATTGAATTAATTATGCGTTTGCATTCTCAGGGTAGATTAAGTACTGTTATGCTTAAGACAGGAATTCCTTTTGTTCCTGCGTTTTTGCTTGCTTTTTTGCTTGTGTTGTGGAAAGGCAATGTTCTGTTGTTCTTTCTTGCGTAACTATTTTATATTAGGTGTTTGTTTGTGTTTGTATGCTTCCTCGGGATGTTGTTATTACTGCAGGTATTATGGCTTTGGTTATTATTGCGAAGATTGTGCTTTCTGAGCTTTGTTCTGAGGTAGCTCACGCGCATAGTAGAGATTGATTGTTTTACGGAATTCTTAGATATCTTTTGATGTATGTTTCATTTGTTTCTGTTTTTTCTTCTTTTTTCTCTTCTGGTTTTGGTTGTTCTTCCCACACGCCTATGTTTTGGCATGCTTCTTTGAGTTTGAGTTCTATTGCGCCCATTGTTTCTTCATCTAGTTTTCTTGGATTCCATAATGGGAACAGTCCGTCGTTTTCTTTTCGTTCTATTAGTTGCATTGCAAAATGAGGCAGTGTTTGTCCTGCGCTCACGCCATTTGTTATTATTAGGTTTGCTCCTTGTGCTCCTTTTTCAAACATTTGCAGGAGTGTGTGGTTTGCGTGTATGAACATTTTTTCTATTATAAAGTCAGGTGTTTGTTCCATTATTGGATAGTGTTGTTTTGGAACCACGAGTGTTACACTGCCTGCTGTGAGCATTGCTATGTTTTCGTCTTCGTATGTTTTCTTTTCCGTGCATACAGGGCAATCAGCCACTTAGCACCTCGGTTATTTTGTCAAGGTCTGCTTTGTCTGATACAGGTCTTTTTTGTGATACTTGTGGTTGAGGGAATACTCCGTCTCCTTGCGCTCTTGGTATCAGGTGGATGATTATATGGGGGGCTCGTTGTCCTGCTACTGCTCCATTTGCTATGAATGTTGTTGTTCCTTGTATGCCTAATGATTTAAGCATTGCCAATGACATGTGTTTTATTACTTTTCCTACGTGTCCTATAAGTTCGTCTGGGAATTGTGGTAGCACTGAGTAGTGGTCTTTTGGTATTATTAGAACGTGTCCGGGATTGGCAGGGTTTATGTCTAGCACGCAAATTATTTGTTCGTCTTCATATACTTTTCTTGCGCTTACCGCTCCGCTTGCTATCTGACAGAATATACACTGTTCTTCTGGCATGGTTTGTTGTTTCTAGCAGATTATTTAAATCTTGCTTATCTTCGGTAACAAAAGCCCGCCGCCCGGTTCTGCTTCTATTTCTTCTGCAATTGCGTCAATTGTTCGTTGTGTTGCTTTTCCGTCTGCCTTGTAAAGCGTTCTGGCATTCGCATAAAATTCTCTAAAGCTCAGCTCACCGTGCGGACATTTTTCCATTAGCTGGTTCATAAAAAAAGTAAGGTCTTTTTCATTAAAGCCCACTGGTGTAACTCCTAATATGTTGGTTATTACATCATCCTTTGCAGGATCCATTTTTGGTTGTATGCTTATCATTAGTTTGCCTGCTAGTGTTCCGGTCTCGCCTATGCCGCTGAATGTGAATAATCCATAACCTTCGGAACTAATTCTAAATACTGCTTCATCTCCTTTCAGCTCCCGATCCAAAACCCCTGCGTCCATACTGTTCAGTTTTCTGGAATATTCGTCCCACATTGTTTTTTCATCTTTTGGGTGCGCAAACACTCTCATTGCGTTATGAATAGGTAGCGAGTTACTAATAATTTCAAGTATTTCTGAATTCCCGATTCCATACCTGTCTATTGTTGCTTGTTCTCCGCTTAGAAATACTGGGAGTTCGTATTCATCAAAGAATGAAGTTGCTTTGCTCGCTCTTTCTGCTATGCCATCATGGTCTGGTCTTCCTGTTATGCGCATTTTTTCAGTTGGAAATCCTTCGGCTTTCATTCTATTTTGAGCCATTACGTTTGGCAGGAGTATTCTTTTTGGCAATATCCTTAATCCATGAGCATCTGCAAATCTTGCTTGGCTTTCTGTTGCGGTATACTTGTCAAGTAGTGCGACTGAGGGCAGTATCTGCCATAGGTTTGTTTCAATTCCGTAATGATTTTTTTGTCTTGGTGTTGTTCCTGTGACTAAGAGTTGTGCTCTATCAATTAGTTTTTGTTCGTTGTTTGCTGCCATCACCATATTGTCTTTTGATATTGTCCTAAAAGGAATATTTGCGCTTGTTAATCGCGCTTCGCTTGCTTCAAGCACGTTTCGTCCTTTTCCTTCTTCATCTGCATAAACTGTTATTTGATTGTTTTTGCAGAGTGCAAGCATAACAGGCAGTAGTGCTGTTGCAGGTCCTGCATCAGTTACATAAAAGCAGATTTTTGCTCCTCGTGTACTTGCCATTTTTTTTGTTGATTTACAGCTGGCTTAAAAAGTTGTGCTTTGCCAACCTCAATATTTATAAATAAGAAGGTCTGGCTTTGCATAGTATGGCTAAAGCCCTTACACCTTTGACAGCTACTTTGATCTTGATTGGTTTCTCTTTTGTTATAGGGACTGTTGTTATGGCATGGGGTGAGAAATACATTGAGGATCGTGCTGAGTTCGTGCAAGGCGCTGCCAAGTTTAAAGGCAGTTGTGAAGGTGTTAAGGCGAATGTTTATAGCATGAATGGTGTTGATTCTGTGTGTTTTGCTAATTATGTTTTTAATGCTATTCTTGAGAATGGTCCGAATATGGTTGTGGAGGATGTTCAGGTTAAGCTTATTGGTAGCAAAAATGTTTATACTCAGGATGGCGTTCTTGATAAACCGCTGGAAAGGTTTGCTGTCCAGCAGGTCTCTTTTGTTTATCCTGATATAGGCGTTCCTAAGCAGGTTAAGTTAAGTCCTAAAATATTAGTTAATGGTAATATTGTTTTTTGCCCTGATAAAAGCACAGTTGTTTCAAAATTTGATTGTTCGTGGAAATAAGAAATGGATATCGCACTGGATTTTACAAAATCGTTGGAAGTTAATGCTTCTTCTTATTTTGAGCTTGCTAAAAAATTCCGGGGTAAAGCAGAGCGTGCTGGAAGGGCTCTTGAATTGCTTAAGCAAAGGGCATTAGTGCAGAATCCTAGGAAAAAGCAGTTTTGGTATTCCAAATTTCATTGGTTTTTCAGCAGTAAAGACGTTCTTTGTGTTGGTGGCAGAAATGCTGCGTCTAATGACGTTCTCGTTCAAAAACATGTTCTTCCTGATGAAACTGTTCTTCATACTGAAATGGCTGGCAGCCCTTTTTTTGTGATTAAGGGTGTTGCTGATGAAGAAACTATTTCAGAATGTGCTGTTGCAACTGCTGTTTTTTCTAGGGCATGGAAGCTCGGATTTGCTAGTGCTGATGTTATTGTTATTAAGGGTTCGCAGTTGAAGAAGAAAGGCCCTAAAGGAGAGTCATTGGCTAAAGGTTCTTTTTTTGTTGAAGGCAGGCATGATTTAATAAGAGCGTCTTTGGAGTGTGCAGTTGGTGTTTTTGAGAATGTTGTTGTGTGTGCTCCTTTGTCTTCTGTTTCAAAGAAAACAAAACAGTTTGTTGTTCTTCATTCTGGTTCTTTGCCAAAAGAGGATGCTGCGAAAAGTATTGCTTCTAAGCTAAGCGTTAGTGTTCAGGACGTTATTGAGGTGTTGCCTTCAGGGGGTTTTGCTCTGTGACTTACAATGGTTTTAAGTATCCTAAGCTTCTGTTGTTCTTGTGCACGTTAGTGATTGCTTATTACTTATTTAAGGAGAGGGATGTTGTTATTTTGCATAATTTCTTATCATCATTGGGCTATGTTGGGTTTCTTTTGGCAGGGATTCTTTATGCATATGGTTTTACAGCAGCTATAGCAACAGCAGTGCTGTTGTCAATATCCGGGTATGGTAATTTATTTTTGGGTGCTGTTGTTAGTGGCTTAGGTGCTTTGTTTGGTGACTTAATTATTTTTTATTTGATGCATTATTCTTTGGCTGATGAGGTTAAGAAGATTTCAAAAGCGCGTATTGTTCGTTTTATTGGTAAAGGAGAAAAGGTATTGTTTGGTTCGTATAAGAATTATGCACTCGCCAGTTTTGCCGGCTTCTTGATTGCCTCTCCGTTTCCTACTGAAGCAGGAGTTGCGCTTATGGCTACTGTAAAGAGTATGTCTTTGCGGAAATTCGTGTTTGTTGCGTACATTCTTCATACTGTCGGTATTTTTGTTATTCTTTCTATAGGTCGCTCACTCGCGTAAAATCAGTTATTTGTTCTTGCTAAAAATTCTCTGAACAAGTGAAGTATTTGCCCTACAACTTATAGCGGCGGACATTAATTTTCGGATGTTTGTCTCCGCCGCTATATTCGGAAGACGCAACTATTTTTATCCGATTATTTGCGTCTTCCGCTATAGGTGCTCTGGCTGTGAACTTTAGCGCAATTAGCAGTTTTATTGACAGGAGCAATACGATTTATTGCACCCTGTTGCAAACACAACGCAAGCAAAAAGTAAGGGCTGAGTGTGATGATAGGATAAGATACGTTCAAATCATGAGTCAAGCCACAAGGGCTGCGAAAACGTAGTATCATCTTACACTCTTATTTTTTCGGGAGTGCTGCGGAAAAGTATTACACTCGTACACTCTTATTTTTTTGAGAGGGTCGCAGGGTATGCTTTTACTTAAAGCTTAAATACTTCTGTGGCTCCGCAAGTGTTATGGCAAGTATTGGTCGGCTTTTGGTAGAGGCAGGTTTTGGTGTTAAAAGGATTGAGAGTGATTATCCGGGATTTGCAAAGTTTTCTCCTGAAAAGAAGAAAACAATTCTTGATGAGGTTGAAAAGAAGAACGCATTTGGTAAGTATGTTGATGCTGATGTTATTGAAGCTACAAGAGACCAGATGATTGAAGTGGCATTCCCAAAGCCGACTCTTCGGTATATGATTCATTACGAAACTCCTCACTTGAGTATTGAGCCGTTGTATTCTATTATTCTTAATCTGTTAAGGGATACTGGCTTTGGTCATATTGAGAAGGTTCGTGACATTTTTACTGCTTCTGAGCAGTCTAGTTTTTATGGTGCAGGTGCTCAGCGTCTTGGGCTTGCTCAGGATAAAGCTTCGCAGTATCTTGCAACAATTGGCCAGTTTATTAGGCGGGATTTGTTTCAGCTCGTGCGGGATATTCGCTGGATTCAGGAGCGTTTGGATATTCATGAAAAAGCTAGAAAGGAGAATAAAGAAGGAGAAGATGGGGAATTAACGCTTAAGGGTTTGTGGGTTGATTTGGTAGATGGTGTTTTTCAGGGGCAGAGGACTGCTGCTAACTTGTTTCAAATGGCAACTCAGTTGCAGTTTTCTACTTTGCCTGATTTCTTCTTTTCTTTGAGGCCCAGGAACGAAGAGGAGATTAACAAGCTTGTTGATGACCTAGAAGTGAATATTACTTTGAAGAATGTTCTTAAGAGGAAGCTTTTGCAGTATATAGTGTGGCGTAGAGCAAATTATGATGAGCTAAAGCAGAGAAAGCAGTTTGAGCTGAAGTATTTGCGTCAGCATTATAATATTATTAACATGTATCTTGCCTGGCTCAGGCCGTATCTGAAGCATATTGAAAGAATGCGTTCTCACATGCGATTATTGGAGAATCCTCGGTTGGTTACTGCTTTTGAGGGTAGTATGGCTGAGATTGAGATTGTTGGTGTGCAAAGACCAGAAGGTGCAAAAAACATTTATAATTGTCTTCTTGTGACGATTGAGTATTCTACCAAGCCGGCAATGAGTTTTCAGCAGGAGGGTTATCATCGAGGCCCTATTCATGTTGGTGAAGCGAGAATTTCTTGGCGGCTTTATCAGTGGACTGCTCAGGATATTGAGAACTTCAAGACATTCAGGACTTTGGAGGATGTTGATCGTTTGGAAGCAATTGATGAAAGTGTGAAGCAAACGATGAATGCTATTGGTGAGGATCTTAAAGAGTATTTGGCTCTTGGTGGTGAGAACGTTGGTGATCCTAAGAAGAGCAGGCAGTATGAGAAAGCAAAAGAGATTCATTCAATGTTTCTAGACAATCCTTCAAAGGCAAGACGTATTATGGAGGAAAAAGGTATTCCTTCAGATATTATTGATGATTTTGTTAAGGAAAGTCCTGATGTGTTCACTCCTTTCAGGCAGTGGAAAACTGATGCCAAGAGTATGATTGAGCCGTTTAAGATTGATGAAATAAAAAAGTTTTTTGGTTGGGATGAAAAGAAAAATGACGATGTTGGCAGTGAAGCAAAAAGAGCAGAAGGTCTGGGGAAAATAGTGACCTTTTTGAATTACAAGCTTTTTAAGAAAGCGACAGGCATGCCTGCCTGGTAGTCTTAAAAATACAAATAATTGTATTAGCAAGCCCGCAAACAGGTTTAATTCCTGTAATTTTGTTATTTATTTCGCTTTTTATTTTCATCTTGAAGTCTCTTCTTTTTTTCAGTTAAAGAAAGATAGTTTTGTCTGGTTGTTACTGGACGACCCAATTCTTTTTCAGCTTCTATCCTAGCATTTCCTGCGACTTTTCCGCCTCTTTTTGCCACGTCTTTGCTTTTATCAAAAGTTTCTGGTTTTTCATTTTGTGAAAGTTCGGTTGTCATGCGTTCACCAAGCATTGTAAAAATTAGTTCTAAATCATTCATATGATCTCTTAGATTAACTTTGGATTGTTTTGGCAGATTTTTGAATTCTTTGAACTAACTAGTGGTCATTCCGAATGTAGATTTAGAAATCTCTTTCGTAAGAATGGCAAAATCTCTTTTTTCTTAAAT
>JACQMV010000011.1 GCA_016203395.1 Candidatus Woesearchaeota archaeon | reverse complement strand
CTTTAACGCAATTAGCAGTTTTATTGACAAGAGCAATACCATTTGTTGCAGCCGGTTGCGTAAGCATACAATTATCCTTAAATCATATCTGAGCAAAGCATTTTATTGCCATGCAGTTACTGCGCTCTGACTGTGAGTTTTAACGCAATTAGCAATTTTATTGACAAGAGCAATACTATTTGTTGCAGCCGGTTGCAAGCACATGGTAAGGGCTTGGTGTGACAACAAAACAAGAAGCGTTCAAATCATGAGTCAAGCCACAAGGGCTGTGGAAAAATAACAACACCTTCTTTGATATGTCGGAAATTGCTCTTGACGCAAACTATTGACTTCAGTCCGTAGTAAGGACGAGCAATTTCCGAGCATACTCAAGCCCAAGAAATGGCGTACATTTCTGGGCACAGGAATTGCGCAACAATTCCTTGTGAACCACTTAATGCAGCCCTGCTTTAGCAGGTGGTTCTTGACAAGTATTAGCAAGTGCTGGAAAGTGTTATTATATGGCTGATTTGATTACTGCCCTCTTATTGCATGCTCCTCTCACGCAAAACATTCCTTTTGGACAACGCTTGTTTTTGCCGCAGTTAGTAACAAACTCCTTTGCAACTGCACCAGTCACAGCATCAGCTTCAACAACTGCGTTATTCTCAATAGATTCCTTCGGCTGACCATTCCTGCCTGGCTTGCAAGGAACTGACACAGCAAAAGAATTCACTCCCTGCTTTTTGCACTTAGGTTTGCATGTCATATCAGCAAATTCTTTCCAAATCCTGCTTGATTTACAAGATGAGCCACTTCCCTCACTAAACTCGCTACCATCATGGCAGCTAAATTTCACAAACCTAAAACCTTTCTCCTTTCTGCTAATACTACACGGCTCAGCCACTTTGAAAGAGTTCACACCGCATTTTGGTTGTGAATTCTGCGCGGGTTTACAAGCATCATCAGCAATTTTTTTCCATACAAAAGACGGCTTGCAACTTGTAGGACCTCCTGCGTTACCTTCATTACCATTATGACAGGACCATTTTGCTTCACGGTAGAATAACTCGCCAACAGAAACAGGCGGATTCCTAATAACTCTTTTGCCTTCTGCAAAAACGAGAACGGCAGAAAAAACAGTGACAACCAACAAAAGCCCAATAAATAGTTTAGTGTTCATGTTAATCCGACCACACTAACAAGTATATAAATATTTCTGATACCCTCTTAAAATCAGATGTCAAGAATCATTCAGCCACATCAAAATTAATAAATAACACAACAATTAACCACTAATATGCTATTACTCATACTGGCACTGCTAATGGCAACAACGAGTTTAGCAACACCATTCTGCGATAATGCAGAAATATCTGTCCAAAAAATAGAAGCAGCATTCTGCCTGTCTGCAAGAATAAACCAAGAACCGCGACTTGAGTTTGCACTTGAAAATACCGGATGGGTTACAATACCAATAGTTGAACTTATAGCAGTAACAAATGAAAGCAAAGAAGTATTCTTTCTAGAAGATGCAATGACCGAATATCCATGGAATGGAGCCCAACAACCAAAAGGAAACAAAAGAACATTCTATTACTCGCCTTTAAAACTAAAAGAATACATGTGGGGCGCTGATTTTTATGTAAGACCGAGATTCGGAAAAACAACGCCGGAATGCTTCCAAAAAACACCACTACCACAACTAAAAGACTGCCACAGCCACCAGCCAATAACAACCATTGGAGACGCGCTAAAGATAGAGCGAAAACAAGAAATCATTATTGAACCAGTAGAACAAACAAACATAGATGAACTAATACAAAAATACAACAAAACAATAATGAATGACACAATAAACTATTCACTGCCAACAGGAGCGGTTACTACAAAAATCGCGAACACGAACCTTTCAATTACTTTTGCCTTTCTTTTCATTCTTGCGCTAACACTAGGATTCATGCTCATAGGCAGCTATTTAAAAGGAGATGAAGAAGAAAAAATCAGAAAAAAAATAGTTCAGGAACAAAAAAAGGAATTTGACGAAATACTAGCGCAACTTAAATAATCTCATTGCAGCCTTCGTTGCAGAAGTCACGCGTTTTGGAAGTTTTTTAGCCCAAATAGCAGTAGATGCCTCCTTTTTATCAAGAAAAATCCTGCCAGCATACTCCAAAACATAAAAAGCAAAAAAAGAAATATCGCCTGTCTTAATTAAACACTTACCCAAACGCCTAAGCTTGCCCGACCTTATTCCTAATTCCTCCCTCAGCTCACGCCTCGCTGCTTCTGAATAACTCTCACCCGTCTGAACATGCCCGGATATTCCAATCTCAAAAAAACCAGGATAAACATCCTTTGACTTTGAGCGCTTCACAACAAGAAAACAACTATTTTTTACAACAACAACATGAACCTGCCTATGAAGCAAACCCTGTTCATGACACTCAGTTCTGGATAGCTTCCCAGTCCGTCTATCACGCTTATTAACAACATCCACCCATTCCGTCATAAAAAACAAATTACAATCCACATATAAAAGCGCTTCGGAAAAAAAACAAATAATTCTACTATAGAGTAAACCCGGCAAGCTGTGACCATTCTGAAAACTTTGTTGTATCATACAAAACCAAACGCGAACACATAACACGAAAAGGAAACTTCTTTCCAATAATCACAATCTCTTCTATCTTCGCGTCATTACTAACACGACTTTGATCTCTATCTTCTTTATCAATATCATAAAGCAAACTTATATGAGGAGAATATTTTGCAGGAGCACTCATTCCAAAAAGCGCTCTTGCAGAAATATGCGCAGCATCCAAATCATCAGATGCCTCACAATGCAAATAAAGCGCCTTGAACGGCTCAGAAGTATACGCAATAAATAAAGGAAATATCAACATTCTCTTTTGTGTTCTCGCAAAAGCATGTGCAATGGCAATAGTATCCTCTCTTAAAGGAATGTCTCCAAGCAAAGTAAGATGAGGTATAAACGAAGGAGTGCAATACTTTTGTGAGAGCGATTTAACAAGATTCTCCAGCCACTCGTGTGCCAAGCCATCGGCGCATAGCCACAATGAACAAACTCTACCCATCAATCAAAAAATGCACAATGATTTATAAGGTTTTCAGTTGACAGAAGCACTCTTTAATATATGCAAAGTCGTATTAATCCTCAAATCACTCAACCATTTCAATCTCAATGTTCAACCCTTCAGGAACAGGAACTTTCATAACCAACCTTAAAGCACGCTCATCCAAACCCAAATCAATCAATCGCTTGTGAATACGCATTTCATAACGCTCCCATGTTGCCTTGCCATCTCCACAAGGACATTTTCTTGTTGTTACCTTAATTGTTTTAGTCGGCAAAGGAACAGGACCCCGCATATGGACACCTGTCTTTTCAGAAATATCACGAATATAAGTACAGGTCTGATTAATCTTATCTATGTCAGTGCTAGCCAGCTTGATTCGGGCCTTTTGCATACCATGCTCATTTTTTTTCAACTAAATCTATGCACATCCCGGCAGCAACAGTAAGACCTGAATCCCTAATAGCAAACCTGCTCAACTGAGGGATATCCGACTGCTTTTCAATACACACTGGCTGCATTGGCTTAATCTTAACAATAGCGGCATCACCATTCTTGATAAAATCAGGATGTTCCTGAATCGTTGCACCAGTAGCCGGATCAATCTTCTTCACTATTTCTGCAAACTGCGCGGCAATCTGTGAAGTATGAATGTGGAATACAGGCGTATAGCCAACAGTAATCACGCTAGGATGATTCATTACAACAATTCTTGCAGTGAATTCTGAAGCAACCTTTGCCGGCTTATCAGTATGCGCCAAAACATCTCCTCTTGCAATATCTTTTGCTTCAACACCACGCATGTTGAACCCGATATTGTCACCTGGCTCTGCCTGCTGAATCTGCTCATGATGCATTTCAATACTTTTAACTTCTCCAGTAATTCCTTTTCCTGAACGGGCAGGCATGATAATAACCTTATCATTAACCTTCATAATACCAGACTCAACACGACCAACAGGCACAGTGCCTATTCCTGAAATTTTGTAAACATCCTGAATAGGAAGTCGCAATGGCAACTGAGTTGGCTTTTCCGGCTCTTTCAATACATCCAATGACTGAACCAAAGTAGGACCAGTATACCAAGGCATTTTATCAGACTTTTTCGCAACATTCTCCCCAAGATAGGAAGCAACTGGAATAAACTGCACATCAGTCGGTTTGTAACCATACATTTTAAGAACAGCAGTAACGTCATTCTTACGCTTCTCAAACTTCTGTTGGTCAAAATTATCAACATCCATCTTGTTCAAAGCAACAATCATCTGCTGAACACCTAATGTTTTGCACAAGAAAACATGCTCTTTTGTCTGCGGCTCAACACCAACATTAGAAACAACAAGAACCGCTGCATCTGCCTGGCTTGCACCAGTAATCATATTCTTGATAAAGTCCCTATGACCGGGAGCGTCAATAATAGTAAAATCAAACTTCGGAGTATGAAACTGTTTATGAGCAAGATCAATAGTAACTCCTCGCTCACGCTCTTCCTTCAAATTGTCCATGACAAAAGCAAACTCAAAACCACCTTTGCCAAGCTCCTCTGCTTTTTCCTTAAGCTTGCGCATTGTTGCTTCATCAATAGCACCAGAATCAAACAAAAGTCTTCCAACAGTAGTAGACTTGCCACTATCAACGTGGCCAACAAAAACAATGTTCATGTGTGGTTTTCCTTTTGCCATGTCTTCATCCTCTCAAATTAATAGATATTTAATCAATTTTGAGGCATTTATAAATCTATCGTAAAGTTCGGCTCATGTTAGGTAAACAGATATTTTGGACAACTTAGAATTTTTACTTTCCCGCACCTGCCAATAATACTCATAGGGCATGCAGTTTGTGCAAATATTTTTCCGCAGCTCTTGTGACTTGAGAGGTAGTTTGAACGCTTCTTGTTTTGTTTTTATGCTTAGCCCTTACCTTTTGTTTGCGTTGTGTTTGCAACATGTTGCAACAAATGGTATTGCTCGTGAGAGGTAATACGCCGAATTGCGTTAAGCCCCACAGTCAGAATGCATGGCTGGTTGATACGTTACAACATCATTTAAGACAAGAGTTAGCAAGAGTTGCAAGGCAAACACGCTATTTATTCAGAGAATTTTTAGCAAAATCAGTTAAGCCATGTTTTAGCAGGAGCCATGAATTATTCCAAATTGTTCCACGATCTTTCATAATTTACATTAGTAATTGGCAAACCCCTCCTTTTAACTTCTGATAATGAAATTAAATTTCTTCCCAGATACTCTAATAATTTAAAAGGAGAAGCTTCACCACCATACCCTGAAAGAATTATCCGCTTCGCATCAACAAGCAATTTAGCAACTGCCTCACCCGGCTTTAACCTATCAAGTTCAAAAAAGTTATAACCACCTAAACAAATAGCATTACCCAGCACAAATGGGTGCACACACTCGGAATTCAAACTCACCGGACCTGCATAAGAAATGTTATTTCCGGAATCAAAAAAAACACTAACACCAATTCTTAATTTCTTAAAAAAATAATATTTATCAACACCCGGCTCTTTCAGCACGTGCGCTGGAACATCCAAAAACACAAAATACCCCGGACCAGAGTTTGCAGGATCGGAACGAAAATCATATTTATCTTCATCAAAGTCGTCCATGATCTCGTTGTCGGCTCTCACAAAACCAAAACTACCTTCACTATACTGTTTTTTCTTAACCAACTCCGCTATACCTGCAGTTCTCTCAAATAAGTCTCGCAATTGCTTATCCTGAACCAACTGATTTCTCAATGCACCAACCCTAAGACACTTTGATAACTCAAAATCATACCTCTGCTTCACCAACTCCAAAGAATTAGGACAAACAAGACCAAAACTCCTCCCACCAAAATTCAAAACACCACACTCAGAAACACCACCCAAAACAAGAGCATAACAAAAACCATCCACAACAGCAACATCCCTACCACCCAAAACCCGCCCTAACAAAGAAACAGGAACACCATCCTGAAAAAAACCAACACCATCCCAAACACACCCTTTACCTTTAAACCTCTCACGCTCTACCTCCTGAATAAGCCGAGACACCAATACCGACTCCTCTAATCGCGATTCACAAGCCCTTGACTTGCCTTTTGTATCCCCAACAAAAATAGTTTTCGCACCTAACAACTCACCAACCCTTGAACCACCCGACCTATAACTCCTAAAATGCGGAAAAACCTCACCAACTATAAAATCAACCAACCTATACCTCCCAAACGCTTCAGTATATTCTCCGCTTTCAACAACACCCTTAAGATATTTCCTTTCAGCATTACTGAACTCTTTTGCATGATGCGCTCGCGTAAGCCCTTCCAAAGAAGAAAGAGCAGCATGCTCAACCAAACCACGACGTACAATCCCACCATCACCACAAGTCTGAAAAAAACCAAACTCCGAACTATCCCTCAAACCATCCAAACAATACACCCTATCATTCACCAAAAAAACAGGCATTTCAGACGCCAAACCAAAAAAATAACCCAACGGAAGCCCACCAAACATGGTACTTGCAGCGCGTTCCTGAACATCCAGTTCTCTAATATGAAAAGATACTTTTCCTACATCAACATTTTTCACCCTAACAAAAATTCTATTACCTTTCACACCTAAAACAGTCCCCTCACTACCTAACGGAATACCTCCTGTCCCTCCAGTTTCTGGAAAATAGAACTCATCTTCTTCGCCAGGATAGTTCTTATTCTCTAAACCAAGAGACCTCGCAATTACTACCTTCATTCCTCTCCTAAGCACCATTTTTTTTTACCATACCAGAAACCACTCTTGACACACGCCACCTGAATTAACAAGTGGTTCTTCCTGACAGTGTAAAATTTCAGGATTTTGTCGAGCGCTCTCCATTTTGTATAACCTCGCTCAACCATTCTTTAACAGCCCCTCTTTTACAATCACAAGGAGCATCCCCTCCAACCAAACCGCCTCTTACATGACTTGCTGAATCATACTTTAGCATCTTTCTAATGTGAGGGCCATAATTTTGAGGAGACAAAACGGCTCTCGCTTCAGCAACCATCATACCACCAACTATCTCATTAGTCATTATTACACTCGGCCGGGCTACATGAATACAACTATGAGAAGCTACTTCTTTGCCAAGCGAAGCATCCACGCCTAATTTACAATTCAAGCATGCGCTCTCACCAGGCGAGTAAGTAACAACCTGCCCTGACGAAGGACTTGTTCCACCACTAATAAGAGGAATACCGTACCTGACAGCAAAATGGTTTATTATTGCACGTGTCCTAAAATTATCAACACAATCAAAAATAATATCCGGCCGATTTTCACGCAACCTGAACTGGCAAGCAAAGTGCTCATCAAGTTTCCCAACTAAACCACGAATTCGCAATTCAGGATTAATCTGCTTAAGCATTTTAGCAAGCGCTTTGGATTTTTTGTCTCCGACAGAATCATAAAACAAAACCTGTCTGTTAAGGTTTGTCGTTTCTACCTTATCAAAATCCAGTATATCTATATTTCCAACACCTGCTAATGCCAGACCAATTCCAGCAAAATTACCTAATGCTCCAGCCCCAACAACCAAAACCCGTTTGTCTCTTAAAAAATACTTGTCAATAGCCAAACTATCCTCACTGTTAAATCTTTGAAGGCAAGCCACAGAATAAGATAACATACTAACTGGCTTTTCCCTACTATTAAACGGCATGATAATCTTTCTAATTTCCTCAGTAACAGCACCTCCTAAAACTTCACTCGGAATTGCTCCTTGATGTTGGTTTTTGTATCTTTCTAAGCCAATTATTCGCGAATATCTTTTATGAGGAAGCCGCACATAACACTCTCCTCTTACTGAATCAGCAACAGCAATAACAACAGCCACTTCGTTTAAACGCCCATATTCTAGAGCAACTTCTTGCGATTGAGGATCGTTAGTAACATCAATTATTGCACTAGGAACTCCAAGTATTTGCGCTAATGACAGAGAAGTAATCCCTGCGTGTATCCCTCTAACGTTTACCAAAGGATTAATTTTAGACAGAATATTCTCTAATGCCCCGACTTTAGAATGCGTTTTCCCAGCAAGCCCTAACAAAAATTCTCCATCATTAGAACCATCCGGGCGAGCATTACTATATATTTCAACATTACCAACACCAAGCCCTACTAGTGAAACCGCAATGAAATTTGCTAATGGACCAGAACCAACCACTGCAACACAGGAGTTTCCAATCCTTACCTGATTCCACCCCCTAATCAATTCCTGTCTGCCATACCTGTTTGCAACTAATTGCCTGTGTTCTTGTTCACTCTTGAATTCCTTCATCTTCTTGCGCTCCATCTGAAAGATAAAAATTCAGTATATCTTGAAAACCCGGCCGTATTTTAGCAGACGAATCAAACATGCCAGTCAATGGCGAATATCGCCTTTTTGACACTCTTATTTTTTTCGGCTTCTTTATTCTCTCTTTTATTTCATTCACAATCCTCTTTTTGTCAATTCTAAAATCAACCTGATTAACAACAACTAATTCAGATTCAACACTCTCTTCTTTACTGCCATGACATAATTCGCAAAAGTCATCAGTAGCAACCACACAAAATGGGTTGTCACCTTTCGCATTAACAACAACACTGTACGCAAAACCAACATTCACAGCCATATCTACAACAATACTTTTTACACCACCCAAATCCTCAATTTTAAAATCCTTTGAACCAAGAACCAACCTAACTCTTTTACGCGAATTACCAACTTCATACACCTCAACACCTGCGTTTTTCCTTCTCACTCCGAGCTGTCCAGACAACAAACTCACCTGCCTATAAATCCTGACAAAATTAGTTGCCCCAACAGAATTAAGAACTGTCCTCATATTATCATCATCAATCTTAGAATGAAATGTCTCCATATTAGCATGACTATGCCACCAACCAAGAACCCTATAACCCAAAGCATCAATCGCTCTACCGGCCATAATAACATTACTGCCCGGTATTATAACATGCGCAGAACCAACATCCTGCCCCGGAGCCAGATAAACATCCCTAACAATCCTATCATTCTCACCCTTCGGAGTTATAAGATAACCATAACACTCCACACTCTCTTTCAACACCTCACAAGCAAGCGAAGCATAAGCATTAGCTTTGGCAAGAGCACTCTTCGTAACATACACTTTTTCCACCGGATGTTCTCGTACTGAAACAGGATGCTCACACTCTACCTCTGCTGACGTATTGGCTAATAACTCTTCTAATTTATTCTTCATAATCATCCCACCGCCGACATTCTTCGTCATGCCACCATCCTACATAATTCACATTAGTAACTGGCAACCTCATTCTTTGAACTTTTGATAATGAAATACGATGATTAGGAAGATACTTTAATCCAATAATAGGGTGCAGTCCTTTTCCGCCATATCCTGAAAGAATTATCCGCTTCGCATCAACAAGCAATTTAGCAATTGCCTCACCCGGCGCCAGTTTATCAATTTTATCAAAGTCATAACCTCCTATACAAACGCGATAACTATCCGCAAATGGGTGAGTACGACGATGATCCAAACATGTAGGGCCTGCATAAGAAATG
>JACQMV010000009.1 GCA_016203395.1 Candidatus Woesearchaeota archaeon | reverse complement strand
TGTTTTCTATAGTACTACCTCGGCTTAATCCCGCAGTATGAATTAATCGCTTATATGTGCTCTCAGAAATCGAGTATTGAAGTAGCGTTTTTAATGGATAGCTTCCCCAACCTGTCAAAAGTCTGAATGAACAAATATGCTTTGACATATCTGCTGTGACCTTGCGTTGTGATGGTGGGCAAGGAGTATGAGGTCCTTGCCAGTTTGACATGGTTAAGCACTTTTTCCACCTAATTAAGGTTCTTCTGCTTACAATAATCGCATAATCTGTTGTTAGGAACGTTTGGACGTCAGAATGCGTCCAACCAAGTGCGTACTTCTTGCGTAACGTTTGAACCAACTCGTTATTTCTCAATTTTGTCATGCCTCCATTAAACCACTACACTTTAAAGGGGGGGTGACAAATCCAATGAGCCAAGACAGAAGCCAGTTCGCGCGCCTTACTTACGAAAAAAGAAGATAACAAATCCAATGAGCCAAGACAGGCAGAATTGTGAACCTTCTTAGGATATTCTATTAAAATACGACGTCTAATCTTTCTTTTAACTCTAATTCAAGATCTGTATCCATCTCGTGAAGATATATAAATGTGTTAGGCGCTAATGAGGCAAGTTTAGCAGCCAATTCAGCCGGTAAACCAGACACGTCATATACTTCAACACCATACAAAAACCCTGCTCCAGTTTTAATAGATAAACCAAATTCTGCTTGATATTGGTCACCCTCAGCTTCTAAGGAGAACTGCTTACCTTCTCTGGATTTTGTAAGGTGGCTTTTGATAAAATCAGGCACTTTACGATAATCCACTTCGTCTGGTTGTCTTTCTTGATATCGTAACTCTTCCTCCAGACCCTCTTTGATCCGTTCAGAAAGTATCTCTTGTACTGTTTCTTCAAGCTTTTTTTGGTCTCCAGCAACTACAAAAAACCCGCTTCCGTCAGACGTTTGTTCATTATTCACAATTACTAAATATTGCGGATTCATACTGCAAGGAAAGCACGGACGCTTTATAAACCTTCCTTATCAAGTCGTCTTTTGTACGTAGTAATATAAACCCACACACTATGCGAACTCCGGATGATGTTGCTGACGTTTATAAGAGATCAGGCGGGCGCGCTTCAGAACCAACAGGTGAAGGATTCAAACAGTTTCCTCCTCTAAGAGACACTGATGCGGAATAAATTCCGCTATTGTGAGAACGGAGTCGCAACTAACCTTGAGGAAGAATGACTAACAATCTCAGAGAAAGAATGCGCGCTGCTTTCTCTTTTAATCAAAGCAAATTTGCCACTTGTCTCTAAGTCAAAAGGAGAAAGAAACATCCATTCCTTATTACTAAAACGCACGCCAATCAAAGGAACAGCGCCAAATTTCTGCGCAAAACCAACAAGCTCATCAATATCCTCAAGAGGAACATACTTTGTTTTGACTTTTGAGCACTTACATTCTACTACATACACAGTTTGGCCATTGCTTGCAATAACATCCGGGCTAGGATACCTCATACTACCAGAACCAGCAACTCTGCACGCAGTCCAACCGTTGTGCCAAAACAAATGAACAAGCTCTCTTTCCGCATTACTGCCTTTTTGCTTACTACTCATATTTTCACACTCATGAAATCCTTTGCACCGACAACCTTGTCAAACACGGTTTTTGCTTCAGCTTCAATAAGCGCAATTTCCGTATATCTAGGAGAAAAATGCGTTAACACCAGCTTTTTCACGCCAGCCAGCTGAGCAATCCTTCCAGCATCAACAGCAGTCAAATGCAAATACTCCTCTGCCTTGTCCTGAAGCTCACTCATAAACGAAGATTCGCACACCAAAACATCAGCATTTTTAGCAAGAACAACTGCTGACTTATTAGGCGCAGTATCTGTTATGTAGGACATTTTTCTTCCATTTATTATCTTTGTAGATTCTTCAAGAGACACCTTTTTTCCTTTCCACACAACATTTTGCCCATTCTGAAGTTTTCCAAGAATCGGACCATCAGGAATGCCTAATTTACGAACGTACTCAAGATTAATCCGCCGCCTATCCTTTTCAATAAAAGAGTAACCGACACAAGGAACTTTATGCTTCATCACCGCACATTCTACTTTATATTCCTCAGAATCCACAATCATACCCTGACGAACTTCAACATATTCCACAGGAACACTAAAATCAAAAAGCGTACCAGACATCATACTTTCAAAAAGCGTCTTAGAGCCCGAAGGACCATAAATCAAGAGGGTTTTACAATATTCAGAAGCACCCAAACTTTGAATAAGCCCGGGAAGACCTAAAACATGGTCCCCATGCCAATGCGTAATAAAAATCCTACAAATCTTAGCCAAAGAAAGTCCTGCAAGCCGCATCTGCCTCTGAGTGCCTTCCCCGCAGTCAAATAAAAAATAATCTCCCTTAAACTCAAGCACTATTGCAGCAGTGTTTCTATCCTTAGTAGGCATCATTGCGCCTGTTCCCAAAAAAATAAGCTCCATACCCATAAGCTTATAAAACGCGCTTTTAAATTATTCGGTAATGGCAGTGAATGCTTACGCAGAAAAATCAAGAATCCTGACCGAAGCAAGCAATGAAGCCAGAGAGCTAAATGAACATGGTTACGGAACAATACTTGCTGATGGAAGAATACAACTAAGCATGTATGAAGCAACATACTTGCAAGAAAAAACCAAAATAGTCATTCTAAACACAAAAGCAGAGCCAATAAAAAAACGCAAAAACAAAGCATTCTGGGTAAGCTACGCAGTATACCGAGACTTAAAAGAAAAAGGATACATTGTAAAAACCGCACTAAAATTCGGAGGCACATTCAGAGTATACAGTAAAGGAACAAAACCCGGACAAGCACATGCAAAATGGGTTGTGTACCCTGCACACGAAAGCGAAACACTAACATGGCACGAATTCGCAGCAAAAAATAGAGTAGCACATAGCACAAGAAAAAAACTGTTAATAGCCATTGTTGATGACGAACTAGGAGTGTGCTATTGGGAAGCAAGATGGCTCAAACCCTAATCAGATAATGCCACTAACAATCGCGGAAAACACACTTGACTTATTTTGCATTTGTTTTGCAGCCCTTGCGAACCCTTTCTTAAATTACCTTAGTTTTCCCTATTTTTTAAAATTAAGTTATAACTTATCAGCAGCCATTGTGCTCTGACTGTGAACTTTAACGCAATTTGGAGTATTACCTGTCACGAGCAATACAATTTGTTGCAGCCGGCTGCAAACACATTGCAAACAAAAGGTAAGGGCTTGGTGTGACAACAAAACAAAATACATTCAAACTACTCATCAAGCCACAAGGGCTGCTAGGAAATAACAACACCTTCTTTGACAGGTATTAGCAGTTACAAGCACATAGTACGAACCAAGTATAATGACAAGATGAGACAATTTCAAATCATGAGCCAAGCCACAAGCACTATAGGAAAAGAACAAAATATTCTTTGATAATTACTGGCAGAAGCGAGGCAAATACTAAACAATACAATCAGGGCGTCTTTAGAAAAATCATGAAGCGTATTTGCATAACCGGCTGCTTAATTTTTGCCACTGGACACTGGACAATTGCTAATGAAGCATATAAGACCGGATTTCTTGTAATGGCTTATTACGCATTCGCGTAAGGAGGACGTATGGAACAAGGAACGAACGGACCGGCAAAAAAATTTAAAGCAGGAGCTATAAGAGCAAATGTTTGGAAAAACATTGTAGAAAATGGAGAATATTACACTGTTTCTTTGGACAGATCGTATAAAGACAAAGAAGGCAATTGGAAAAACACGAGCACATTAAGGGCTAATGATCTTCCAAAAGCAACACTTGTATTAGGCGAAGCATTTAAGTTTGTCACAATGCAACCGGAGGACGGAAAATGAGAAAAGAATTTATAGAAGAAACCACTGAAGAAATTGTGGAAGAAGAACCAAAAATAGAAGTAACAATTTTACCTAAAAAAGTGCAGTCTATTGCAGACCTTCCGGGTATTGGCCCTGCTACTATTCAAAAACTAGAACAAGCTGGCTATTCTGACTTACTAAGCTTAGCTGTTGCTACACCATCTGAACTTGTAGGCGTAACAGAAATGAGCGAAGCAACTGCTAAAAAAGTCGTTGCAATAGCACGCGCCAATATTGAAGTAACTTTTGAATCAGGCGATGACCTGCTCAAGCGCAGAGAACGAGCAATCAAGATCAGCACTGGCTCCAAAGAATTTGATAAGCTATTAGGCGGAGGTGTTGAAACGAGCGCCATCACAGAAGCATACGGTCAGTACGGTTCTGGAAAAAGCCAAATGGCACACGTCTTAAGTGTACGATGCCAGCTTCCTTTGGAAAAAGGAGGTGCTGGAGGCGGCGCAGTATTTATTGATACAGAAGGAACCTTCAGACCAGAAAGAATCACGCAAATAGCAAAAGGACTAGAATTAGATCCTGCCATTGTCCTGAAAAACATACGCGTTGCCAGAGCGTTCAATTCAGACCACCAAATGCTTCTGGCTGAAAAAATAGAAGACCTAATAAAAAAACACGGACTGCCTGTAAAAGTAGTTGTTATTGACTCATTAACTGCCCACTTCAGAGCAGAATTCCTAGGAAGAGGCACCTTAGCAGACAGGCAACAAAAAATCAACAAGCACATGCGTGCACTAGCAAGACTTGCTGATAAATACAATATAGCGGTATTTGTCACCAATCAAGTAATGGCAAGACCTGATGTCTTTTTTGGAGACCCTACTGAAGCAATCGGAGGACACATTGTTGCCCACAACAGCACGTATCGGCTGTACCTGCGTCGCGGAAAAAAAGGATCGCGAGTGGCAAAAATGGTAGATAGCCCAAATCTTCCTGAAAGCGAAGCAGTATTCATGGTAGAAGAACAAGGTATAAAAGACGCGTAAATGCCACGAAAGGATTATATACGCGATTTCTTACCTGTGCGTTATGCGCAGGATTATTTTTTTGTTTTTATTATTGTCCCAACTAGTGATTGCTTTCGACCCGCGCCTAGGCATGCAAACAACTGAAAAAGACAGCACAGTCATTATTGAAGGATGGATTATTAAAACAGATGTCAACCTTTTTACTAATTCACCAGTTTCAGGAACCAAAATAATCAACATACCCGTTCCTCCAAAAAACATTGAAAAAGCAGAAATACGCGCAGTTTATGCCAGAGATGGCGGTCTCAACGTTTTTGTTAATGAAGAAGAAGCGGTTTCTAAAAATGGACTGTCAAAACACCAGAGCTATTATATAAACCAAGATATACGAAACAAACTAAAAAAAGGCAAAAACACTATCTCTTTTGAAGGCACTGAACAAGCATTGGGCATTAAGTCAGGAGCAAACGCAGATATTTACATTAAATACCAAAAATGCGCATGCAATAAAAACGGCGCTGAAAAATGCGACGGAACCTCCACACTAGTGTGCGATGGGTGCATGTTTGAAAACCAAGGACAAGTAGTCGGCAAGTGCTTTAATAATCAAGTCGCTTGCAAAAAAGAAGGAGGACTACTGATTGACAACGCCTGCTGCGCAGCCACACAAAGTTTTAATGCAAAAACTTCTAAAATAGAATGTTCAAAAACAAAAATAGGACAAGGAGATGTTTCAAGCGCACTTAGGTGCGAAGGAAAAACAACAAACGCAGCATGTTTTATAGGAAAACAAGTTCTAAACAATGAAGCAATCGCCGCCAATAATGTGCTGAACATAGGCGGAAAGCTAGTTGCCTGCGAACAAAGCGATTCATTAAGCAACATGAAAGAAAACACCAAAGTAGTTGTTCAAACAGACGATGAGAAGACATCTATTCGTGCAGAAACTGTTCGCCAAGCACAGCCCAAAGAATTCACCAGAACAAAAGACAAACCAGCCAACGAAAACAACTGGCATACAGACGCGTGCAAGCAAGGTCAAGCAATCTGCAAACCAAAATACTCCCCACTAATACAACAAACTCCTGGCGGAATAAACAAAGCACAAACCCCAGCACAACAAGAAAATAGTTTCCTCTCTGGCTTCTCTTGCTGCGATTTGTTTGGACAAAACAACAATGACAAAATTGAAACCACTCAAGAAAAATCAAATTATGTTTTTACTGTGCAAGAAAACAAGCCAATGCTTTGCAAAGCCAATGAAGTTGGCTGCGGCTTGCGCTACCAAGCCAATCTGAAAAAATATTATACACTATATTGCTGCGATGCTGGCATTGTACGAAAATCAAAAAGAGGCCCTGTAAAAGAATGTGAACAAAACGAATTCGTGTGCGGAGTAGAAAGAAAACACGGCTACAGAGTCGGGGACACACACGTGTATTGCTGCACAGGAGAAATAAAAAAAATATCCTCAACAATCAGAATAACCAACCCACAAAGAATACTAACAGACACCGAAAGCAAAGCTGAAAAAGCAGAACTCGTCACAAAAGAAAGCAACAGCCCTTTAATCACTTACCTTCAACAGTGCACTGTCATAAGCGCAGGAAACGAAGAATATCTGTGTGATGAAAAATTCAGAACGCTAGAAGATACTGAAAAAGGAAAGTATTTCATGCTGAAAAAAAGCCCTGTAACTGAAGCAAATATTGATGAAAGAACACAAGGATGCTGCCAGACAGACCAGTGCTGGGACGGCCAGAATTGCATTAATCCGGGACAAGACGCAATAATTACTCTAGGAGCCAGTACAAACATGACTCTTAGCTGCCAACTATCTACGCAAAACAAAGAAATCGTCACAGGACTTGATGAAAAAGGAAATACACTGCCTTTAGCTTCTGAACAAAGTAAAAGCGGATTTTTCAGCTGGCTTCAAAAAATACTCCAGTAACGAAAAAACACACCCATAAACCAGTGCCTATCCTTGGCTGATGTTAAAGAGAAATAATCAGCAAAAAGCCACATAAAAAAGTCAAGCCATGAACGCTGCTAAAAAAAGAAAATTCCCAGCCACCCCAAGGTGCGAGGTATTATATTAGTAGTAGGGAATTTTAAAGTCCATAATTACCATTGATCATTAATTGTAGATCGCCCCATCACCGCAAGCGGCGGAGTAATTATGAACAAATACTCCCATATTTTTTTTAACTACCCGGTAAATTATTACTTGCGTTTTTGGCATACCTTTATATACTGTCCCTATTGTGTAGTGTTGTGCGAAAGCACTATAATACATATGGAAGGTGAAAAAAGTGTTTAGAGAAAGAAGAAGTAATGACAGGTTTGCGCCAAGAGCGCCAGTGAATGTAGGTGAGGAACTCGATGTTACCATCGAGGCAGTTGGAGAGAAAGGAGACGGAATTGCAAAGAAGAACGGCTTTGTGTTGTTTGTTCCCGGAGTCAAAGAAGGGGACAACGTTCATATTAAGATTACAAAGGTTCTTCGCAAAGTTGGCTTTGCCGAAGTTGTAGGCAAAGGCGCTGAAAAGCCAAAAACCGAGGATAAATCCGGGTCTCAAGAATCCTCTGAAGAAGATTCCGAAGAAGACAGTTCTGAAGAAGACTCTGAAGAATTTGGTGAGCAATAAATTTTTTTTTCTCATTTTCTTTTTTTTTTGGGTAATATTTATATATGCGAGTGCATAACCAATTTTTCATGGGTTCTAATAAATTAGAAAGTGTTGCGTATGGTTATGCTGCTGATGCTTCGGGTCTTGAACAAGAAAACCGTTTCCTACGTGAAAGCTTAGAAAACTTAGAAAAAGAACTAGAAAAATTCAGAAGAAACCCGCTTATTGCATGTGAAGTCAGACAAATTATCGGAGACAGGGCTTTAATCCGCCTGCCAAACGGCAATGAATTCTTGGTTGATGTTGCTAATAACTGCAGACAGTTACTCCCGGGAGATGGAGTTTTAGCAGAACAAAAGAACCTTACAATTGTAGACAAAATCGCATCCAGCAAGCGCTTTGATGTTGAAAGTTTTGTTATTGTTGAAAAACCAACAATCACCTGGCAAAATATCGGCGGCTTGAAAAAACAAGAAAAAGAAATAAAAGAAGTCATTGAGCTTCCGCTTATCAAACCAGAATTGTTTGTTGACCTCGGTATTGAACCGCCAAAAGGAATACTACTTCATGGTCCTCCAGGAACTGGAAAAACCCTATTGGCTAAGGCAGTTGCCCAGTCCACCAAAAGCACATTTATTGAAGTTGTTGGTTCAGAACTAGTGCAGAAATTCATTGGCGAAGGTGCAAAACTGGTCAAAGAAATGTTCCAGCTTGCAAGAGAACGCGCCCCGAGCATTGTATTTATTGACGAACTTGACGCTATTGCTGCGACCAGAGTGGATATAGGAACAAGCGGCGAACGAGAAGTGCAACGAACTTTCATGCAATTATTATCTGAGATAGACGGCTTTAAGAATCTGGAAAACGTCAAAATAATCGGTTGCACGAACAAAAAAGAGCTGCTGGACCCTGCTATCGTCAGACCGGGACGCCTTGACAGATTAATTGAAGTGCCTTTACCAGACGATTACGCAAGAAAAGAAGTTTTTTCAGTACACCTTGAAAAGATGAAAGTTTCAGGTATAGGCGTGGACGAATTAGTGAAAAAAACCGAAAACTTCAGCGGTGCAGACATAAAGAATTTGTGCACTGAAGCAGGATATTTTGCCATTAGAAAGAACCGCAAAGAAATCCAACACGAAGATTTTCTAGCCGCTTTTGAAAAGCTAAAGTCAAGCGAATCACAAGACAATGAACACCTAAGAATGTTCGGCTGACCCTGCTAAAAATTTTCTGAATAATTAAAACATTTGCCCTACAGCCCATGTGCTCTGACTGTGAGTTTTAACGCAATTTGAAGTATTAATTCTAATAAGCAATACCTTTGTTGCAATCTGTTGCAAACACAACGCAAACAAAAGATAAGGGCCGGGTGTGACAACAAAAAATAAATTCAAACTATAGCGGAAGAATCTAATAATCATATAAAAATAGTAAATTCTTCCTCATATAGCAAACGAAACA
>JACQMV010000007.1 GCA_016203395.1 Candidatus Woesearchaeota archaeon | reverse complement strand
GTAGATTTCGTTTACAGTTGCTCCGGGGCTTCCAATGATTTTCTTCCACGTAAAAACTTCTATTGGAAGTTGGTAAAGCATTGAGCCGACAACACTGGAAAGCACTGTTTTACCTGTTCCAGAACCACCTTCAATTAAGGTATTATTGCCTAATAGTGTGTTAAGAAGAAGCATGGTTGTTGTAACAGGGCATAGTCGTCTTCTCTCACTTTCTTTAGTAGCAAGTATAAGGTCTATAGGCGGGTTTTCACAGTATATATCTGTGCTTGCTTCAGCTATGAAATTCCTATTTATGTACTTGGCAAGCGCTTCTATTCTTGAACGATAGTCCATCTTGGGAGTATAGATAGACGGATAGCTTTTAAACCTTACCATTTGTCACCACTTCATAGTATTAAAGTAGGCATTTTGGCCCTGCGCATTTCAGAGCTTATTAAGCAAAAATATGTGGCTTTAATCTTGTGCTGGCAACAATTAACAATAGTGGCACAATAGGGTGCAAACAAAAGGTATTGCTAATGACAAGGAATACGTAAACCTGCGTTAAAGTTCGCAGCCAGAGCACAATGGCTGCTGACAAATTATGGCGTTACATATTATTTACGAAAAATAGGTTTAATACCCTGCAGCTTGCTGTGGGGATTTTTACTTTTTAGCAAAGGTCTGCTAGGATTCTTGCAGCTAGTTTGCAGGTTATTTTGTTGATATCTTTAGAAGGATTTGCCTCAACAATGTCTCCTCCTTTAAAGTTTTTCATCATTCTGAATCTACTGATAAAGTAAAGAATATCGTTTGATGATAGTCCTCCGGGTTCAGGATAACCTGTTGCAGGTGCAAATGCAGGATCAACACAATCAATATCAATACTGAGATATAATGCATTAGCATTCTTGACAAACGCCATTGCTTCATCACAAATATCCTCCTTACGCATTACGCAGTCTGTTGCTGAATAATATTTTATTCCCTTTTCTCTAAGATAATTTAGTTCTTCTTCATCAACTGCGCGTATGCCGAGAATCACGAGATTACCGGACTTCAATATGCTTTCTGACACGAGCATTCTCAGATAATTTTCATGTGTTGGTGTCTCAAATTCCTGCATTAGATCAGGATGAGCGTCAAAAACCACCAAAGCAGCATTAGTGTGCTGCATTGCAAATGCTTTAAAGGAAGCATAAGTTATGCTGTGGTCTCCGCCAAGAATTATTGAGGGAAATTTAACAGTTTTGATAATATTTAACTGTGTTGCTGGAAAATCCAATGGAAACACAACAACATCATTGTTTGTTATAACTACTTTGTTATTAGCACAATTTAGTGAAGGCATGTTTGAAAGTATTGCCTGCGGTGCTTTTTCACAACCGTCATTCTTTCCCAAGCTGCCGCCTGAAAATGGTACGCTGAATACGTTCATGATAGTCATGTGTTATCAATGGAATAAAAAGGTTGCTTTGATTTTTGTTAAGTCAGCCATTCTGTGCTTAGAAATGAGTATACTATCTTATTCTTAATCTTTAGCAGCAGACTGTGCGGGCTTGTGTATGCTGAGCTACTGATGTATTGCTCTGGTCAATCAAGAAGAAAGCTCGCTTTAAGTTTTACAGGGAGAGCGCCAGAGCTGAAAAAATAATAGCACAATTGAGTTGACAGCGCCCTTTGATTTAGTATTCCTGCTTTTTTTTGGGAACACAGAATTCTATGCCTAATTTACCTCGCCCTTCTGGTAATAGCGCTGCAATTCGTGCTGCATTCTCAAGATGTTGTGGCACACGTATTTCTAATTTTGCTCTATCTGCATAAAAAACGCAGGAGTGCAGAGTTATTTTGGCAGTTTCCAGCGAATGATCGTAAAGATGCGGTATTCTCGTGAGTGCTATAACTGGTATTTTTCCTTCTACCAAAAATTCCACGTATCTGTCTCTCAAGTCAGGCATATATGCATTTTCTGCTTCTAGCAGGCATGTCTCAATTTCAGCCAGAGATTTTAATGTAAGCTGCCCGGTTTCTGTGAGCCGGTCTTCAAGCAAAAGCAGACGTTCTTTTAAATTGAATTTCTCACTGCGCGCAATGGCTCTATTGATTAACTCCCTCTTCATTTTTTCAACTACGCAACCGTGTCCTTCTCCATCAGAATACAACTCCACTCCGCACGGATTAGGCATAGCTGTGCCTGTAGTTCTTGGCCAGCCAAGCATCACACTGCCTATCTTAATGTTTGCAGAGCTTACGTAGGGTAAGGGCATTCCATGCCACGCTTGTAATGGAGTTTTATAATTCAAACGGACATACACTTCATGAGGTACGTCTAATTCTATGTCACGAAAGCTAAGTTTTGGACGTGTTTCTAATGGTTGTGCAGGGTTTAAAAGCGTGCTTAGAAGAGAATGTATCCCTTTGTTTTGAGTTGTGTCAAGTTCAAAGTTTATTGTGCATCCTTCGTCAAGCGAAAGTGTGCACCAGTATCCTGCCTTGGCCTTTTCAACTTTTTCAAGCGACACGCCTGCATTTTCAGGGCAGTTAATGCTCTTAGTTTTAATCAAAAATTTTGCTTGCGAATCGCTGAATTCTGCATCAGTAACTGCTCCAACATCTGCTCCCAGAAGTCCTACAAGATGTTTGACAATATGGTTGGCATATAGTGGAGGATTATTGTTTTTGATGCTCAGACCAAATGTCATAAAAAAATAAAAAAATAGTTGGCTTATAAAGTTTAGTCCCCGAACCCGTAACCTCGCTGATGATAAAACCAGTTGGACAAGTCCTCCTCTTCGGCTGTGTTGTTTGCACTACCTTCTGTCCGGCTTTTCAAATCTTCCGGATTTGCAGGGACAAGCCCGAAAACTGCCGTTCTTGAATAAACCCGCCAGAAATTAATTCTATTGGCGATAAACTCCAGTGGAGTTTTCACGTAAACTGCTTTTGTCCCATTCATGCCTGTCACAACTACACAAGCAGTTTTCCATCTTTTTCCATGTCTTTCTACAGCTTCTCTTACTACACTTTCAAGCTCTTCTGCACTGGTGTGCTGTTGCCCTTTTGGCGTAGCCCTCCAGCAATATTCACTCACTTCCATCTTCTTTTCCTCCTGTGCTATGCCAACTTTAGTTAAGAATTCTTTGCGAATAGAGTTCCCAACCGAAGTTGGGTCTCACTTCGCACAAATTATGGCGACTAGCAAAAACAACAATACTGCTTTGCCATCATACGCCATTATACAAGTAAAACTGCTCAAGTATAAAAATGTTACGCACGTGTTTTTAAGCAAAGCACGTATTATATGCTCATGCGGCTTGTGTGTTTAATCGCGGCTTTGGCATTGGCAGGTTGTGGAAGACCCTCGTCTGAGAAATACATGACTGCAACTCAAAAAGAGGCAAAACTACGCAATGAACTGATTCAGGAATACCAACATTCAGGTGCTGCAAAATATGAAAGAAAGGAATGGGACATTCTGGATCCCAACACACCACTGTCAGAGCTGAAAAAGACAGTATGGGAACGCATTGATAAAGCAAAAGAGTTTGACGCTATTCCTGAGAACCCTGATTTTGAGCAGCAATTAGCTGAACTTGCTGACACTCTTTCAAAAAACAAGCCGGTAATTGTGAACGACACACAATTCCAGTTCGAGCGAACTCCTACAAAGATTGATGTTTACTTTTATGATATAGTTCAAAAAAAATTAAGCGTTGCAAAAGAAAAGCATGCTGTATTAGCTGGAAAAGCGCAAAGGGAAATAAAAAGAAGCGAACTGCTTGAGCTGCATCGTGCTTTAGAATGCTTCAGAAAATATGATGGACAATTCCAGCACTATCTTTCTTCACCCGGTTCTGACATTAATTTCATACATGTTTGCAAAACTTATCAGCTGCAGTTCCAGCTGAACGCGGACGGTAACAAAGTCCTGTTTGAAGCAGTCATTGGCGGAGAACTTTCTGATTTTAAAGTCAACAAAAAAGTCCTTTCATTACACACAGAACAAAGCACAGCATACCTTCTGAACTGTGGCGGGTTGTTGCGGGAAATTTCTCAAGATACCTACACTAAATTCGCTGGTTTTCTCAAAGATGCAAATGTTAAACACGAAATCTTCCCTGACAGGCGAGATGGGGTGATTGTTGATATTGACGAACCAGTAAGCGATGGCATTCTGAGCATTCTTGAATAAAAATACCGACCTTGCTGAGTAACCTACTCACTTCTCTGACTCAAGAACCCATTCAAGTGCTTTTATTCTTTCTTCCATAAGAGTTTTTGCACTTTTGTATAGCAAAGATGGTTCTGCCTGAAAAATCCAGTAGTGATTATTCTTAAGACGTTCAAGTTCCTTTATTATAATCTCCTTTGACTTCATCCCACTCGACACGATTTTTCAAAGAATAAAGGTTTTTAAACCTTTTGAATACTACATCTATGAACGGGGTTGTAGTTCAGCTTGGTAGAATGCACGCTTGGGGTGCGTGTGGTCGAGGGTTCAAATCCCTTCAACCCCATTGATTGACTTTGTTTATTGCAATATGCCAAGCACCTTGCTTGGCACTTATCAAAACCTTTCTCACGACTTACTTGTTTAGAGAAACCTTAAAAGGGTACTATTATAAAGTTACATATGGATGGGATAGCAGACGCTTTAGAGGGCTTAGTTGAACAAGGTTTGTGCGATGAAGATACGCGAGATAGTTTGGCAAGAACAAGTGAAGATAATTTTATAAGAGAAGAAATCGCAGACATAAATGCTATTGCCAAAGCACCTCCGGAAGTTAAGAAAAACATTGAACAAATAACACTAAGATTACTTACTTTAAGCACGCTCGCATCATCCCCGGAAAAACAACAGATTGAGAACTGGTTGCAGGATCCTAAAAGAAGGTTTCTGTTTAGACACTCAAATCAAAATGACATATACTTAGAGCTTCTCCAAGCCAAAGCAAACCAAACACTAACAGAATACAGACAAGCGTACAATCCCCAGTGCCCTACGCAAGAAAACTGGGCAGCTGAAAAATCCTTAAAAGTAATCGTAGCTGCTAAAGAGGAGAATATTACACCAATAAAACAAAAGTTTGACGCAATTGTTGAACAGAGTGATAACGGTATTTTTGATGAACTGAAGAAAATGTATCTCACTTCCCGAAAAGAAGTAGGAGAAATAAAAAAACAAAAGAGCAAATCACGAAAAATAAGGATTGGCTTGCTTGAAGATATAATGGTTGATTTCAAAGTAAAAGTCAGCGAGCATCTGGATATTGATGATGACGATATGCCATACGCAGGTATGGATATGTTCGTTAAACCACATACTGAAACCCTGCTGGTTCTGAGAGAGGTATTTGACATTGTAAAAGAAGAATACGAAAAAGAAAGGAACTTTATTGACACTGTTTTTAATTCAGCAATCAACTCCGGATCAGAACTACTTTTCACTGAAGATCTAAGATTTTTTAATTTTGGCAAACAAGAGAATGAAATAACTGCCCTGCAAGAACAAATTGACGTATTTAAAAGAACGCATTTGTCAGAAAAAATAAAGCCAGGTCAGGAACTTGAATACGAGTTATCACTTTCTGAAAAAGACCCGCTTGATGTTCGCTTTGGTAACGACGGCGGATGCTGTATCGGAGTGTATGACACTTCAAAAATTATAGGAAATGCATACTGTCTTCCGCACATTATAGCAGATAATGCCACATACGTCTTTAACATAACCCAAAAAACAAAAGAAGCAAAAAACAGGCGTGTTGGAATAGTGCTAGCATTCAGAGGAACAGATGACAATGGAAATTCTATACTAACTCATGTCCTATTATGCAATAGTTTAGAACTATCTGCTTCAATGAATCCTGCGAATGCATTGACAGAAACAGTTGAATATGTGGAAGAAGAACTAATTAATTTTGTAAAATCCAGAAAGTTCACGGCAGCTTATATGAGCGCGCACGAGTATAACACCAGCCAAAACTACTCTAAACGCTCAAAAGAAAAACCAAAAAGAACAATACCCGGAGTAAGAAAAATAATGTCTCTTTTTGAGATTGGCAGTAACGGAGAATGTATTTACTCAGAAATACTGGATCAACATGGGCGCGTAAAAAGAGATGAAAAAGACGAAGGGCTTTATGTTCTTTACGAACAATAGTTCAGTTATGGCAGAGAATTTAAAATTTGCTAATTAATAAATAAGTATGTGTCCTTGCTAAAAAATACTTGAGTAAATGAACTTATTGCTCTACGGCTCTTGTGCTCTGACTGTGAAGTATTTATGTTCTGAATTACGTTACTTTTTTGGTAAACATTTAAATAAGAAAGCGTTACATCTACTGTAATGGTTAATAAACTGCTCGTGATTGCCGTAATTGCTGTAATTGTGATGGCAGTATTTGTTTTGTTTGAATTTAAGAGGAATAGCCCTGAAAACGCTCCTCTTGATGATTTTGCGCAATGTCTTACATCAAAGGGCGTTAAAATGTATGGTGCTTTCTGGTGCGGGCATTGCAATGTTCAGAAAGAAATGTTCGGAGAAAGCTTTAAACACATTAATTATGTAGAATGCGCAACTTCTTCAGGACAAACACCTGCATGCATTGATGCAAAAATAAATGCTTATCCTACATGGGAAGTTAATGGGAAAAGAACAGAAGGCGAGATGTCTTTAGCATCATTAAGCCAGTCATCAGGCTGCACACTTCCTGAATAAAGCTATCCTTTCTTAGGCGGTCTTTTGTACGTGCTTCTTATTCTTGAACCATTACCTTTAGTTCGCATTCCTAGAATGTATCCTAATGTGTATTTTGGCGGATTCGGGCAATCTTTCAGCTCAAGTTGTTTGCCGCTTCTGGCTGCAACAAAGCCCTGATACCTCGGAAGTTGGGAAATAGCGTCCTCTTTCAGTGTATCATCAAGTCCTTCCAGTCGTTTGTATAGCTCAAAATCTTCTAGTGTCATTTTTTTAGCAGACAGCAGAAAAGCATTGCATTCCATGGCTGTCTGAGTATTTTTCAATCAATCAAGATTTATAAAGCTTACGATTATCGCAATTATATGAGAGGAATTTATGCGTTGTTGGCTCTGACAACATTATTGATTAGTGTGCATATTGTTTTGTACACTCCACAATTGTATGAGCGCGCATTCAAAAAATCCGGCTCAATTTATGATGATACGACTGCATTAAAGCTTGTTGAGTATTTCACGTACTCCCGGGTGCTGGATATAGAAATCACTGAAAGGGAAAGAAATCACATGAGTGATGTTAAGGGGATTATTCGCGGATTGAATGTTGTTCTGATTTTACTGATACCTGGCTTGTTTTTTGTGTCAAGAAAACACGACAAGGAGCAGGTCATGAAACTAATAAAACGTTCTACTGCGTATGGCATGCTGTTAGCAATTCCTCTTTCATTATTATTGGGCTTTTTTCAGCAGAGTTTTGCAGGGTTTCATTATACTTTTTTTCCGCAGGGAAATTATGAATTCTCATCAACATCAACACTGATAATGACTTTTCCGCAGGACTTTTTTTACATCATGCTGACGTATATTTTGCTGGTTTATCTTGTGCTGTCGCTGCTCTTCATGCTTTTGGCACATTTGGCATTGGCGAGTAAACAATAAGGAGGACTATTCTGGAATAGCGAAATGTTTATATTCTTTAATGTCAATTCCAAAAAAAATGCCTGCGAAACCTCCCACCATAATAAAAACGGGCTTTATCACTTATGACACTGAAAAAGGCGAGGATGCTTACTTACTTTACTCAAAAGGGACTGAAATATGCTCATTAGGAATTCAAAGAGATGGCATTGGTTCTCCCTGGACGTGGGACATATACACTCATAACAAACGAGTGACAAATCCTGAAGCGCAAAGACGCGGCACGTATCTTATTGATGACAACAGCGTTTTAATTGAAGCAAAATCAATTCTGAAAGCATGGCTGAAAGAAAAAGGTGTTCCTGATAAAGAGCTTGAGAAAGAAGTAGCAATCCCGCTCAGGGAGTTTTTATCGAAAAGGGTTATGCCTTCTGGGATAGGTGCAGAATACGAAGCATGGCTTTCTGAGTTGTGGAATACGCCTAATTATCAAGATTTGTTTGGTGGCACTTATCCTAAGATGCAAATACTTGGCATGCAGGGTTGTGGGAATCTGACAATGAACTCGTGGTTTGTTGCCTATGTTGATTCTAAATATTCTGAAAAACCACAATTCATTTACAGGAGGGATGAACAGGTTGAGAAGAGAGAATACACCTGTTTCGTCAAGCGCAAGAAACCAAAAGAGAACGACAGACCAGTTACGAAATATTCTATTGAAAAACTCAGATTCAACGTACAGAGTAATGAAGTGATTGACAGCAATGGAGTGAATATTATTAAGGATATAGAGTTTGCTGTGTTCGGGCAGCAGTTAGTTGAGAATGGTGAATTGATAGGGCTTGATGACATAATAGAACAGTTTGAAGATATACGGCACGTGTTCCGGCTTCCGAATATAAACCCGAAAGATAGTTTGGCTGCTTATGGAGCTATTGAACAGGCAGAATATCCCCGCACATTATTTGGAGAAACAAGAAGGGATGATGTGTGGTTTGGAGAGCGGGAAATGACCAGAGAAAACAAAAGAAATATTCTCCGTCAGGCGCTTACTCAGCCAATAATTCTTGACAGACAGTTTGATTTCATGGGCGCTAGTTTATCTTTAATTAAGGCAGCGTTGAAAGCACCTACAGGCGGTGGTTATACAGAAATAACAGATCTTAAACAAGCAATCGTTCAAAGAGGACAGTGGCGTGTTGTAAGAGATAATGATAATCTAATACAAATATTTCTTCAAAGAAACGTTTACCCATACACCATGCTAGGGCTTAATTCAACAGGCCAGATTATTGCTGCTGCAGCAGGTGGAAAAGCAGGCAGAGTCGGGCAGACGCTTGAGGCAATGGCTCAAAACATGATAGGAGAAGGGGCAGTAAGTGTTTTATTGATAGATGAGGGCTTAGATGTTCACCAAAGGTTTTTTGACGGAAAGACGCTAGGGTATATAGTTCCTCCGGGTAGAGGAAGGTTGCGTTCTGAAATCATATTTGCCGTTCCAACTGAGCCATCCTCTAGTGGCTAAGCTTATCAAAGAATGTGTGGTTATTTTCTCCAACTCTCTCAAAAAAATAGGAGTGTAAGATGATACTACGTTTCTGCAGCACTTGTGGCTTGACTCATGACTTGAACGTATCTTTTCTTGTCGTCACACCAAGCCCTTGCCTTTTGCTTGCACTGTGTTTGCAACCGGCTGCAACAAAGGGTATTGCTCAAGACAAATAAACAGTTGAGCACATTAAAGTTCGCAGTCAGAGCACAAGAACTGTAGGGCAAATATGCCATTTGTTTAGCGTGTTTTTAGCAAGGGCGGCTGATAAATTATAACTTCATTTAAGAAAGGAATTAGCAATAACTATATTTTATCTTTGGCTGGTTTAATCGGATTTGCTTATTCCGGTGAAATATTTCTGGACTAATTTATAGTTTTGTTTGACTTTCTCAGATTCTTGGTATGCGCCACCTGTTTTTTGTGGCTTCCCAACTTGTGCGCGGCTTTCCTGGAATCGTTTTTCTTCAGGAGGTAATACTTTTCCTATTTCAACTTCATTTTGTACCGGGGTTATTTTCAGTTGTAGTTCTTCATAGCCGAGCTCTGCTACGCTTCTGTTGCCATACTTGTATTCTGATTCATTTTCAAGAATTTCAAGTAAGCTCTCATTGATATTGTAAGCCGAGCGTAGTTGGGAGTTCTTCACTGCTTCAATTGTTTTTGGAAGGTCAATAAATTGCACGTCTGCTGCGCTCACAAAGATTATTGCAAAACTTAGTGCTATAAGAGTTATAACACGCAATCCCATTCTTCCAAAATGAACAAAAGCAGACATCTTAACGCGTCTCATTCTCTCAAGCACGTCTTCCTGGAGTTCTCTTACAACAGGATTGTCTATATTAACATTGTCTGCTACAGTTCGTAACTGCATCTGCATTTCAGGAACTTTCGCCTCAACCTCTGCCAGTTTTGCTTCTCTAAAACCGTTGTAAAGATGGGCAATGAGGTATATTCCTGCAGGAATAAAACTGAACAGCCAGCTAATATTTGTAAGCACAGTTATCATGAACACGAGCAGAAAGGCAACCAAACAATCCACAAGCCGTTGGGCAAGAATCATCCCTAATACACTTGCGCGCAATTCTCTTAATGCTTTCTCTATTGCCTTCATTACATAACGATAACATCAGGAATTTATAAGGTTTTTCAATGGAAAAGACGCTCTGAGAGAGTATTCTCCTTTTTCTACTTCAAACAAATAAAGCACTTTTGCAATGAATTCAGCACACCAGCCATTCTCAGGCGCAACACAAGTGCCTTTCTGGCCATAATCTCTTTTGAGTTCTCCGCTAAAAACCTGCTTAGTAATAGTATACATTGCCTCATGTGTTGTTTCGCAGAGTGCAGCAAGTGATTCTGCACGGATTTTTTTATCAGCTGCATCAGGGTTTAGTGTTACTTTAAGCTGGTCAATCGTATCTGCCAACGCAGCAGTTGTTGCATGAACTATGCTGAAATTACCATTAACCTCAATAATAGGGATGTGTGGATTAAAAATTCGTGGCCTGCCAGACTCAGCCCATATCCTATCGCGCAAACTCTTCTCAGGTATTAATAATAATACATAAGACATGGCCATGCGTGCAAGCGCACAACTTATTAATCTTTTGGTTTTAGGTGCTGTCAACTGAATTGTGCTAAACTAAATGCAGTTATTGATTATTATTTTTGCAGCTCTCGTGCCAGCACTTGCTAATACGTATAAAAGATGGTGTGATTATTTTCTTACAGCCATAGTGGCTTGACTCATTATTTGAACGTATCTTACCCTGTCATTACACTTAGCCATTACATTTTGTTTGCGTTGTGCTTGCAACTGGCTGCAACAAATGGCATTGCTCATGAGAAGTAATGCTCTAAACTGTATTAAACTTTACAGTCAGAGTGCTTAAGTTGCAGGGCAAATGCCTCATTTGTTCAGATAATTTTTAGCAATGGTTGCTGCGTAAATTACTGAATTTAGAGATTTTATAGCTACTTCAAGCTGTGAATCGTCTGGTTCTTTTGTTGTGAGTGCTTGCGTCCACCTGCCAGGAAGCATGATTGTCTTGGTTATTGGGCTATTTTTGTATTTGGCGCACAGAATCAAAAGCTCATATGAAAGCCCTGCTATTGCAGGAATAAGCAGAATTCTCAAAGAGACATTCCAATACCAGTGGCCTGTGCTTACGAACGAGAACACTGCAATACTGAGCAAAACAATTATTAAAAGCAAACTTGTTCCGCATCTAGGGTGGAATGTTGTGAACTTTTTGCAGTTCCTGACTGTTAGTTTTTCTCCTGCTTCATAGCAGTTAACTGTTTTATGCTCTGCTCCATGATACTGGAAAATTCTGGCAACATCCTTCCACTGCCCGATTGCGTAAATGTATGCGATGAAAATAATTAAGCGAAGTATTCCATCGGTAATGTTAAAGCTTAGTGTTTTTGACTTGAACATAAACCCTGAAATCCAGTAAGGAAACACCACAAACAGACCAACAGCAAGCAGGAGAGATATTAGCAAGGTTAGTGTTGTTTCTACCTGTGTTACTTCCTCATCTTGTTTTTCAGCACTCCAGGTGAGCGCATTAAGACCTATTATCATCATCTCAATAACAAAAACAACCCCTCTTAGAACAGGAATCTTTAGAAAAGAATACTTGTTTGTTATACTGCGGTATTCTTCTTTCTTTACAACTATCTTTTTGTTCTTTCTCACAGCAATAGCAATACTGTCCTTCATTCTCATCATTACACCTTCTATTACTGCCTGCCCGCCTACTCGCACAGTTTCCATTGTCCTGAATAGAACTCCCTTCTCGCTTGTTCCAAATGTTCAAGCTTTCCTATATCCATCCACTTCCCTTTAAGTATAACTCCGTGAACATCAGTATTCTGCATAAGATACTTTATTAACTCACCTGCATTATCCTTTCCCTGCCCTGCAAATTCTTTTACAAGAGAGATTGATTTTTTAGGCAGATAATAAACCAGTGTACTTATAATTGTTGTTTTCGGCTGGGAGGGTTTTTCTTCAAACGACACTATCTTGCTTCCTTCACTTGTTATAACGCCGAACCTTTTTGCTTCTTCAGCGGTTTTCACATCATACAGCCCTATCACAACCTTCCCCAGTGTTCTCCCTTCTCCAACAACAGTATCAAGCATGTCCTCAAACAGGTTATCGCCTCCAATACATAAGATGTCATCATCATCAACTGCATTTATACCAAGAACAAGATCTTTTATTGCTCCTAATCTGTCTTCATTGCTCATAGTGCCGTCATCAACCACTTTAACATTTTGTTCACGGCCCCATTCTGCAAATATCGGAAAAAACCGGTGATTGGTAACTGCGCATATTTCATCTGCTTTCAGCTTTTTGACCTTTTCAACAATATGATCTATTATTGGTCTGCCTCCAACATCAAGAAATGGCTTTGGAACGTATTTTGCCACAGGATGAAGCCGTGTCGCATAGCCGGCTGCAAGTATGATGCATTTCATGCTCTACCAAGACAAAGAACATTTATAAATGCTTGCTGGATTACAGTTCTATGCTGCTTGAAAAACTGGGAGAGGGCATAAGATCAACCATTCAGAAGATTGCGAAAAGCCTGTTTGTTGACGAAACAATGATTAACGAGCTTCTTAAAGATATTCAGAGAGTTCTTCTCCAATCAGATGTAAATGTAAAACTCGTTTACGAACTCTCAAAGACAATAAAACAAAGAGTGCAAAATGAAAAAACAACAGGACTTACGAAAAAAGAAAAACTAATCAACATAGTTTATGAAGAGCTTGCAAAACTCCTCGGAGGAGAAAGCAAGGAATTCATTGTGCCTATTGCCAAACCAGCCAAGATTCTTCTTGTAGGACTATACGGAAGCGGAAAAACCACTTCTTCAGCAAAAATCGCAAAATGGTTCTCCAAAATGGGAAAGAAAGTTGCAATTATGGGTTTGGATATTCATCGCGCAGCAGCCATGGAGCAAATCATCCAACTTGTCAAAGGAACAGGAATAAAAGCAATTATTGATAATACTGAAAAAGACCCTGTAAAAATATACCGGAATTCTGCTGATGAACTCAAAAAATATGATGTGGTGATTATTGACACAGCAGGCAGGGATGCCCTGAGCCGGGAGCTTATTGATGAAATCATCGCTGTAAAAAACGAAGTGCTCCCAGACGAGACCTTTTTGATAATGAGCGCTGATATAGGCCAGACTGCAAAGGTTCAGGCAGATGCATTCCAAGAGCACTGCGGCATTACCGGAGTGGTTATTACTAAAATGGATGGAACTGCGAGAGGTGGAGGCGCATTGAGTGCGTGCGCAACCACCAACGCACCTGTGAAATTTATCAGCACTGGAGAAAAGATTGACGATTTTGAAACATTTGAATCTAAACGATTTGTCGGCCGGCTTTTAGGAATGGGAGACCTAACTGCACTGCTTGAAAAAGCGCAAAATGCAGTTTCAGAAGACCAAGCCAAGAATATGGAAGCACGACTGATGAAAGGAGACTTCAATCTTATTGATCTTTATCAGCAAATGGAAGCAATGAGCAAAATGGGCACTTTAGGTTCCTTGCTTGAGATGGTTCCTGGAATGGGCCAGCTAAAGCTTCCTAAAGAAGCAATACAGGTTCAGGAAGAGAAACTTGTCAAATGGAAACACGCAATGAACAGCATGACAAGAAAAGAACTTGAAAACCCTGACATTATTGACACTGACAGAATGAGAAGAATTGCTTCAGGCAGCGGCGTTGACATTGAAGATGTCAGAACCTTAATCAAACAACACCGACAATCAAAAAAGATGGTAAAACTTCTTAAAGGAGATGTCAATCCTGAGAAAATCCTGAAACAACTCAAAACAAAATACAAGTGATTATTTTCGGAAAAACTCATTATTTATTTGTATCCTTCTTCCATACTCGCTATCAAAAAATGATGCCTGCAAAACTCCTTTATCATCATAGCAGCCCATAACAACAATTTCGTTATATCTGTCAACACCATCTGCAATCTCCTGAGTGAGTGATTTATGCATACTCATAAGATCGCTTATATCCCTGATGTTGTCTTCTTTTACAGCTGCTTCACACTCAATTTCTATCCCACTTTTATCCTTTAGCACTGCCTTCAGTCGTTTGTAGCCGCCGGTAGTGTATGTTACAGCACTCACTGGTTCTGCCTGAATGCGAGCGCTCATTCTGGCTCGAACATTAGGATATTTATTATTCATAATCAACCAACCAATCCCAACAAATGACAAAACAGCAAACCCTGTGACTAAAATACTTCTGAAAGGACTTGAATTACTGTATCCGGGTGTAACCTTCTGGAACTTCTCCATCTTTCTTTAGAATTCAGTGTTGAATAAAAACCTATTGCTTCATAAATGGAAAGAAGATGATATCTCTTATGCTCGGATTGTTTGTCATCAGCATTGTCAGCCGGTCTATCCCAAGCCCTAAGCCACCTGTAGGAGGCATTCCATGCTCAATTGCCCTTAGAAAATCCTCATCAATAGGATTTGCTTCCTGATTACCTTTACGTAGTTGTATCTCCTGCTCTTCCAAAAGCTGCCTCTGAAGTATAGGATCATTCAATTCTGAGTATGCATTTCCTATTTCCATACCCATCACAAACGGCTCAAATCTTTCAACGCTGAATTCAGGATTCTTCCTGCACAATTTGCATAAAGGAGTTGATTCCTTCGGATGGTGAGTAATAAATACCGGTTGTATCAAGTGTTGCTCCACAATCTCTTTAAATAATAGTTCTATAAGTTCTCCCCTACTGGCATTAGTACTGGCTTTCTCATTCTTTATTTTTGCAAGAAGCTCCTCTGTTTTCATTGCACCCACATCAACATTACCATATTTCTTCAATGCCTCAACCATTGTCATTCGCAACCACGGTTTTTTGAAATCAATTTCTACATCCTGATACCTTACTTTAGTAGAACCATGCAATTGCTTTGCACAAGCAATGTAGATATCTTCTGTTAAGTCCATCATATCCTCAAAATCAGCATAAGCGCAATACGCCTCAAGCATTGTAAACTCAGGATTATGGCTTCTGTCAATATCCTCGTTTCTGAATACCTTTGAAATCTCAAAAACCCTATCAAAACCACCAACAATAAGTTTCTTTAGAGGAAGCTCAAGAGAGATTCTCAGATAAATGTCCATTTTTAGCGAATGCAAAAATGATTTGAAAGGACGGGCTGCTGCTCCTCCATATGTTGCTTCAAGCACAGGCGTTTCAACCTCAAGATAGCCCTTCTCCTTCAAAACACTTCTAACTTTATCAATTAATAATGCACGCTGCCTGAACACCTGCTTTGTTTCCTGATTGATTATCAAGTCAACATATCTTTGCCTGTACCTTGCTTCAACATCCTTTAAGCCATGCCATTTTTCAGGCAAGGGCCTTAATGATTTGCACAGCATGGAAAAATCCTGAACATCAATGCTTAATTCACCTGCCTGCGTCCTGAAAACATCTCCTGAAGCACCTATCCAGTCTCCAGCATCAAATAATTTCAACAACTCATACCTTTGCCCTAATGAATCTGCTTTGAAATACAACTGCATTTTTCCATAACTGTCAAGAATGTCTGCAAAAACTATTTTTCCAAGACGCCTGAATCCAGTAATACGACCTGCAACGCTTGTCTTGTCCTGTGTTTTACCACCATGTGGCAAACTTTCATATTTTTCCTTCAACTCATTGCTATTTGCACTAATTTCGTACTTGTAAGGATAAGGATTAATGCCTAACCCTTTCAGTTCAGCCAGCTTTCTTTTCCGCTCTGCGACAAGCTCTGCTTCGTTAGGCATACACAGGAATTTCACAATTGCAATTATAAATGTTTGCATCTCAAATGTTTTGTTGCCGTGCATAGCCCTTACCATGTGCTTGTAACTACTAATACCTGCCAAAGAAGGTGTTGTTATTTTTCTACAGCACTTGTGGCTTGATGAGTAGTTTGAAGGTATTTTGTTTTGTTGTCACACCAAGCCCTTACAATGCACTCGCAACAGGTTGCAACAAATGGTATTTCTCTTGTCAATAAAACGACTAATTGCGTTAAGTCCACAGTCAGAGCACAAGAGCTGCTGATAAATTATGACCTCATTTAAGATAAGAATTAGCAAAAGCTGCAAGACAGATACGAAATCAGTTAAAGTATGTTCTGCAAAATCAGTTAAGATATGTTTTAGCAATGCAATAAGCGCATTTACTCACTTAATACCGTATAATTAAAAAGCCAGCGATTGTTGTAAATAGTATGGATTGCGTTGAAGGAATTGAAATGATTGAGTGTGCAGTGTTTATACGCCAGGATAAGGTGCTTGTTATTTCGGATATTCATATTGGTTTTGAGCAATCATTGAACAGGCAGGGTGTTCTTGTTCCAAGAACGTCATTTGATAACACGCTCAAAAGAATTATGACGCTTATTGAAAGAACAAAGCCGGAGAAGATTGTTTTTAATGGCGATATCAAAGATGATTTTGCAACAATAGGCGAACAGGAATGGCGTAATGTCAAAAGACTTATAGACAATATAAAACCGAAAGCAGAAATTGTGTTTATTAAAGGAAATCATGACACGATGCTTGAACCAATAGCAACAGCCAGACTCATTAAAATAGTCAAAGAATACAAAACAGGCAATGTCACAATCATGCATGGAGACGTGCTGCCTGACAAATGGCAGAAAACACTTATTCTTGGGCATTATCATCCTGCAATAAGGATACGCGAAAAAGCCAAAAGCGAAACCTATAAGTGTTTTCTTTTGAGCGAATACAAAAACTCAAGAATACTCCTTCAGCCGGCGTTTAATAATTTATCTCAGGGCGGAGACATCAGAAATCATTTGCCTGAATTCATTAATCCTGAAAAAACAAATGTTTATGTTGTTGATAAAAAAATCCTGCCTTTCGGCAGGCTTAAAGGCCTGAACTAATTATTTTCTTTTCTGGCATTCAGGACAACCTGATTTTCCAATGCAGGCAATTCCCCACAGGATTATTAGACCTGTGTACCATTGGATGTTCCAAAAGTCCCACACTCCTAAATCTCTCAACAACAATGCCAGTCCTAACAACAACACAAGCACTGTTGCTATTTTTCCACACTTATTGCACATATTCATCATGACCCACCTCCGAAGCTTGGATGAAGAACAGGTATTTAATTGTTTTTATGTGTCGCAAATCGTTCTTGACATGTGAATATCATAATTATTGCTCAAAAAAAGAACTAGACCCCATCCCTCTCGCGAGAGACGGGGCAAGTTTCAAGTGAGTGAAGACTATTCTTCTAATGTTTTCATATATTTTCTTCTTTTTTCATTATCTCTAAGGGAGTTTAGCAAAAACGCCCTAATGTCCTCAATGTCCTGAATTAATACTGGTGCGTCCATGTTTTTTTCACCCCATGTTTTCTGTTTCTGCAAACTCCACGCCACGCTCAAACGCTTCCTCCCACGGTTCCAGCTCATCCTCTTCCCAAAGCTCATCTCTTTCTTCAGGATTCAGCTCCCGAAAGCGGGCTTCACGCCTGAGCACCATTCTAAAGCCCATGCCCCTCCCACCTCCTCTGCCGGAAACCTTCCGATTTCCTAATTTTACTACACACACATGACTTTTATATATTTGTTGCTTATAATTTATAATCGTTATATAAACGAAAGGTTTTTATATAAAGCAATAAGTTATATATAATTCGGGGGTTTTTGATATGAAACGAAAAATAATCCAGATTGCAAATTCTACACAACTTGTTTCATTGCCGAGAGAGTGGGCGAAATTAAACAACATAAAAAAGGGCGATGAGGTTGAGGTAGCAGTAACTGAAAAAGGCATTCTTGTTTCATTAAGTGAGCAGGAAAAGCCAATGAAAAAAATACAAATACAAATTCCTGAGGGTGTTTCTCCTCAATTGATAATTAGTGCGTTGTATAAAGGCGGATTTGATGAGATTCATTTACGATTGAAAGACTCGGATACAGTACATGCAGCGCAAAGATTTGTTAGCAATAATTGTGTCGGCTTGGAAGTTATAGAACAGGGGAAGGATTTTCTTGTTCTTAAAAAAATCAGCGACAGCATTCATTCAGAGTTTGATAGTGTTTTGAAACGACTAATAATATTTGTTGATGCAATGTCCTCAGAAACTTATGCTGCTGCAAAAAATAATGATATTGCCGGCTACAAAAGTGTAATTGCTATGGATGAAAACGTGAACAAGTTTGCTTATTTTTGCATGCGCATGCTTAATAAGCATCCTGAATCAAGAAAAGATCCAATAGGACCATTATATCACATAATAGACCAGTTAGAGGAGATTGCAGATTCTTATAAAGGATTATGTGAAGGATTAACAAAAATAACAAAAGTCAAACCATCAGTTGCAGTAGTTTTGAAAGAGTTAAACGAATATGTTCATTCAGCACTTCATGCATTGTCAACAAAAAAGCTTGCTGATGCAAACAAGCTTCCCACATTGAGCAGTATTACGAGAAACAGTATTGAAAAAGCAGCAGGTTCAGGAGGAGATGATGTTATTCAGAAATCATATTTGTTATCAATAGCAAGAGCAATTAGAGGTATTACCAGCCCAATAGTTTTAACGATATTTCTTCATCAAGAATACAATTCTGAGACTTTATTGAAATAAGTAGAGTCTACCTGATTAATTAATTCATCTGTGTTCTCTCCTTCCGGAGATAATTCGCGAAGAGCTTCATGCATCCACCTTTTGTGAATATTCAACTGGTTTCGCACATCGCCTAGCAAGTATCGCAGTCCTATATACTTTGTTGTTGCAAACGCCTCACTTGACGGTAGATCAAGCGCAGTGTTCAAGCTTCCGGGCAATAATCCATATTCAACTGCATCATACTTTTCTACTTCAGGATATTGTGCTAACAACGCATCTTTTATGGAGTTTAACTTCAGTATTTCATCCACTCTGTATTTTGTCCATTTCAGAACGTTTTTGATTACCGTAGCAAGGCAATAATGCCATAAATCATCTATATTCACACCAATTTGTTGGTAATGCTGGGCGAGTTTTTTACGGTAGTTAAAATACTCTATTTTTTCTGATTGCCATTCTGGAAGCAATTTTACAAGAGTCTGTCTGCGGATTGCATCTTTCTCTGTTTCGATCGCAATAACATTCAGCAAATAATCGTGGTATTTGCCCATTTTTTTAAGCGATTTATCATTAGGGGCTGAGAAAGGAAACAAGCTAACAGTGAATGGGTTGCAGCATAAACGTACAAAATCCTCTGTGAACAAGTACTGCGCCCTATTTTCAAGGTCTATCCTTCCAATATTAATTCCTCCTGGTTTCGTATGCAGATAAATGTTTGAAGGATCATGATCTGTCGCAATTATGGTGAATCGTTCAGGCAGGTTCTGAACTCTAGAACCATAATCACTGCAAATATGCAGTATTTTCGCCTCAACCTCATCATTACGACCATGATATGATTCAAAAACCTCAAAAAAATGCGCAGCTTCTCTTGCAATTGGTAAAAGTTGTCCACGGGACGTATTTCTTATTTCATTCCAGTAATTAGCTACCTGCTCATTATTGGCTCTTCTTGCTTCTAATAATTTTCTGCCAACAGGATATAAAGAATTCAGTGCTTTAATAAAAAGCATTTCTTTAGTTTCTAATGATAGAATAGTGTTTGTTAATTCGCTTGACAGTAATGTGCCTGTGTCAAACTTCATTAAAATAAACTGGGCATTGCTGTTTTGTTTATGTACGTTTCCTAAAATCACAGGCAGTCCTATTGGTTGATCATCAAACGTTGTTAATTTCGCAGCTGAGAGCAAACGCACGTTTGTTTCTAAATCTGCAGCTTGATTACAATCATGTTGGTTTTTAAGATCATATGCTTTGATTATGTATGGAACTTCAGGAACATTAACAGCAATAAGCCGGCAGGTAGCAAAAGGCGAGCGTCTGCTTGTGCGCAGATATGGAAGATCCCTCTGAGTCAATGGCATTTTTGACAACAAGTCGTATGATTGAACCAGAAGTTCGTGTGCTTTATCATTGTTTTTGTCTAATAAAGCTGCCTCAAGTGCCTGGGCTGATAATTCAACATAATCCCATACAACACAAGGTTCATTTTTTCCAAGACGAGTGACTAAAAAATTACGTATTCGTTGAGTTAGCGGAAGCTTAATTATTTTCATAATCTCGCCTGGAACCGGATTTCCAAAAGAATCTTTGCCTCTTGTTATTATGTCAGCAACTTCAGGATGTTGTTGAGCAAGGTGTGCTAAAGCAACAGCTGCCTTGGATTTGTCCTGTTTATATAATTCGCATATTTGTCTAAATCCCTCTTGTACAGGGGATGTTTGATTACCCATCTATTCTGTCCTCTATACGCTCAATAACCGTTGCTTTAAATAGTTAGCGTGAATTCGTAAATACTAATTTGGTGAGGAAGTGTTATTTAGATCTAGCAGGCGATTTCAGGTCTCTTCCAAATCTCCATAATCTATGATATGTTTGTTGGACTCTGGCATAAGGATCCCCTACTACACTACTCATAAAACTCCAGAAACTTTTTCTTCTTGACGCCTCTTCTTCAGTTGTTCTTCCGGGATTCACGTTCTTACTGTGTGCTTCGCTTTGCATGTCTATACCTTCTTCCGTAATACTTTCAAGCTCACTATCTTTAGAACCATTAGTGCTAGCGGCCTTATCATTTACTATTGTATATGTCATCACACTCACGTTGATTACCACGCACGCTATACTTAAAAACCTTGCGTTTTTTGTGGCACCACTCACAAAATACGAATTAATCTATTTTAGTAAGCCATTTGCCCAAATATCTATTATAGTGGAAAACGCAAATAATCAGATAAAAATAGTTGCGTCCTGTCAAAAACCGCTATTTAAAGAATCATATGCGCGGTTCACAAGGAATTGCGGTGCAATTCCTGTGCCCAGAAATGCAGGGCATTTCTTGGGTTTGAGCATGCTCAGAAACTGCTCATCTTTAATACAAATTAAATTCCATATGATACCACAAAAGCAGTTTCTGACACCCGAATACAGCGGACGAGACAAGCATCCGAAAATTAATGTTCGCCGCTATAGGTTATACTTGAATAAGTATCATTATTGCCTTACAGTCCTTGCGCTCTGACTGTGGGCTTAACGCAATTAGCAGTTTTATTGACAGGAGCAATACCATTTGTTGCAGACGGTTGCAAACACAACGCAAGCAAAAGGTAAAGGCTTGGTGTGACAACAAAACAAGAAGCGTTCACATCACGAGCCAAGCCACAAGGGCTGCTAGGAAATAACAACACAATCCTTGACAAGCATTAGCAGCTGGCCGAAACATTTTTATACGTGTGAGGATGGTGTGTTGCATAAGAGGTGATTGTAATGGCTAGAAAAACTGGTTGCACTTGTAATGTGCCAAGAATGCTTTTAGGTGTGTTGGCAATTGCGTTAGGTATTTACTTAGTTGTGCTTGGTTGGGCAAACCAATCAATGAGAAATTCATGGGGCGCAATATTCTTTTACTTTATAGGCGTTCTTGCTATAGTTCTTGGAAAAAGAATAAAGTGCGAAGCAATGGAATGCTCAATTCATTAATTAAACTTGTCTAGCATGCTTTGTTACATTGCTTTTAATCTTTTTATTCTTTCTTCTATTGGAGGATGAGTTGAGAACAGGTGCGTAACAACCCCTCTTGTTTTCCTGAAAGGAGTTGATATGAATAAGTGTGCTGTTGCCCTGTTTGCATGATCAACCAAAGGATCAGGATCTTTTGCTATTTTCTGCAAAGCACCTGCAAGCCCCGGAGGATACCTGGTAATAACTGCTGCTGAAGCATCTGCCAAGAACTCTCTTTGCCTGCTTATTGCGAGTTGTATGAGCTGTGCTGCTATTGGTGCAAATATTGCAAGAACCACACCTATCAATATGAATATTGCAGGAGAGTTTCTTCTGTCATCATTTCTGAACCACAGCGAACGCAGGAATATATCACCTATCAGAGTTACAATCCCAACAAGCACTGTTGCCAGCATCATTAGCCGGATATCATCATTTCTTATATGGCTTATCTCATGGGCAATCACCCCTTCAAGCTCCTGCCTATTCATTACTTTAAGCAAGCCAGTAGTTACTGCAATGCTTGCATGCTCTGGATTACGGCCTGTTGCAAACGCGTTAAGTGCAGAATCTTCTATAACATATGCCTTTGGTTTTGGTATTCCTGCTGCTACTGAAAGCCCGTCAATTGCATGCCACAAGTGAGGATATTCGTTCTTGGTTACTGGCTTTGCGCCTGAAATAGAAAGTATAATACTGTCACCTGAAAAATACACGATTATAAAATACACCATTGCTGCAATGAGTGAGAAGCCAAGGCCGAAATAAGTGCTTCCATAATACACTCCGAACAAACTGCCAATAATCCCAACAAGAATTATGAATATTGCAAATAACGCCCCGGACTTAATCTTGTTTGCCCTTACCTGTTCAAATAGTGTTGGCATGACTAGAATTCAACCTTTACTGGCTTTCTCTCTGATTCAGGAACATCAAACATTTGTTCTTGACCAAAGCCAAATGAGTTAGCTATCAGGTTGCTTGGAAATACCTGCAATCTGTTGTTGTATTCCATAACAACATCATTATAGTGCTGTCTTGAATAAGCAATCTTATTCTCTGTTCCTGCCAGCTCTTCCTGTAGTTGAAGAAAGTTTTCATTCGCTTTCAACGTTGGATAGTTCTCAACAGCAATTATGAGATTGTGTAAAGATTCTGAAAGCTTTGCACTTGCTGCAGCTTTTTCAGCCATGCTCGCTGCTTTCATCACTGCTGTTCTTTCTTTTGTAATCTCTGTCAAAAGACCTTTTTCATGCTTTGCATAGCCCTTCACTGTTTCAATAAGATTAGGGATAAGATCATGCCTTCTTTTCAGCTGAATATCTATCTGCGCCCAGCTGTTCTTTATCTCATTTTTCAGCCGAACTAATGCATTGTAAACATATATTACGAATAAAACAATTACGGCGATAATTATTATTATCCAATAAAGCGCAGACATGCTACTAACTATACTGACTCTGCTTTTAAATGTTTCGCAAATCATATAACTTATTTGAGACAGTCGGGTAGTTGTATTTTTTCAAACTCCTGAACATCTTTTTTCATGTTTAAAGAACGCCAAAAGCCATTATGCTTGTACACTCTCAACCGGATTTTCGGGAAAACATCATATTCAAGCATGCACTTGTCCAGTAAATGAGCCAGAATATCTTTTACAATAAACACATACCATCCCATGCTTGTGTAATTAGCCATTATTGGTTTTTCTTTGAAAACAGCATAGCCATTACTTTCTTCAACAAGCCCGAAGGGAAGAAACGGGTGCGCAACACAAATCGTGTTTTCTCTCAACTCAGAAAGCACTTTTACATCAATGTCAGCAATGTCATCACAATTAATAACAACAACCTTTTCTGCACTTGAATACTGCAATGCTTTTTTCAGCCCGCCACCTGTTCCAAGCGGTTCGTTTTCCACACAAAAAAGAATGTTAGGATTATTCTTTTTCTGTAAATGCGTTATTACCTCATCAGCCCTATGACCTAGAGACACAATAATCCTGTCCACTCTATTTTTTAAATAATCTATCTGCCTGTCAATTATTGTTTTGTTTTGTGCAACAATTAATGGCTTAGGCAGGTCTTCCCCCATTCTTTGCCCTTTTCCTCCTGCAAGAATTATCGCATCCATCCACGAGCAAACTATCAGGTGTTTTTTAAATCTTGTGGATTAATGAATCAGAAGAAAGAAAAAAAAACAAAAAAACGCTCAATCCTGAGCGCCGAAACCAACACCTAATGCTGCTAAAGTTATCACTAAGTGCAATATGTTGTCTGCTGTGTTCAATGACAAAAGATCAACAATTGCTGCAACATTAAGCAGTCCTAAAATTGTTGTAATCCCATAAATTACTCCAAAAACAATGTTGTATGTTTTTGCATGCTCTCCATCAGCAGTAAGCCCGGCAAGCAGTCCAAGCACCCCACTGACCAAATGCACCAGATTATGTGCAGTTGTTACACCAAACCCGAGCACTGAGCCGGTGCTCAAAAAACCCCATATTCCAACAATAGTCAATACCGCTCCTAATCCTGTAGCAAAGTTTTTTTGCAATCCCATAACAAACACCTCCTTGCCCTATTGCGAGCCATTTAAGTATATAAATTTAGCTGTAGGAACTCTTACGAGAGCGAGGGGGGATAAGTCTGCCTTCATATGCCATGTGTGCTAAGGTCTGGCTTAATGATGCATGAGATATACGACTGTGACTCCAGCCACCACAAAGAACAACTCTACAGCTCTCAAGACAATCCTCCTTCCAAATCATCGGCTGAAATAATAAGCCCAAATCATCATAACCCTCTGTGCTCACACGTCGTGTAACTCCGGGCAAGTTCATAATATCTGTTATAGCAACTTCTTTTGAAACAAAACCCTCTAAAGCCAAAAGCGATGCTTTTATTGGAGGAGAACTGACTATATTTCTAACTGCTTGCGTTATATCTTTTGAACTTTCATACCACACCATTTCCTGCTTTCGTCCTTTATGTTTTTCGTATAATATTCCTTCGTGAGAAACCTGATCCTTTCCTGTGTCCTTAAACAATTTAAGCACTGCCCTTGGAAGTGGGTTGTTCACGCATGCTCTTACTCTTTTTTCAGGATGGAAATCCCTATGACCGCCGCCTATTAATTCTGGAAGCTCAATTCTAGTAAAACTGGATACGTATATTTTTGGGTAATCCTCTACTCTTTTAAAACTTCTTTTGCATGTCGGGCATTCGCATATCATATTTATACAAAAACGGTTCTCAGCTTAAAAACATTCTGTATCTTAATGACTAAGCCCATCTACTCACAACGTTCGTTCAAGCATTTCTAAATCGTTATTCCAGACATCAAAACCACAAAATCTCGTTCCCTCAGGACATCTTTTGTGAACGCGAGCCATGTCTCGTATATGACATGGAGCACCGAAATATTTACCAATATTAGGATGAACTTTTACAACCTGAAGCACTTCATCCCTGCTAGCAGTCCATATCTCTTTTTGAGCAAGATAGCACAACCGCATCCTCCACTTGTGCCACCAATCAAGCAAGCTTCCTGATTCTGTAAACCTTATTGCTGTTGCATTCGGAAGAAGATATTGCGCAAACTCAAAAGCCACTTTGTTATCTAACAACTTATTTATTGCCTGCCATGTTTGTTTCGCGCACAACTCTGCTTTATCTAATGCTTCAGGAACGTTATAAAATATTTCGGGCCAAATACAGTCTGGCTCAGAAGAATAATGCCCTGCAATAATTGGCCTTGCTCCCGGAACCATCCTATGCCTTTGGTCCTGGCTGTCAGCAGTATGGCTGTTCTTTTTCTCAAAAGTATAGTGGACACAATTCATTGCCCTACCTAACTTTGTATGCGGATTTACATTCAGAGTGCTTACAAGCCAATTGTTTTTTGCAGGATTAAGAACTAATTCTATTGCAGAAGCATCATCAAGAATATTTGATGTTGCACCAAAAATATTTCTGACACTCTGTGCAAGAACTGCTTCAGCACTTGCTTCATAAGCAACAAGCTTTGAAGACAGTCTCCCAAGCCGCGCATCAAACTCATGACAAAACTCGCGCCCGTCAGGATTTAACTCTCTTCCAAACAACTGCATAAAAATCCCGTATTCCGGAGTTTGTTCCAACGGAACAGAATCGCTCATCTCAAGCCGAGCATAATCAGAATCAACATCTGAAACAGCACTTAACATTTTTTCAACAAGCAACCGCGCCTCTAATGGCGTATCCATACTATTCATGCACTTCCTGTATCTGTGCAACGTAAGACCAGAAATCGTATGATACAAAAACGTCTTTGCAGCAACAGGAAGAACATACCTTGCTGACTCCATACTCGCCTTGTGCATAGTGCTATCCCAAACCATTGTTCTTTTCTGCGCAGGATACCACTCTGCACCTTGCTTTTTCACCTCACCTAATAAAATCTCTATGAGCTCTTCATACGTTTTCATCTGCTGCCTTACTGTAGATTCAAAAATCTCAAAAGAACTTCCTTCTAATGGAGGGATGACAAAACTTTCTGGCTTTACAAGAACATAACGCTGACTTACTTGTTCTGAATTGTAAAACGGATGACTATGCAAAAATGACCATACACAATGCCTGCTGGCATTTATCAGAAAAACATAATGAGGATGCTGTATTACAGTATGGTGACCTGCATCAGAAATAACTGAAAGAATACCCATTCCTTTATCTCTGCCATCTTTAGGAGTTGATGATGAGAAAGAAAACGCATCTTCAGGACGAATTGCTTTTGAGGAATAACACGTTCTTCCTGCAGCAAGAGAAAGTTCTGCTGCACCACTACTAAACCTATCCACTAACACTGCACTTGGCATGAAAGTCATTCACTTGCCAAACTATTTCAGGATTAATATGCTTTTATGTATGCCAAAATACATACCCAACTTGATACAATTGAAATCTGCTAATCGTATCAAAGAAAGTGTTGTTATTTTTCTACAGCCCCCTCCAAAAAAATAAGAGTGTGAGATGATAATGCCTTTCCACAGTTCTTGTGGCTTGATGAGTAGTTTGAAGGTATTTTGTTTTGTTTTAATACTCAGCCCTTACCTTGTACTTGTAACTGCTAATACCTATCAAAAAACATGTCTTTATTTTCCCGCAGCCCTTGTGGCTTGGCTTGTGGTTTGAATGTATCTTTTTTTGTTGTCACACCAAGCCCTTACCTTTTGCTTGCACCGTGTTTGCAACCGGCTGCAACAAATGGTATTGCTCAAGACAAATAAACAGTTGAGCACATTAAAGTTCACAGTAAGAGCGCAATGGCTGCTGATAAGTTATAACCTCATTTAAGATAAGAATTAGCAAGGGCTGTGGGAAAAATGCATTACCCAATCAGGTTATTTTTAGCGTGAAACTGTAAGTTTAAATACGAACAGAACATGACATAATTGGCAGTGAGCAGTATAAGCTTTGTAGAAAAACCATTTGACAAGTCAGAGGTAGAGGGAATTTTATGCCCAACAGTAAAAAAATGGTTTTTTTCTAAATTCCTGTCATTCTCCATCCCCCAACTGTTCGGAATAATGCGCGTTCATTCAAGAGAGAATGTTCTGTTGAGTGCTCCTACTGGCGGCACAAAAACCCTTACTGCCTTTCTGGCAATACTGAATGAACTTGTAAGCGCTGCTGAAAATAACGCGCTTGATGACAGAATTTATGCAGTGTATATCTCACCACTCAAAGCGCTAAATAATGACATTGCAGTGAATCTTGTCAGCCCTTTGAAAGAAATGATGCGAGTATCCCCTGAAGTAAAAAAGATAAGAGTTGCAGTCAGAACAGGCGATACAAGTCAGAGCGAGAAAGCAAAAATGCTTTCCAAACCGCCTCACATACTCATAACAACTCCTGAAAGCTTAGCAATTGTTCTTTCCTCAATAAAATTCAAGGAATTACTAAAAAATGTCGAGTGGTGCATAATTGACGAAATTCACGCACTGGCTGAAAACAAACGAGGGACGCATTTATCTTTGTCACTTGAGCGGCTGCAAAGAATTTCTCCTGAAATGTGCAGAATAGGACTATCAGCTACAGTAGCACCATTAGAAGAAGTTGCAAAATTCCTTGTCGGAGAAAGAGAATGCAAGGTTGCAGGAGTGCAGTTCAATAAATCATTAGATGTGCAAGTATTATCGCCAACTGCTGATTTAGTTGAAACATCCCATCTCAGACTGCATCACGAACTTTATACACTTATAGACTCGCTTGTTCAGCAGCACAAAACAACAATAATATTCACAAACACAAGAAGCGCAACAGAACGGGTAGTAGACCATCTGAAACAAAAATTCCCTGGAAAGTATGCAACAAATATTGGCGCACATCATGGTTCATTATCAAAAACATCAAGACATGCTATAGAAAACAGACTGAGAAAAGGAGAATTAAAAGTATGCGTTTCATCAACAAGCCTGGAACTCGGAATAGATATTGGCTATGTGGATTTAGTAATATGCCTTGGAAGCCCGAAAAGTGTTGCCAGATTCTTACAAAGAGCAGGAAGAGCAGGACACAAGCTTCACGAAACAATCAAAGCAAGATTAATAGTGTTAGACAGAGATGACCTGATAGAATGCTCAGTTCTTGTAAAAAACGCAAGAGAAGGCAAGATTGACAGAATACACATTCCAAAAAATGCTTTAGATGTTCTCGCACAGCACATCTTAGGCATGGTGCTGGAAGAACCATGGGAAGAAAAAACACTGTATTCAACAATCAAAAAAAGTTATTGCTATCACGGACTCACATGGACAGAATACGAGCAAATACTTGATTACCTCTCGGGCGGTTTCGCATCTTTGGAAGACAGGAACATTTTTGCCAGAATATACAGAGAAAACGGCAGGGTTTCAAGGAAAGGCAAGATGTCCCGAGTTATTTACATGACAAACATCGGAACAATACCTGACGAAAGCCACATAACAGTGAAAATAGACAATGAAACAGTAGGAATGCTCGACGAACAATTTGTTGAGCGACTAAAACCAGGAGACATATTTTTATTAGGAGGCGAACCATACGAATTCAGATACAGCAGAGGAATGGTTGCGCAGGTTAAAGCTGCAACAAGCAAAACACCAACTGTACCATCATGGTTCTCAGAAATGCTGCCATTAAGCTTTGATCTAGCACTTGAAATTGGCAGATTTAAACGCTTAGTTGCAGAACAGTTCATGCACAACAAGCCAGAAAATGAAATTAAAGAATGGATTTCATCATGGCTTATAGTTGATAAAACAACAACTAATGCAATATACTCTTACATAAAAGAACAATATGATTACTGCAAAATGATGGGCACAGACAAAAACATTCTGCTGGAATACAACAATGACAAAACCATATTTCATACACTATTCGGAAGAAGAACAAACGATTGCCTGTCAAGAGCAGTTGCTTTTGCATACGGCCAGAAAGAACACCGCGATATAGAAACAGGAATAACTGACAACGGATTTTACATTGCAGGCAACAAAATAAGAATAAAAGAAGCATTTAAAATGCTGAAGCCAGAGAAACTCCGCCAAATAATGGAAGTTGCAATAGAAAAAACAGAGCTCTTCAAAAGAAGATTCAGGCATTGCGCAACAAGGTCATTAATGATACTCAGAAATTATAAAGGCCACCAAAAAAGAGTCGGAAGACAACAAGTTAGCTCAATGATACTTATGAAAGCACTGCAAAACATTGACAAACGATTCTTCATTCTACAAGAAGCAAAAAGAGAATGCCTTGAAGATGTTATGGATATAGAAAACTCCTCAAAAATACTAAATGAAATACGTGACGAGAAAATAACAATAAAAGAAGTCCAGACAGAACTTCCATCACCATTTGCATTTAATCTTGCATTACAAGGCGCAATTGATGTTCTCAAAATAGAAGACAAGCATGAATTCATAAGAAGAATGCATGAACTAATCATTAAAAAAATGGGAAAAAAAGAAGCACAATTCAGCTACAATACTTTATGGGAAAAAGAACAAGAAGAAAAACAGGAAATAAAACTAAGCGAGCAGGAAGAACTAAGAATAGACGCGCTTAAAACAGCAAAAACACTAAAACTCCCCGGAATGTTCAGAGACGAATTATTAAGAATGATTGATGGAGAAAAAGACCTGAATTATGAATTCACAAACTACCTTGACAACCTGCTTAAAGGCGCAATTCCAAAGGCATACAGCGACAAGCTTATAAAGCACATCATCAAACAGAGAGCTTGAGAAGATAATGAACCTTGAAAACCACGGAGCAGGGAACAATCACAAGCCACAACTTGAGCTTGTTGAAACACTAACACTTTATCTTACAAGAGGCAACGCAGACGTAACTCAAATCCGGGCAATGCTTCACGCCAAAGACCGGCAATTATCATTAGAAGTGATTGCTCTTGCGATAGACGTTTTTAATAATGAAGAAGACTGTTCTTCACTGAAAAGAATTCAGCGAGAACTAACTGAGAGATACGCAAAAACAAATGATGCGACGAGCAGACAAGCAATAACACAATTATTAGCTAAAGCCAAAGAATACTACACAACACTAATGGGAATATCATGGGATTATGAAGGTGCAAAAGAATTAAGCGAAAGAGTGCAAAGAAACGCAGGTTGCATGTTGAATACGAAAGAAGTATTTGACGAGGAAAGCCCTGAAGACAGTTGTGACTAAGCCAAAAAAAAACAATAAGCCAGAAGGTGAACAACTAGACAATGGGCATTAAGCGCATACTAAAAAAAGAGGAAAAAACTTTCAGCAGAATACTTGAACCAATAATAGAAGAATTCAAGCTGAGAGATATTGTTCAAGTCATTATTGGTGCTTCAATACTATCAATTCCTGTCGGCTTTACAGAAGAAACATGGCGATTAGGCAAACAACTGCCAATGCTAAACATCTTAATGCTAATGCTGATTTCCTTTGTCTTTCTCGCAACCTTTCTGGCATACCACCATTATCACGTGCACATACAAGAATTCTGGTACGATTATGCACTAAGACTAATAGCCACCTACGTAATCTCGTTCATAGTTGTTGCAGTGCTTCTTTCAACAATCAATGTGACTAACTGGCTTACTGATTTCGTACTTGCATTCAAAACAACAATCATAGTAACTTTTCCTGCCTGCATGAGCGCAGCAGTCGCTGACACACTGAAATAAGTGCTATATTGTTAATTAGCAAGAGCCATACACCTGTTTACACCATCTTGCAACAGTAAGCCCCTCCTTAGCC
>JACQMV010000002.1 GCA_016203395.1 Candidatus Woesearchaeota archaeon | reverse complement strand
CCATTTGTTGCACCACTAAAAATAACCTGATTTGGTAATGCATTTTTCCCACAGCTCAGGTGCTCTAAAGATTAATTTAACGCAATTAGCAGTTTTATTGACAGGAGCAATACCATTTGTTGCAGCATGTTGCAAACACAACGCAAACAAAAGGTAAGGGCTTGGTGTGACAACAAAACAAAATACTTTCAAACTACTCATCAAGCCACAAGGGCTGTGGGAAAATAAGAAATCCCCTTTTGGTAAGATTAGAAGCGAGAAAGAATTACAAGATATTTAAACAAATATAACAATTTACACTGCTTTTACTGCCAACGATATAGACGGGAGCTATCAAAAACAGTCAAGATATCCTTTTCAACGCGCTTATGAAAAGACGAAAGAGCCAAAGCAAACGTTTCAATCAATGGCGAATAAACATTCTTAGGAGAATCAGTGACCAAATCATAAACAGCATTAACACCCTGCTGCCAATAAACATCAACTTCAACACAGTATCCTGAAACATTCTTAAACAAACGACAAAAATAATCTTTGCTTTGACCTTCAAAAGAAAAACCAAGAGCCAGAGCAACATCACGAATAACACCAAGATTAACTCCTTGTTTTCTCAACGCAACCTCAAGCGCATCTATCATTTTCTTCCAAGAGCATAATACTTCTTCTCAACGCTCTCCCCCCACGAATAATGGCCTTTTTCAGTCTTAATCTCAACCTCCTTAAAAATACCAAGCATTACGCCTTTCTTAAGATGATAATAAACATTCTCCCTCGTAGTCCCATGAAACCGTTTGATATACTCCTTATGAACCTTATAGCCATACGCCTTCCCAAGCTCTGACAATATAGCTGCGATACGCTCACGCACAATACTCCCTATAGGTCTTCCGGCAACCATGACACTAAAAATCACAAGATTAATAAATATTTTTCTATATCCAAAATAAGTGGTTACAGAAAAAGTAAAACAAGCGTTATTATCAATAAGCATAGCAGTATTAATCGCGCTTTTCTTCGGATACACGCTGAGCGAGATATACAAAGGACCAGAATATCACGAATACTGCAAAGAAGAAACTATGCCAAGAGAAGGCAATACAAGACAAGAATGTGAAGAAAAAGCAGGAAAATGGAACAACTACAGCAAAGAAGCAAAACAATGCCTTACGTTATGCACTTACACAATAAACATAGAAGCAGAAACATGCAAAAAAATAGGAGGAAAGGGCTCCTGCGAGATAACAGAGATTCTAAATGAAAACGAATGCATAACAAGACAAGGACAATCCAAAAAAACAAACAAGTGCCAAGAACAAGGATACTGCGACACAACATACGAATGCAGACAAAAATACGACAAAGACAATGAAAAATACAGAAGAAACATATTCCTAATAGGCCTGCCAATAGGAATAGCAATAATCACAATAGGAACACTAACAGGAGCAACAGTAACAGGCGGAGGACTGATGGCAGGAGGAATAATAACAACAATATGGGCAACAATACCCTACTGGGGAGAATTAAGCAAATGGATACGACTAATAATGCTTGCAATCGCCCTCGCAGTACTAATAATCCTCGCAAACAAGAGGTTCAGATGAATTTTGCATGGATAAAATTACACCATCCGAAACTAGCAACAGCGGAAATAGAAGGGCTAATAAAAGAAAAGTGCACAAGAAAAAATGAACTAGTGTTCACGCAAGCAAACCTAAAAGGACTAGAAAAAAGACTGGCACTCACAAGAGCAACATATGAGTTATGCTTTACATGCAAACAAGAAGAATTAGAAAAACGAATGCAAAACTACAACTGGGAAACAAAATACCACACAAACTTCAGAATAACCACACACAACTGTAAAATACCTGAAAAAAAACTAGGAAGCATCGTGTGGAAAAAACTAAAAGAACCAAAAGTTGAACTAAAAAAACCAAAAACAAACATAACAATATTTTGCAATCAAGGAAAAGCACACGTCGGAATAGAAAAAGAAAGAATAAAAGAAAGGTTTGAAGAAAGAAGAGGAAAAAACCGCCCTTGCAAACACCCTACAACAATGCACCCAACAATAGCAAGAGCAATAATAAACCTAACAGGAGCAAAAGAACGACTAACAGACCCTATGTGCGGAGCAGGAGGAATACTAATAGAAGCAGGAAAAATAGGGCTGAAAACTTATGGCTACGATATAGACAAAAAAGTGCTTGAAAAAGCAAGAAAAAATCTTAAACACTTTGGAATAAAAACAAAACTACAACAAAAAGATGCAACAACAATAACAAAAAAACTCAAATACATAGCAACAGACCTCCCATACGGCCACTCAACAAACCCTAAAAATCTTGAAAAAACATACAAAAACTTTCTCAAAATGCTGAGAAAAAACCTCACAGGAAAAGCAGCAATAATGTATCCTCACTGGACAAACATCCCACAAATAGCAAAAAAGCTAGGAATGACAACAGGAAAAACACTCTCCATATACGTCCATAAAGGCCTCACAAGAAACATAGTAGTTATTAGCAATCCGCAATAATTACGAAATTTCTGGAGAAAAACATGTAAAAAAAAAGACACTCTCTGCTTTTCTGACCTGCACATAAAAGAACTTAAGCATTTGAATTATCGCACTGAAGAAATCATTGCGATTTCCGACACATCAAAAATATCACTTCTTCAAATGATGGGCAATATACAAAGTAGTGCCTACAACTGCATCAGGACTTAAAGAAATGCTATCAATACCCTGCTTTGCAAGCCACACAGCCATCTCAGGAAATGTAGAAGGCATATCCCCACAAATACCTATCTTTTTCTTGTGCTTTTTAGCAGTATGAATTGCTAAAGAAATCATCTGCTTAACAGCACTACTGCGCTCATCATACAAATGAGAAACTAACTCAGAATCACGATCAACACCCATAGTAAACTGAGTAAGATCATTACTCCCAATACTGAAACCGTCAAAAATCTCGCAATACTCATCAGCCAAAATAACATTAACAGGAATCTCGCACATCACGTAAACCTGCAAACCATTATGATGGCGCTTCAAACCATTCTCCTCCATAATCCTAATAACTTTTCTACCCTCTTCAGGACTACGACACATAGGAATCATGCACTTAATATTTTGCAAACCAAACTCATCCCTTGCCTTAGCCAGCGCCTTACACTCCAAAGCAAAAGCAGGAGCATACCGTTCATCATAATAACGAGCAGCACCTCTCCACCCAATCATAGGGTTGCTCTCAACAGGCTCAAAGTTTTTGCCACCAACAAGCGCAGCATACTCATTCGTTTTAAAATCAGAAAACCTAACAACAACATCATTAGGATAAAAAGCAGCACCAATCGTACCAATACCCTGCGCAAGCTTTTCAACAAAAAAATCCTGCTTGTTCTTATACCCCCTAGTTAATTCCTCAATCTTCTGCAATGAATCACTATCAACCTTATGCGGCTGCAAAAGCGCCATAGGATGAACACGAATAAACTCATTAATAATGAACTCCTCACGGGCAAGACCAACACCACTATTAGGAATCATAGACAACTCAAACGCCTCATCAGGATTACCAATATTCATCATAATCTTAACATCTAGTTTAGGAATAGACAGTAAAGGCACTCTCTTCACACCAAAATCCAAAGCACCCTCATAAACACGACCAAGCTCGCCCTCAGCACAAGAAACAGTAACAACCTGACCATTACGCAAAACATCAGTAGCATTATTCGTACCAACAATACAAGGCAAGCCAAGCTCACGAGAAACAATCGCAGCATGAGAAGTCCTACCACCACGATTAGTAACAATTGCCTTAGCAACACGCATAATAGGAACCCAATCAGGATCAGTCATTTCAGTAACAAGAATCTCACCAGCAACAAAACGCGCAATGTCACGAACGTCCTTAATAACATGAACACGACCTTTTGAAATCTTCTTACCAACTGCCTTCCCAGAAACCAACAAACGCCCTTTCTTTTTCAGAGAGTATTCCTCATAATAATCCATTCTTCTACTAGAATGCACTGTTTCAGGACGCGCCTGAACAATAAACAACTCATTAGTAAAACCATCCTTAGCCCACTCAATATCCATAGGCGTCCACTTACCCCTCTTCTTAGAATAATGATCCTCAATAATACAAGCCCAAGATGCCAACCTAAGAATCTCAGAATCATTCAAGCAAAAAGCATTCCTCTCAAACAAAGGCGTGTCAATCTTTTTAATAGGACGAGTTCCGTCACTAGAATAAATAATCTTTGTTGCCTTCTCCCCAATCTTTTTTTGAACAATAGAACGAAAACCCTTTTTCAAAGTCGGCTTGAAAACATACCACTCATCAGGATTAACAGCCCCCTGAACAACATTCTCACCCAAACCATAACTTCCAGTAATATAAACAACGTCCTTAAAACCACTCTCAGTATCCAAAGTAAAAATCACGCCAGCAGAACTAGCATCACTACGAACCATGCGCTGAACACCAATAGACAACGCTACCTTGAAATGATCAAACCCCTTTTCAGAACGATAAGCAATAGCACGATTAGTAAACAAAGAAGCAAAACAATGCTTGCAAGCATCCAACAAATCATGCTCGCCTTTAATATTCAAAAAGGTTTCCTGCTGACCAGCAAAACTCGCATCAGGCAAATCCTCAGCAGTAGCAGAAGAACGAACAGCCACATCAACATGCCTTCGTTTAGACAACTGACAAAGACGCCGATACGCAAGAATAATATCCTGCTTCAAATCATGAGGCCAATCACAATGACTAATAATATGCCGGCATTCCTCACCAGCAGCAGACAAAGCAACAACATTCTTCACATTAAGCCCTGACAAAACCCTCTTAAGATCCGGCTCGGCATTAGAAGTACGTAAAAAATGACGATAGCCAGCAGCAGTCACAGCAAAACCAAAAGGAACATTCACACCACTCTTTGAAAGCGAAACATACATCTCACCTAAAGAAGCATTTTTGCCACCTACAATACCAACATCCTCAATACTTACCTCATCAAACCATAAAATAAACTTATCACTCTTATCCATTGCACTAAAGGAATTCCACTAATATTTAAATGCTCTGAAGGAGCAAACGGTAGTAAACAGCCAAATTTATAAACTAAAGAAAACAAAAACAACAAAATGAGAAAAACAACACAATTACTGTTGCTTGTACCACTGTTGCTTGTACTGATAAGTTGCCAAATAACATACGACTTCACAGGCGTTGAAAAACAAATAAGCCAAATAAGCAAACAATACGGAACACAATGGCGAAAAGAAAGCATAAATGAAGCAACAACACAACTAAAAGACATAGACAAACACATACAACAAATACTACAGTTGAAAGCAGCAATCCAGAACAGAACAGAACCAGACAAAAACGCAAGCATAATGCTGCTAAACGCCAGAATAAGCATGCTCAAAAGCCAAAAATTCTTCCAACAAGCAAAAGAGCTAGATCCAAGACCGCTAGCAGACATAGTTCTTGACGGATTCCAATCAAAAATAAACGGCACAGTGCTTCAAGCATTCAAATGCGAAAACAAAGACAAAATAATCCAAGCAACAGGACTATACCAATTAGCACTAAGCAGCGCACACGAAACAATAAACCAGCTAGACGCACTAATGCAACAATACGAATTCACAAGAAAAATAGTAGGCATAAAAGAACAGGGCGAAGACAACCGACCAAAATTCTACACGTCACCACTAGGAAAGATATGGACAACAATAAAAGTAAACAACTTCCTAGTCGGATACTGTGAATCCAGCAACTAAAAAAAAAGGTGACAGCTTACCAGTTTTCCCGCTTCACAGCAGTACACACCGGTACGGAAGGCGGTTTAACTTCCGGGTTCGAATGAGACCGGGTGGGACCCGCCCCCTATGGCCGTCTAAGACTTATTTAACGAGTATTATTTATAAACCTATCTAAGCAAACCAACACGCCTACACTAAGAATTCTCTGAACAAATTCTGAAAAAGAAAAGAAATATATACTCTAACAGTAGTCGTGCAGTATATGAAAGAAACAAGAATTCTGCAAGCATTCGTAATAAGCATACTGGTGTTTTCACTGGCAGCATATTTCCTGAATTTCAACACGCTAACAGGAAAAGCCATAGAAACACAAGACCAAGAAACAAAAGAACTAGCAAAACAACCAGCCAATAAGGGATACATAATACAACTAAAAGGCAACCCGCTAATCACTGAAAAGCCAACAACACTAACAAAAGCAGTAACAAGATCAGCAAAACCAACACAACCTCCAAAAGTACAAATAAAAGCAGAACACGCAAAAGCAAAAACAGAAATTCTTTCTGCACTAAAAACAAACCAAATAACAGGAATGACAATAAAAAAAGAAAAAGACATCATATTAGGAGAATTTTACAACACATTCAACGGCATAGCACTAGACATTACAAAAGAACAAGCACTTATGATTGCAACACTGCCCTCAGTAAAAGCAGTGTATCCAAACCTAGAAGTAAAAGCACTACTAATGGATTCTGCACCATTAGTCCAAGCAAACCAGACATGGCAGATTGACGAAGACGGAAACAACTGCCAAGAAACAGGAAAAGCATGCCTCACAGGCAAAGACGTAACAATCGGAATAATAGACACGGGGGTAGATTACACACATACTGACTTAGGGGGCAGTGAAATCATAGAAAGACCAATGCAAAAAATAACGCAAGAACAAATATTCATTATACGCAACTCAAGCGATGATTACATCAAAGACCAACAAATATCAATGAACAACAACAGAATAGCATACTACTCAGCAAACAAAATCACAATACACGACTTCAACGATAACACAGACTTGCAAATAGAAGCAAAAGACGAAAGAGGACAATTGTACCTAACACGCCTGTTCCTGAAAGAAAATCTGCTAGTATTTCATGCATACAGAATAACCGACCCGGAATCCGGAAGTTCAGAAGGAACACTATATTATTATAACTTACAAACAAATGAACAAAAAGCAATTGAAGACATCAAATACCTGGGAAATCTGTGGATAGAAAACGGAAAAGTCATTTACGGAAAATACAATGAAATAGATCAATACGCAGAAATACACGTGTATGATCCAACAACAGAAACAAACCAACTCATTGATAAGAACTACGGAATAATACCTGCACCACTCGCGTCAGGAAAATACATTGCATACCACACAAACGGAGGAAGATATGACCTTGCTGTTCTTGACACTGAAACAAATACATACCTAAAAACCAATGCAGAAAATCAAGGACCACTACTGGACTTTTCAGGAGATGAAATACTATACCTAGAATCCAATTACCCGTATGAGAAATACTACACATACAACATTATCACACAAGAATCAAAAATAGTAGGAACAACAAACGATGCAAACTCAAAGATGGAAGGATACTCCCACAAAGTCAGTATAGGATACTGGGGGTTTGGAGGAAATATAGAAAACGAAACAATATTCATGTCACAAAAAATGCGCGGAAACAAAATCAACGCCTATGACAAAATAACAAATAGGACAGTAACAATAAATGTCGCGCTTAAAGCAGGAGACTTTGACGCAGAAAACAATAAAGCCTGCTTTGTGGCATCAGACTTCAATCTCTACTGCCATGATTACAACAAAGAAGACCAATACGAACCACCAAAATTATTCAACAAAAAAGTAGTAGGCGGCTATGATGTTTACAACAAAGACGAAGACCCTATGGATGACCACGGCCACGGAACACATGTTGCAGCAACAGCAGCAGGAAACGGAATACTGACCGGAATTGCTCCAGATGCAAAAGTGTATGCTTACAAAGTCCTAAGCGAGTACGGCAGTGGCTCATTTTCTGACGTAATTGGAGGAATAGAAAGAGCCACTGACCCAAACCAAGACGGAAACTACGATGACCATGCAGACATAATAAGCTTAAGCCTAGGAGCAAACTGTGGCTGGTATGGTGGCTATGTTCCATACTGCGGACCAGATGACCCGGTATCACAATCAATAGACAATGCAGCCAAAGCAGGAGTAATCGCAGTAGTTGCCGCAGGAAATTCAGGATCAAGCGAAGGAACAATAGGAACGCCGGCAACAGCAAGAGAAGCAATCACAGTAGGCGCAACAGACAAATACGACAATCTTGCATATTTCAGCTCAAGAGGACCGGTAATGCCAAAAGGAAAAAGCTTTGCAATAATAAAACCAGACATTACAGCACCGGGTGTAGATATTTGCGCAGCACAATACGACAATTGGCTTAACTCGCAAAGATGTCTGGATGACAAGCACATTTCAATATCAGGAACAAGCATGGCAACACCCCATGTTTCCGGAGCAGCTGCATTACTAAAACAAAAAGACAAAACACTAACACCACAAGAAGCAAAAATGATACTAAGAAGCAAATCAAAAAGCTTAGGGCTACCAACCAATCACGGCGGCTACGGACGACTAGACACGTATAACGCAGCATTATTCAAAGGAAAACCAGCAATAGCAAACATACAAACCAGCGGCATAATAAAAACAAAAACAAGCATAATCGGAACTGCATCAGGAAAAAGCTTTGAAAAATACACACTATACCACAGCAAAACCGAAGACAACTGGAAAGAAATTACAACAAACACTAACCCAGTAGAAAACAGCGTAATTGCAATAATCACACCAGAAATGCTTGAACCGGGAATAAACTACCTACGACTAGTAGTTTACAATAAAGAAGGAGAAAGTAGCGAAGACAGAAGCATAATAATCCCTGACAAACTGGATTACAACAGGGCAGGCGCATTATGCACAGAAATACCCTGCATTGCTGACAACACAAAAATAGGCGGCAGAGGACAAACAGAACCAAACACGCCAAACACAGTATCAATGACATGCACTGACGGAACCCAAACATGGGCAAACCTCGCAGTAGAAAGCATAGAAATACAACAAGGAACAGAACCATCACAAGTTAATGCAATAGTAAAAGTAACATGCATTGATGACACCAACCTGAACTTAGTGTACAAAAGCCCAGAAAGCGACTTCACAGTAATTGCCACAAAAGCATGCAGTCAAGGACAAAAACAATTCAACATTCCACTAACACTAGCAGAAACATACGGGTATCATGTCATACGTGCATCACTCCAGAACTACGGAACATATGAAGCAACATGCGGACAAGGAGAATTAGACGACAATGACGACGTAGTCCTAAAAATAGAATCACCATGCACAGACACTGACAAAGCCAAAAACCCATACGAACTTGGAAAAGTAATAAGCAACGGAACAGAAAAAACAGACAACTGCATTGATGAAAACACACACCTCCAAATAAATGAATACTACTGCGACAACGGCGAAATTAAATCAGAAGAATACACGTGCGAATACGGATGCGCAACAGACGAAACAGGAAAATATATCGGACAATGCAAAGGAGATGGAAAGCTACTACAGTGCGAAGACTCTGACGGAAAAAGCAACCAGCAGGAATACATAAAAGGAACTGTGCGCGCATTACAGATAACACCAACAGGAACAGAAGACGCGTTTTCAGAAACAGACTTCTGCTCAGACAACAACATAATAGAATGGACATGCAACAAAAACAAATTCCAATACAAAATAAGCGAATGCCCTGAACGATGCAAAGACGGAGCATGCACGAGTAATTGCAAGGACTCAGACGGAAACAATCCATTCACAAGAGGAACAGTAGAATTCAACGGCAAAGCATACTCTGACGAATGCACAGGAACAAAAAAGCAAGTAATTGAAAAAGCGTGCCTGAATGGAAGAATGATTAACCAAGTAACTGACTGTACAAGAGGATGCGACAAAGGAGCATGCAAACCAAACACTTGCACTGACAGCGACGGAAACAACATAAACAAAAAAGGAAATGTCAATTTCAACGGAGAAAAATACGATGATTACTGCGCAAACAAAAAAACAGTAGTAGAATACACCTGCGGCAAGCAAAAAATGATTGCTCTAGCAAAATATGACTGCGCAAAAGGATGCAACAACGGAAAGTGCAATTAAAAAGCAGCAATTACACGAAAAAACTAATAAACAAGCGAATAACACAATAGACATGCTGCTAAAAAAAGGAATAATAAAACGAATTAATCAATTCATGCTATTATGCCATGCGCTTGCAGAAAACAAGAAAATAGAAACAATGAAAGAACTAACAAACATAATGCGCACTGCAAACAAAATTACACAAACAAACCTCCCAGAAGAATCCTTCACTGCAACAGAAAGCATTGACAGACAAAAATACGGAGGAGAATACAAAATGGAACCAACACAAATAGGCGAAGGACAAACATGCAGTGCACCATACATACACACTATATACGCAGCAATCATTCACGAAAGACTAAAACACAAAAAAGCAAAAATATTAGAAATAGGAACCGGCACAGGAACACAAGCAGCAATCATTGCCAGATTACTCCCTAACGCGGTCATTATCACGACAGACATTTACAAAAAACTGACAGATACAGCTGTTAAAAACTTTAAAGACACACGCATTCAGAATGTAACAGCAATTACAACAAGTATCAGAGACAAAGAATTACACGCACTTAAACAATTCTGGGCTTTTGACTGCATATTCTTCAGCTGCCAAACAAGCATTCAGGCAGTTCAGCATTTCACAAAACTTATCAAACCAAATAGCTTTTTCCTGATCCCCATAGAAACAGACATTACTGATTCTGAATTAAGAATATATGACGCTAAACTAGAAAAACACACAGCCATAGCAAGCGTAAGATTCGTACCATATCAAAACTAACTTACTTTAAGTGTTAGTTCACCCAACGGTTCATTACAATGCCTGCAATAAAAATCCAATCCCTCCCTACCAGCAAGAGCACTCTCTCCCATCTCCTCAGTTTTAATATCAGGCGGACCAACAATTACGTTTTTGCATAAACAACACTTATAGCCAACATATAAACCACCTGCGCTTTTACACTTGAATGGTCTAATATATTTAATATGATACCTATTACTACCTACCTGCGTCTCTTTTACTTTATCAAAACCATTACCGGGTGGAAATAGACGCTGCAATTCATCCAAGCTTAATAGCACCTTACCCTCAAGTTCTTTTGGCACATTCCACTGAGAAAGCAAAAACATCCTAAACTCTTCTGCGTTTGTTCTTTCAGGTAGCACACTATTTGCTAACCGAGTTAATTAATAAACCTATTCATGTTTGGTGTAGCCAACCACAAATAATACGCTAGTGCGCAAACACTCCCCTACTATTAATAATACTAATAGAGATATGTGACTTGTGCAAATATTTCCCTCACCTGCTAATACGTATTAAAGAAGAGGTTGTTATTTTTCTACAGCTCTTGTGGCTTGACTTATTATTTGAACGTTTCTTGTTTTGTTTTTATGTTTAGTCCTTACATTTTGTTTGCGTTGTGTTTGCAACAGAGCGCAACAAAAGGTATTGCTCATTAGAATTAATACTTCAAATTGCGTTAAAACTCGCAGTCAGAGCGCCTAAGTTGCAGGGCAAATATTTTATTTGTTCAGCGAATTTTTAGCAGGAACTGTTGATAAATTATGACCTCACGTAAGGTAAGAATTAGCAAGGACTACGTGGAAAAATACACTAATAAAATGTTAATCACGTATATAGCGCTGCACACAATACAAAAATTCTTCAGTCGGAAATAAGAAATATACGCCAAAAACACTGAAAAAAGCAAACCGAGAAGTATCAGATAATCTATCAAAACTCCCTCAAAAGACACCACAATACCATAATACAACAAACCAAGAACAGCATTAGGCATTCCAAACAAATACCCGTAAGAACTAGAAAACGACTTAGTGCAAGACACACTTTTGCTAATATCGCAAACAGGTCTATACGCAGGATTGCTTCTCAAACGCAAACCAACATGCAAAGCATAAAGCGACAAAACAAACCCAACACCTGCCAAAAACATCCTGCTCATAAGCTAATAACAACCTGCCTATTTTTTTCATTAAGAGAACGTAATAATGGTTTTGAATTCTCAACTACCTCTTTCCAATGTGCAGTCTTATAATAATTTCTCAATTCCTGCAATAACAAACTCACCTTTTGATAATTCTCGTATAACAATTCTGCTTTTTTCTGGCACTCCAAAGACTCATTTAACAATTCCTCAATATGCTTTTCCTGCAGCATAACTGCTTTAGAATTTTTTTCTGCTGACTTATCAACAACTATCTCTGGCTTAAAAACAGAAGAAACACTATCAATTGCCTCTGAAAGAGAACCAAAAGAAACAACCTGTCTGCCATTGAACTTAGACAACAGAAAAAGAGACACAACACCATCACAAACAACAGGAGCGACCTCAACAAGCAGTTTCTTGAAAAGAACCATTAATTCAGACGACTCTACATTCAACGTGCCAGAAGGAATTCCTGCGCGAAAACACAATTCCTCTGCATACATTCTTCCCAAACCCAAAGTAGCCAATGCCTTACTTATCGGTTCACTTGAAACCGGAAAAGCAGACAACTCAAATAAGTTCTGCTTTTTTGGAGCAGAATAAGCAGAATGAACCTGTATCTCCCTGTCATGGAATTTCAAAGAAAACTGAGCAGCAACAATCTTACCTGAATCAACCACCACAACATTTCCTTTACCAAAGAGTTCAATAAAAATATCATACGGTTTTGTCTTAATAAGAATAATACGCTCACTACCAACCTGCTCAACTGCCTCAATCCT
>JACQMV010000008.1 GCA_016203395.1 Candidatus Woesearchaeota archaeon | reverse complement strand
CTCCTAATACTTCCAATAGCCCAAGCAATGGGCAACGGAATACTCTCAACAGGAGACCCCACGATTACTGACATCAGAGACAGTTATGATACGTATGAACCAACTCAGGAAAAACGAAACCCATTAAAAATCACCCCCTCACCAGTCACAATTGAAAAATCAACACAAGATATACCACCGCAATTTGTCACGGGTAAAGAAGCACCAAAAACCACAACAACACCTGAAACCATCACAATTCAAAACCCGCAAACACCACCACCTGAAACACAAGTAAAAGTGTACCAAACAGCAGCAGCAACTGCAGAAGCCAGAATCACAACATTTCAAAATCAACTAGAAGATATACAAATACAAATAAGCGCTAATAATAAAGACAAAGAATTACTAAAACAACAAGAACAACTCATCCAACAAATAAACCAAGAAACAGCACGAGCAGCCAACTTACGCCAGCAAGCAACTGATTTACAAACAAAAATAGACAAAAACACAGCACCCTACATGAGCCCTGAAGACGTAGCAAGCCAAGAAAGAAGCACAGAAGCAACGAAACTTGCTCAAAACCAAATACCAACTGAAAACATTGATGATAACAGACCAAGAGACTGGTATGCTACTCAAGAAGATGACACAACATTCATTGCAGGAACAACACAAACACCAACAAAAGAACAACAAAGCGCAGGATTTAGTATAACAGGACAGCCAAGATTAGGTGACGAATATTATGATGACCTTATTAGTGTTAATTATGACGGATACGACTACACCGCAACAGGAGATGGTACGTATTACCTTTTTGGCGATAGTTCTGGAACACCTTATGTAATTGATAACGGTGAAATGATAGAAATGGCACCAAACGAATTCCCACCTATGATAAAACAAGAAAAAACCTTAGAACCAGACATCACACACGATATAACCCAAACATTTGATACACCACAACAAACTCCACAAACACAAGAAGAAATAATACCAAAGGATATAGACATACACACAGGAGAATATTATGATACTGACTACAATCCAAACGATTTTATTTCTACACCTGATCCATTAAAGCCACCTCCTCCAGGCATGGCTGCCAGCGAAAACTTACCCCAAGCAGACACTAGTGAGGACACGCAAGCTACCCCGCCATCGCCACAACCAACAGGAACAGGAATGAGCGGAGGTGGCGGATTAAGAGGGCCTGTGAAAGTAGTAAGCAGCGAATCTACTGAAGTAGAATACAACGGAATCAAATACAAATCAATAGGAGAGGGTAAGTTCATAGCATTAGAAGGAGAGAATTATGGAAAAACATACACTCGTGATTCCCAAGGGAGAATAATCCCTTATGAAACAAGCACTACCAGCAGTGCAACGCCACCAGAACCAGGAATGGCAGCAAGCGGAATGATCCCTCCCCAGCCCGCTACTTCTGAACCTGAAAAAACCCGCACATATGCACAGATAGAAACAGACATAGCAAGACAAGAAAAAGAAGCGGCACAAATAAAAGCAGATATGTTATCCTCTCAAATAGAATATTACAAGAAAAATGTTGAACAAGAAGATCCTTATTTACAAGATTTACAATATGACTATAGTATCGCAGTTAAAGAATTAGGTGCTGCTACTGAAAGATTGGCAGAACTTGAGAAAACAACACAAAGCACAAAACACAGTACGGGAATGACAGGAGCAACCCCTCCAAGCACTCCTAAAATACCACCTGCTGCTGAGCTGCCATTTGACAAATTAGCAACAGCAACACCACTACAACCAATCAAAACACAAGAATTTCTGAGCAACCTAAACACACTTGATTTAAATAAAATGACAAACGCTGAAACAATAAACAAAGCCCCAAGCACGAGAATACAAGAGCTTCTAAAGAAAAGAAATACATTGCTTGCTGAAAAGTCCTCGCCAAAAACTAATTCGCTTTTGGATGCTGTAAATACTGCTAAACTCGCGGAGAATGAAAAACAAATACTTGAAGAAAAGCAAAAACTTGCAGAACAGATAACACAAGAAGCAACACAAAACCATCAAAAAGCTTACGCAGACCTTGAAAGCATAACCGCACAAATAGACGCTTTAGATTTTGAACTCAACAGAAAAGACATAACACTCAATCCAGCAACAAGAGAAAGTTATACAAACGCAAAAGAACAGCTTGAAACTGAACGGCTACTTATAACTGAATACGCCCTTGTTGCTACAAGCGAACAAGAACAAGCAAATACACAATTAACTCATGTAAAAAATAGTGTCGGAAAACAACAAAACCAAATCACACAAGCAAATATTGCTCTTACAACCGCGATAGATGAAGCCAATACACTGCTTACTACTAAAATACGAGCAGTCACTACTGCTGAAGAAGGGGTAGGTAGTGCAGAACAACAGAAAAAAGCAAGAGAAATGACGGAAGAAGAACTGGGAGGCTCTTCAGAAAAAAACAAAATTACTGAGTTAAGAAATGCAGATACTTCACTGAAAGAGGAAGTAACTAAATTATTAACTGCAACAGGACTGAATACACAAGACAAAGAAACAACAGATGCACTCGTGCAGGAAGTAATTAATGAAATAAAAAGGAATCCGACTGCAAAAATAAGCAATTACGACGGAAAACTCGCACTACAAATATCACAAGACAGAAGCATATTTGTGCAAGACAACAAAATAGCAAACATAATACAAACTGACGAAGAAATGATTGTTGTTACAGAAGAAAACGGACAACAAGTATTCAGAAAAATAGCTGCTAATACAATAATCTCGGCACCTTTATCAGGCGAAGCACTTTTTGCAGCACAAGAAGCAATAATCCAAAAAGGACAAAAAGCAACAGGAGTGTGGGTTGAAAGAACCCTTGGACAAGAGCTAGGCGCACTAAAAAAGCAGGGAGACAAAGAATTTGGAAAATTCGGAGGAAGAGGACTGCAAGCAGGTAAATTCCTGAGAACATTTGAGTCATACAGAGGAATAGGACAGATAGGAACTTTATTTTTCAGCGACAAAAAAATGACAGACTGGAGAAATCATATGGCAGATAAGTTCTGCGCATTCGCAGGAATACAAGCATGCTTCAAAAGCGAACTATGCGACATGCCAAATGATGCAATAGAAGGAAAAGACATACTTGCAACAACAACACCACAAGGAGAAGCAAGAAGCATAGCACACCTGTCTGCTTCAAGAGGACAACCATTCATAGAACCACAGGAAGATGGAACCGGCATTGTAAAAACACTCTACAAAGTAGAATACGGAGTAACAAACGGACTATCAAACGAACTAAGCTTCAACGTATACTTTTATCCAACAAACGAAGAAGCAGACCAAATACCTGTGCCATGGTATCCATTAGACACAAAACTCAACACGGGAGAAGGCGCACAAGCAATAGCAACAGGCGCACTCAAAAAATTCAGCGCAAGAAACTACGAAAAAGTATGCTTAGTGTTTTCAACAGGAATAAGAAAACAAGACGGAGAAGAAGTAAACCAGCTATGCACAACAATAACAAAATACACTGGCCCTGCACAAACACTGCAGACAGAAGAAACAGAACTTACGCCGGGAGCTACAACAGGTACAGAAACAACTGCTGAGCAATCATTCACGCCGGGAGAACTCGTGTAAGCACAATTCAATTCTTTTGCGCTAAAAATACGCCAGTTAAGTAAATTTGTCTTAAATGAAGTTATAACTTATCAGCAGCCATTGCTAAAAACGCGCTAAACAAATGACATATTTGCCCTACAGTCCTTGTGCTCTGACTGGGAACTTTAATGTAATCAACTGTTTATTTGCCTTGAGCAAGACAATTTGTTGCAACCTGTTGCAAACACATGGTAATGGCTTGGTGTGACAACAAAACAAAATACCTTCAAATTACTCATCAAGCCACAAGGGCTGCAGAACTGTAGTATCATCTTACATTCTTATCCTTTTTATGGAGGGCTGTGGAAAAATAACAACGCCTTCTTTGGTAAGTATTAGTGGCTGTGGGAAAAGAATTACAAGACAGTTGATTATTATTAGCAGATTGGGACTGCGCAAAGCTTAAAAACAAACAAAAACAAAGGGATTCATGCTTAAAAAAGTGAAAGAGCACTGGTTGTACAAACTCGCATTTGAAGATGACAGTTTTTTCGGAACAGTAGTTCACTTGCTGGTAGCATTCATTATAATAAAATACCTTGTTTATCCTGTGCTCGGATTCGTGCTCGGAACACAATACCCTATAGTTGCAGTAGTATCCTGCAGCATGGACCATGAAGCAGGTTTTGAAAAATGGTGGCAATCCCCATCAATAAAAGGAACACAAGAAGACTTCTACAGTTCATACAACATCACAAAACAGGACTTTCTGAGATTCCCATTCAAAAGAGGATTCTGGAAAGGCGATTTAATGGTGCTTGGAAGCCCTAAAAACGCAAAAACAGGAGACGTTATCGTATTCTTCTCAAAATACACCTCACAGCCAATCATACACCGAGTAATAGCCAAAAACGACGAATTCATAACAAAAGGCGATGGAAACAATGCTCCAGACCCATTAATGGACAGAGCATCAAAAGAACAAGTAGTTGGAAAAGCACTATTAAGAGTGCCTTTTGCCGGCTGGCTAAAAGTAGGATTAATAAAGGGGATATGTTTATTCACCAATTCGGAGGTGTGCAAAGCACAAACCTGCTAAAAAAAAATGTTCTGCCCAAAATGCGGTTCAATACTGCTGCCAAAGTTTGACAAAAAGGTAATGGCATGCAGCTGCGGATACACCAGCAAAGACAAAGCAATAATACACACTGTACTAAAGCCAGATGTTGAAAAGAAAGAAGGAGCTATAAAAGAACAAGAAAGCTTACCTCTGACAGAAGCAGAATGCTCAAAATGCCACCACCCACACGCATACTGGTGGACAAAACAAACAAGAGCAGGAGACGAACCTGAAACAAGATTCTTCAAATGCGAACAATGCAAGCACACTTGGAGAGAATACAAATAGGAACTATATAGTGGAAGACGCAAATAATAGGATAAAAATAGTTGCGTCTTGTCAAAAACCGCTATTTAAAGAATCATATACGCGGTTGTTGAGCATGCTCAGAAACTGCTCTTCCTTAATACGAACTATAGCAAATGAAGTAAATTTTCGCATATGTTTCGTTTGCTATATAAGGAAGAATTTACTATTTTTATATGATTATTAAATTCTTCCGCTATAATTTGTTCTCAAATGAGTCATACTCGTATATATTGATTATAGTACAATTATGTTTTTATATGCCGATACTAGTTTTAGCCCATGATTATTGGCTTAACAGGTCCTTACTGCTGTGGAAAGCAGGTGATTGTTGATTATTTGAAGGAAAAATACGGCTTTCAGAGTTATTCGCATAGTGATGAGCTGCGCAATATGCTTAGAGAGAAAGGCATAGAAGTTACCAGAGACAATCTTATCGTTTTTGCTAACAATCTTCGCAGGGAAAAGGGTTGTGGGGCAATTTCGCAGATAATTATTGAAAAGATAAAATCATGCTGGAGGGTTAATTATGTTGTTGATAGCATACGTCATCCTGAAGAAGTCAGTGTTTTGAGAAAAAGCCCTTTGTTTTATCTCGTTGCTGTTGATGCACCTGTCCAATTGCGATTTGAGAGGGCAAAATCAAGAAATAGGGAGAATGATCCTCAGACAATGGATGCCTTTCTGGAGAGAGATCAAAAAGAGTTATTTGGCAAGGGGGAAAACCAGAGAATTCGTGAATGTATGGCTATGGCTAACGAGTTGATAATTAACGATGGAGTGATTGAGGAGTTGCAAAAAAAAGTAGACCTGCTTGTTGATAAAGAAAAAATAAGGCCTTCGTGGGACTCGTATTTTATGAATCTCGCTAAACTTGCTGCTCAAAGGAGTAATTGTATGTCAAGAAAGGTTGGTGCTGTAATAGTAAAAAACAGGAGGATAATTGCAACTGGCTATAATGGGACACCAAGAGGCACTAGGAATTGTAGTGATGGTGGCTGCGCAAGATGTGGTGGTAATGTTCCTGCAGGTGTTAAACTAGGAGAATGTTTGTGTCTTCACGGAGAAGAAAACGCAATAATAGAAGCAGGTAGGGATAGGGCAGAAGCCAGCATTATTTACACGAGTTTTTTGCCGTGTTTGTGGTGCACTAAAATGATAATTCAGGCAGGAATAAAGGAAGTGGTTTATACTGAAGAGTATGCAATGGATGATACCTCCATTGCTCTTTTTTCAGAAGCAGGAGTTGTGCTTAGGAAAATTAAGGAATTGTAAAATGTGGAAAAAAGAAGAAGTTTGTTCATTGCTTAAAGACGCTGTCGCAAGAAGAGAGATCGTGGTTCTTGCTGCAAAGTGCGAGATAAAGTATTCTGGAAGGGCTGAAAGCTATCTTGGGGATGGAGACCGACTTATTATACTAAAAGAAGATTATAGTCTGCTTGTTCATCAGCCGCAGGGCAATGCTCCTGTGAATTATATGAAATCGGGAACAATTCATTCTTCTTTTGTAGAGGATGGTTTTTTGTTCTTGAAGTGCGAAAATCTTGTTCAGAAGGAATTTCTCACAATTATAATGAAGAAGGTTTACTTTTTCAACAGTCATAAGTTGAATGATTCCCAGAAAATTGTTTTGCAGGGCAACGAAGCAGACATGGCTAACATGATTTATAAGGCTCCGGAAATTATTGAAGATGGTTTTAAGCCAGTTTCTCAGGAAGAACAGACTGCTTACGGATTTATTGACGTGCTTGGCACTGACAAAGAGGATATTTTGACAGTTGTTGAATGCAAGCGATATTGTGCTGATCTTGCTGCAGTCACGCAGTTAAGAAGGTATGTTGAAAGGATTATGGATGCTAAAGGTCTAAAAAATGTACGGGGGATTCTTGCAGCCCCGAGGATTACTGATAATGCAAAAAAGATGCTTGAGGATTGGGGATATTCATTCGTGAGTGTTATTCCTCCAAAATATCTTGCAGAATACTCTAAATCCCAGTCAAAGCTTGATGAGTATTAAGTGAGTTTTGCAAAGAATGGCTCACAACCCTATCTTAGGTGCATTGTCATGCCAGATTTTCAATGGCGCTGTTGTATTCAGTTACTAAATCAGATGCGTATTTTGCTGTTTCTTCATACCCTAATTCTATAGCCGCTGATGCAAACCCTTCCAAATGAGTTTTTCCAATACTCAAATTAATTATAATTCTTTCTAAAGCAATTTCAATAGTTCTATCACTCTGGCGAAATATCATCAGGTTGTTCCAGTTTCCATTTTCTAAATCCTTCCCCACTAACACATTAAGATTGATTTTCATAAGTTCAAGATAATCTCTAACAGTAAACAATAAGGGGTCGTTGCATAATCGCATTACTGTGGTGGGTGAAACAAAAACCGCATTGTATGGAGATGCTAATGCTTCTTTAGCACCATAAATTCCCATTCTTAAATCAAGCATTTTCAAATCTTCATTTGTGACTTTGTCAGAACCTTTGTTTAGTAATCTTGCTATGTTATCCAAATTCTTTAAAGTCCAAATACCAATTCTGGCTTCTACTCCACATGATTGCTCGTAACATAAGTCGAGAAGTAATTCCGGGTGTGGTTCTATCATTGTTCCAAATAATCTGGGATCGTACACGCCAAAAGGTGAAATGCCATGTAATGCCCCGTCAATCTTTTCCTTGACATCAACAACTTTTCCATTGTCGTTTCTAGTTTGTTTTATTGTCCATTCATAGGGCTGAGGAAATCTCGTGCAATTATCAGTTGTTGGAGGGTTCTTTCTGGTTGAGCACACGTAATCTCTTTTCCAGGGTCCTACTGTAATTGTTTCTATAGTTTCTTGATTAAGTTCTTTCCCGGCGCATTTTTCTTTAGTCCTTTCTGTCAGGGTTAATTCTATAAAAGTCAATCTTCCATGTTCGCGTGTGAACTTTTCATCGCATATTTCGTCTGCCATTTTAATCATTGTTAATTAATTTAGAGCACAATATTAATCTTCTTACTTCTAATTAATAGTAAGTTTTATATACTGTCTTGGCGTCTCTGATTTATGAGCCAGAAAATCCTGGAAGAAATAGGACTGTCAAAGAACGAGGTAAAAGTATATTTGGCCCTCTTGAAATTAGGTAAAACCACCTCATGGAAACTTATTACGGAAACAGGGATACAAGTTTCAGCATTATACTATTGTTTGGATAATCTTATTAAAAAGGGCTTAGTCAGTTATGTAATTGCTGCTAACAAAAAACACTTTCAGGCAGCACCACCAGAACAATTAGTGCAGTTATTGGATAACAGGAAAAAGCAGTTAGAATCAGTTTTGCCTGAATTAAAAGCATCTCAAAGAGAAAATGAAGAAAGAATCCAAACGAATGTTTACGAGGGATTTAAGGGATTTAAAGGAATTTATGATAGATTATTAAGAGTGATGAAAAGAAGAGACACTTACTATGTTTTTGGTGCAAGGCAGATTGGAGATAAAACAAATGAAAATGTTAATTTTATGCTAACGAGTTTTCATAAACAAAGAGACAAACAGGGAATAAAAGTTAAAATCATTTTCAATAAAGATGTTGAGAGAGAAGTTAAAAATGTTGTAAAGGATTTCAAATACATGGATCTTAGGTTTAGTGATATGAGGACTAATTCTTTTGTTTTGATATATGACTATAGGATTGTAAACTTTCTTTATACTGACAGGTTAATTGCCATAGAAACAATATCAAAAGATGTTTATGAATCTTATAAGAATTTTTTTGAAGAAATGTGGAAGGTTGCGAAAAAGTGTTTATAGTGCAGTTAGCGCACGTGTGTTGTGAATCTCCGATTATAGGATTACGACAAAGAAACTCGTTTTATTGCCTACTATAATAGCAATGGTTTATATACGTCTAGTATTTCCTGAACTTATGGGTAATCCGGAAGTCGTAGTTTACTTCAAAAATGGTGTTGACGTACGCTCAGCAGTGCGTTCACTGCAAAGCATGGCGTCTGCAAAAATGCATTCAATTCAGGTTAAAGAGGAACACGATGGCAAGTGCTCAAAATATGTTGTTATAAGTGCAGCTCCTGAATATTACATGCAAGTGTTTGGCTTACAATTATCTTGGGCTGGTGCTTAATGGAAAGCACAGAACCGTGCAACTTTTGACAGTATGCCAGATGTTCTGGATGTCCTGCTCGAAAGAGATGAACAGGTATCTCTTGTTTAGTTCTTCACAGCATCTTAACGAAGTAGTTTTTTAGTCGCTCTAAATTGATTATAAAGAGAGTATTTCTTTCATGCTATAGCGGCTGACATTAATAATCATATAAAAATAGTAAATTCTTCCTCATATACCGAACGAAACATATGCGAAAATTTACTTTGTTTGCTATAATTCTGAAAAGCAATCTTATAAGTAGCCATGTTCAGAGACTTTTATTGCCAATTCCTCAGAACCGCTCTCCACAATCCTGCCATCCTTCATCACGTGCACAAAATCCGGCTTCACAATGTCTAACATTCTGTCATAATGCGTTATTATCAAAGCACCCATGCCTTGCTGCTTCATGAGGTTAATATGTTTACCAAACACTCTAAGCACATCAGTATCTGCACCAGAGTCTGTTTCATCAAGAAGAGCGATCTTTGGCTGCAATACTGCGAGCTGCAACATTTCTGCCTTCTTTTTTTCTCCACCTGAAAAACCCTCGTTCAATGAACGGGAAGCAAAGCTCTCATCAATGCCAAGCAGGCACATTTTCTCTTTAAGAATCTTTGAAAACTCAAAAACACTAATCTTCCCCTTTACTGCAATAAATGCTGTTCGTAAAACATTAGTCAATGAAACACCCGGGATTTCTACAGGATTCTGAAATGAAAGAAAAATCCCCTTTTTTGCTCGCTCTGAAGGACTTAACAAACGCACTTCTTCATTATCCATAAGAATACTTCCACTACGAACAGAATAGCAGGGATTACCCATTATTACATTTGCTAACGTGCTCTTTCCAGAACCATTAGGGCCCATGAGAACTGTAATCTTTCCTTCAGGAACATCTAAACAAATATCATTCAAAATCTGCTTTTCACCAACTAAAACTGAAAGATTCTTAATCTGCAACATCACTAACACCCCATAAAGATTTCTTCAGCGCTACAAATCCGAGGAGGGCGCATTTTATACGCGAAGCACTTAATTCAACATTAAGAATGCCGAGCATATCCTCTTTTGACATCTTTTTTATGTCATCAACAGATTTACCAATAACAAATTCAGTAATAATGCTAGAGCCCGCTCTTGAAATAACACAACCTACAGAAGAAAAAGCAACCTTTTTGATAATGCCACTATCAACAAGCAATTGGATACTCACTTCATCACCGCATAAAGGATTGCTATCAAATACTGAATGAGTGAATTTGTCAAGAACACCATAATTACTAGGATTCCTGGAATGCTCAAGAATATTCTCCTGATACATGTTCATGCTAAAACCTCCTTCACAAGCGAGAGCGAATCAGCAAGCTTGTCAACATCATCTTTTGTATTGTAAAAATAAAATGAAGCTCTAACACAGTCCTTAATGCCCAGTTGTTTCATCAAAAGCATAGCACAATGATGTCCTCCTCTTACACAAATATTCTTCTGATCAAGAATAGAGCAAACATCATGAGAATGCACGCCATCAACACCAAAACTAATAACGCCATTGCTGCCGCCAAAAACAACAATACTCCTGTTAGAACTGAGTTTCTTCAAAGCATAATCAGTAAGCCAGTTTACCTGATGCGTTACCTTCTCCATGCCAATACCTTTAAGATACTCAATTGCTGCTGCAAGTCCCACAACAGACGCGACATTAGGAGTGCCTGCCTCAAGCCGGTCAGGAACATCATTAAGCGAGAAATCGTGCTGCTCAACATTCTTTATACCGCCGCCACCTGAAACAAGAGGAGAAAGCATTTCCAAACATTTCTTCTTTCCACACAAAACCCCAACACCCATAGGCGCAAGCATTTTATGACCTGAAAACACCAAAAAATCAGCACCTAATTCCTTTACGTCAATAGTCATATGAGGAACGCTCTGACTCGCATCAATAACAATCAAAGCATTATTGGAATGCGCAATTCTACTTATCTCTTTAATCGGATTCTCACAACCAAGAACATTAGAAACATGACATATGCTCACAACCTTTGTTTTAGGAGAAAACAAAGATACTAAATGATCCACGTCAAGAGAAAAATTCTTAACACGAGCAAACTTCAAAATAATGCCTTTTTCTTTTGCAACCTGCTGCCATGGCAGAATATTTGAATGATGCTCCATGTCTGTAAGAATAACTTCATCACCTTTTATTAACGGAAGCCCTTTTGCAACAAGATTCAAGCCCTCAGTAGCACTCTTTGTGAAAACAACACATTCTGCATTTACGAATTCAGAAACCGCCTTCCTAGCATTCTCAAATAATAAAGTAGAATGTTCACTTAAACTGTAAACACCACGATGAATGTTAGCATTATACTTTTCATAATACTGCTTAACTGCCTCAATCACTACTAATGGCTTTTGCGTTGTTGAAGCATTATCAAGATAAACAATATCCTTTAGAATTGGAAAATCGCTCATAACGCCTCCTTAGGCATTTTCTTAACTGCGTGCGCAAGAAACCCGTCAACAAGTAAATTCTTAGCATCCTCAAACGAAATGCCTCTGCTAGACAAATAGAATAGCTGATTCTCGTCAATACTTGATACGCTCGCCCCATGCGTGCAACGAACATCATGATTATGAATAAACAACTGGGGAATTGAGTCCCCTTCTGAATTATCGCCTAATAAAAGCAAGTCCTCTTTCTGATAACTGTCGCTTTTGAAGGCATGTTCTCCCACAATTATCGTGCCTTGAGCAATCCCTTTTGCTGTTCCATCAAGCACGCCCTTAGAAAGAAGATTGCTTTTTGAAAAACTACCAACGTGCTCGTTTGTAACACCTATGTCAAACTGGCCAGAACAGCCAGAAAACACAGACGTATTATCAACAGACGAATTCCTGCCATCAAGCTTACTGAACGTTCTGGAATAAGCAAGATGAGTGCTTTTTACACACTCACACCACTGAAGAGAAGCATTATCGCCAACAACAGCATTCTTTCTAACCCATAACACTTTATTGCTATAAGAACTAGCATACGTGAGCTTAGAATTATGCTTAACTTCAATATTCACTCTTGAAAAACGAACATTACAAAAATCATTTTTTTCAATAAGAATAACATCAGCATTTGGCTCAACAACAACACGAATTGCATCAATACACGCGTTCTTTGTAATATTATTTGAAATAATGACAGGAGTTTTTGAAACAAACCCCTCAGGAATATGAATAAAAATGCTCTTTCCAAGCAATCCTGCATGCAAAGCAGACAATTTATCATCATACTCAAGAATAAACGAGGACTCTTTACTTAACGCCATATTAATCCCAAAAGGAATTGTATCAACCTCTTCATGAGAAGGAACACAAAATGCCTTTTCATCAGCATTAAGACGCACAGTTATGCCATACTTAAATTCAGGCATTGGCAGCACTTTAGAATCCTCAACTGCCTTTTTCTTTGCTAATTCCTGCGAACTCATCCTAGCGAACCCTCCATCTCAAGCTCTATAAGACGATTAAGCTCAATAGCATATTCAACAGGAAGCTGCTTAATAACTGGCTCAACAAAACCAGAGACAATCATCTGCGCTGCCTGTTCTTCTGATAAGCCACGACTCATAAGATAAAAAATCTGGTCATCACCAATCTTTCCAACAGTTGCTTCATGAGTTGTTGTAGAATGCGGCTCAAGAACCTCAATATATGGAATAGTATTTGATTCACTAGAATTATCTGCCATCAACGCATCACACTGAACATTCACCTTAGAATTAAACGCACCTTTAGCGATCTTTACAAGACCGCGATAAGTTGTTATCCCGCCATTCTTTGAAATGCTCTTGCTTTTAATAATACTCGTTGTATTAGAAGCAAGATGATATACTTTCATCCCAGTATCCTGATTCTGACCTTTACCAGCAAAGGCAATACCCAAACAATTTGCAGAACTATTCTTTCCTTTCAAAACAGTGCAAGGATAAAGCATTGTAACACCAGAACCCATGTTTCCATTAATCCACTCCATTAATGCATTCTCATCAACCAAAGCCCGCTTTGTATTAAGATTAAACGTATTCTTACTCCAGTTCTCAACACTACTATATCTTGTTCTCGCGTTCTTTTTAACAAAAACCTCAACACACCCAGCATGAAGACTTGCTTGCTCATATTGAGGGGCAGAACAGCCCTCCATGTAATGAACCTGTGCGTTTTCTTCAACAACAATCAAAGTGTGTTCAAACTGCCCCATTTTTTTTGCATTCATTCTAAAATATGCCTGCAATGGTTTGTCAATGATGACGTTTGCAGGGACGTAGAGAAAGGTGCCACCACTCCAAACAGCACCATGCAACGCAGCAAACTTATGCAAAGAAGGAGGCACGCATTTCATAAAATACTGCTTTACCAGCTCAGGATATTTCTGCAAAGCAACATCCATATCAAGAAAAATAACCCCTTTATTTTCTAAGTCTTCCTGCAGTTTATGATAAACAACCTGAGACTCATACTGCGCACCAACACCTGCTAATGATTTTCTTTCTGCTTCAGGAATACCTAACCTTTCAAACGTCAGCTTAATCTCCTTTGGAACAGCATCCCAACTGGTCGCGTTAGAAACAGAATCAGGTTTTGCAAAAAAACTTATTTTAGACAAGTCAAGCTTTTCAAGATCCGGACCCCAATCAGGCATTTTCAATTGCTCAAACAACTTAAAACAATGTAAACGATGGTGCAACATCCACTCTGGCTCATTCTTGTCCTTAGAAATAAGGCGAACAGCATCTTCTGTCAAACCATCTGGTAGCTTAAAAACTATTTTACTCAAAACAGGATCATCATATGCCGAACGATCTATCTTGCTCATGCTACACTATGCCCGCAGGAACAACTGCGTTTGACATTAGGATTTCTGACAACAAAACCATTATTCTGCAATCCACTACGATAATCAACTACAGAACCCTTAAGAAAACTAATAGAATCCTTATCAACAATAACAAGAGCGGCTCCTTGCTGAATAATAGAATCACCTTCTAATGGTTTGCTAAAACCAAGTTCATACATGTAAGCAGCGCAGCCACCTGCAACTACTTTAATCCTTAAACCCTCGCCGCTTTTTGCTTGCGAGCGAATTATCTTTTCAGCATTTTGTGTTATAGCAATCATTTTCTTATCTCAACAATCCCAACAACATTTCCCTTATTATCCTTCAAAGGACGAGTAATCACAAGCGTTTCACCAATATTTGCTTCATGCACTTTTCCTGTCTTAAAAGTCCGGCTTGCAGGACAATTCTGACACCTCTCCTTACTATGAGCCAACGCCTCAAAACACTGCGCTTCCTTTATCCCTGAATTAGACCATTCAACCTTGTAATCCTTATTAACAATAGCAACACGGCCAACAGAATCAGCAATTGACTTAATGCCATCAGAAATATCCTCATTTTTCAAAACCTCAATAAATGGGTGCTTAGTAGCAAACCAAAGCTTAGACATGCCAGCCTGCTTAAAATTAATCAAACCCTGCGAGCGCAAAACATCCAAATACTTTGCAACAGTATGACGCTCAAGAGCAAGAAAAGAGCAGACTTCCTGCAAAGTAACACCATGCTCCGAACTAGAAATGCACTCAAAAGCAAGCTCACGAACACCCATACAACTATAAAGTAAGATGAGTTATATAAATGTTACCAATAATGGTAACCTTTCTTTTTTTATCTGTTTTGGTAAGTAATAAGCCATTAGAATGATTCAAATAAAGAAAACTCGCCAGTTTTGCACATCTTTATAATTAAACCAGTACTTATTATACTAATGGCAAAGAGTAAGCTCTATGACTCGGGAAAATACCGCAACGCTGTTGAATACCTGAAGCAATTATGGGCTCACAATCCTAAAGCTACAGGACTTCAAGGAGTGATAGAAGTTGTGGAGCACTTACAAACACTGGCAACAACAAACCCTGTAAGTGGACACAATAACTCAACTGTGAGAGATGATGATGTTAACAGACTATCTTTGTCAAAAATAGGCAACAGACGGCTAAATGGAGAAAACAGCGTTTACGTTGCTAAAATAGACATAGATTATTTCGGCAGATTCAACAAAATATACGGAGAAAAGGTTGGCGATAATGTTCTTCGGCTTACAGTAAGCACGTTAGCAAAATCTATAAGAGAAACAGACCGGCTTAAAGAAGTAGGCGACAAGAAATTTAGAAAAGCATACCATCTGCACGGAGAAGAAATGGAGCTGATACTTGCAACAGAACACGATTATTCTGCACTATCTGCAGCGAACAGGTGTAGATTACTCATAGCCACTGAAAGCATAAAAACGAGCCCACACGAAGAGATAACAATCTCTATAGGGCTAACGAAATGGGAAAAAGAACGTGCAGAACCATACGAGTCAGCAGCGCAGAGAGCAGATTACAACATGCAATTAGCCAAAACAGCAGGCAGAAACAGAGTGTGCTTATGGAACGAAAACGCTAAATATTTTGTCATCCATCCAGAACCGAAAAAAAGCTTGGGATATGCGCTTAAAGTCTGGCGTTTAAACACAAAAAGATTCACTCTTGCAGAAATGATGGACTCACAGCATACTGCCGAGCCCGTTATGGCTTGAATAAGAATAACTGTTAACTTTCCAGCTTTTGACCATCACGATAATGCTTATAGACGCGGATTATCTTTCCGGGAGATGCGATAGTATTTCGTTAGCAGCTGCTTTTTCAGTTTTGTCTTCGGTATTAATGATGATCCCATAATCAAATTTTGAAACAAGCAGGTAAACTTCTTTTGCTGCCTGCTCACCATAAACTTTTGCTCTACTGCTATCTCTTTTTATGCATGTATTTAGCGAACATTTCAATGTGAATGTATACCCCTTGCCAGAAAGATTTTCCTCAAGATGTTTTATTTGCTCTTTAAAATAAAAACATCCATCAAAAACAACTATCTTGTTTTCATTCAGCCACTTTTGAGCAGAATCTAGTACAATCGCGTTTGCTTTAATAAAATCCTCAGCAGTAAACGCATAATTCTCTTTATCCAACCCGTTGTCCTCAAGAACATTATCAAACGAAACGTATTCGGCGTTTAATACCCTACAAAGAATTTTTGATACTGTTGTTTTTCCACACCCCAACGGTCCGCGAATAATAACGTAGAAGCTCATACATTACCTGCTGATAATTCTAATACTTTCCTGAAATACGGAATTGTTTTTTTGATACCTTCTTCAATGCTTACTTTTGACTGCCAGTTTAGAAGTTTTTTTGCTTTTGAAATATCCGGACACCTTTGTTTCGGATCATCAATAGGCAATGGCTTATGAATTATTGCAGAAGAAGAGCGAGTTAATTTGAGTATTATTCTCGCAAGCTCCAGAACTGTTTTTTCATCAGGATTACCAAGATTCACTGGCTCCTGAACATCTGATTCCATTAATTTAATCAGGCCGTCAATCATATCATCAACAAAACAGATACTTCTAGTTTGAGAACCATCGCCATAAACTTCCAAAGAATCGTTTTTTAATGATTTTACAATAAAATTAGAAACAACACGACCGTCATTAGCATCCATAAACGGGCCATAGGTGTTGAAAATTCTTGCAATCCTACCTTTCACACCTGCTTGGTTAATTGCAGCAAACATTAATGCCTCGGCTGCTGCTTTCCCTTCATCGTAGCAGGATCTTGGACCGAAAGGATTACGGCGCCCCCAGTACGTTTCTTTTTGAGGGTGCTCCAAAGGATCACCATACACCTCTGATGTTGATGCTAGAAGTATTCTTGCATTGTGCGCTTTCGCCATCTGTATTGCGTTATCTGTTCCAAGAACATTAACAAGAACAGTATTCCGCATATCCTTTTGATAATGTGGCGGTGAAGCAGGACAGGCAAGATGAAAAATCCAATCCAGCTTTCCATTGTATTCTCTATTGTAATCAAATGCTTGCGTAATATCAACATTGAAAAAAGCAATAGGGTCCTTTTTGCTGGCTTCCTTAAGCATTGTGATGTTATCAAGCCGGCCTGTCTGAAAATTATCAACCCCGATAACCTTGTGCCCTTCTTTAATTAATCGCAGACAAAGGTTTGTGCCAAGAAACCCTGCTGCACCAGTAACAAGTATTCGCATAACTTCACAAACTTAAAGTGTTTTATAAAGCTGTGGGATTTTAAGTATTTGTGTCGGATCAGGACAGAGGCGCAACCATTTATCCTTTTCATCTTTGCAGCAAACTCCTGGAAAATCTCCTTTTTTGTTGAGCATGTCAAGAATTATCTGAAAATGAAGATGCTCAAACCACTGTCCATTAATCTCTTTAGAGCCAATCTCTCCTATTATCTGACTTTTAACAATTCTTTGCCCTTCTGCAATACTGATGAGTGACTCCCTGCTAAGGTGTCCATAAAGAGTGAAAAAAACAAAACCATCAATCTCGTGCTGAAGAATGATTGTTGGGCCATAGTCGCCAAAACCCTTATTATCATCAAAACTGTGAACAACGCCATCAAAAGGCGAATGCACTGCTGTTCCAGCAGGAAGAATGATATCAACACCTAAATGAATTGTTCTTTCATTTCCGAATAATGCACTTCTTTGATAAATAACCCTGTCTTCAGCATACTTGCCAATACCAACAACGGCATTATTCTTTTTAATCATAGATTTTACATGACTATCAAAAACATTAGCATCACTAAGATTCATGTTTTTAGTATCCTCATTTGAAGCACTGAAATCAAAAACAAAAAAAGGATGTAATGCAAACCCGAACAATGAACCAGCACCTGTGACAACGGTATTCATACAAACTCCGTTGAGCCAGAACACACTACTAAATCAACATAGGCATCGTCCCTGCCAAGAGCATCACGAAGATTGCGAGTGCTGATTCTCACATGGCAACGATGAATCCCGCAAAGAGAAGCACCTAAACGCTTTGCTACTTTATTCATAGGTGAATCAGGAACGTCATCACAATAATAATGCAAAACACCATGACATCTGGCTTCACACAAAGCAAGATAACACAAAGCAGTTCCCAATCCATTACCATTAAAGTCAGGATGAACCGCAACATCAGTAAGTTCTGCTGTCGCAAAAGGATACTTCTCAACAGTACAAGTTCCAACAACTCTTCCTGATGTTCTATCTGCACTAACATAAACAATAGGCGCAACAGAGCTATTGTTGCTCAGCATCACAGGGATTGCTTCAGCAAGATTACATGTTCCATAAATGGGAAAAACATGAGATAACAACTCAACAATCATGGCTGAATCATTCAACACTGCTCTTCTAAGCTCAAAAGCCCCAGATAGCTTTTTGCACATGCTATTAAGCCATGCATTCGGGTAAGCCACAACATCAGAGTTCAGAAAAACATCATTCATGATCTTTGGAAGCAAAGCATCTCTTTCAGGAAACACTGCATCCCGTTCAGAAGTATTAAAGGCATATTCTGCAACAGAAAAAGAATGTTCTCCAATCTTAAAATAATCAGGAAGAACTGCCTCAACCCTGAAGCCATGAGCGTTCAACGCCTCTGCAATAAACCTACTGCCACAGATGTCATCCAGAGCCACGCGAATATTGCATAATCTCTGGCAGCCATTAACCGGGCTGAAATGTGTTTTCCAATAGCCCACAAGATCAAATGCTGACTGCCTTGTTGCAGCAAAAGCAATAAGCTCACTGGTTGGTTTCACCCTACTGTTTCTTTCTATGTCATAAGTAAAGAAAGATAATGCCTGAAGGCATCCATTAACAACTGCACTAATAGAACAATGCTCCTTTTCAAGAAAAGGACGCAATTCCTCAAAAACAATATCACCATACTGCGTATTTCTGATAGCACTTTCTATAACATGATGCTCCTGTCGCCCAACAAGACAGCATCTGTCCATCCGTTCCCAACTGTGTGTTTGCATAGCAATAACAAAAACCGAAAGGAATATTAACATGATGTTATTATAATAACAAAAATGCTGTTAAAAAGTTATGGCAAGCATTGCAAGAGCTGTTGAGGAGATTGTAAGAAGAAGACCATTCCTGCAAGAAGGGCTCTCAAAAGCAGTAATCAATTACGCAAACTTAGCAGAACTAATGAAAAAAGAAATTGAACAAGAGACAGGTAAAACCGCAAAAAACCAAGCAATAACAATGGCATTAAGGCGGCTAAGCGAAAAACTACAAACTGGCTTTACAGATAAAATAAGATTTGACAAAGACACAGACATAGTGCTGCAATCAGAATTATTTGAAATAACCTTACTTAAATCATCCACTCTATTCAAAATACTGAAGTCATTATATGATAAGGTTAATTTTGATCAAGGCGACTTCCTCACAATAACACAGGGAGTGCACCAGGCAACAATAATCTCAAACAAAAGATACAAAAAACAGTTCTTCAGCACACTTAAAGGAGAAAAGATACTTAGCGAGATTGAAGGATTGACATCAATAACAATCAAACTGCCACCAACAGCAATAAACGAAGTCGGGCTTTTGTTCATGGCAACAAGAACATTAGCATGGGAATCAATACCAATAGTAGAACTCGTGTCAACATTCACGGAACTAACAATTATAGTAAGAGAAAAACACCTCACAGCAGGATACAACGCAATCAAACAGCTAATAAAAAATGCTTGAAATGCACACTCTAATCTGCAATATCAATAGATATAAGCATCTGAGGAGCATAGCTGCCATCATCCTGCATTATTTCAATATACTTACTGACAACATTACGCCTTTCTGAAGAGCTGCCACGAAGCCGGGCATCTTTAGGAAGCAAAAGGTATTTATTTTCTTCAACAAACGTAGTTCTTCTGTCCATCTTACCATCCTTATTATAATCAACAAAATCAGTAAAAGAACTCTTCTTTTGGGAAGGAGAAACACAACCGAGAATTACACACAAACCACTAACCAGTAATGGTCTCATAAGCAGCCAAGGAATAATTATCCTTATAAACCTGCGCATGATAGGGTGCTGTCAAGGGCCCGTGGTCTAGTGGTCATGACGCATCCTTGACGTGGATGAGGTCGCCAGTTCGAACCTGGCCGGGCCCATAGACAGATTGAGCGTTAGTGAATGACTATCGCGGAAGAATTTAATAATCGTATAAAAATAGTAAATTCTTCCTCATATAGCAAACGAAACATATGCGAAAATTTATTTCGTTTGCCATAAATTACTTATTATCAGACGGTCTTACTTCAAAATGTTAGAGGAGGTTTATCATCAAGCACAGGTTCGCTAAAAGGAGGAAGTATTGCTTTATTGTCTCCATCACGCCATCTGGAATATGCAAGCATGACATTCACGAATGTCTTAGTATACATATTAGCGCACGGCTGAGCATCTATAATTTCTGCATTTAGCTCAGAATACTGTTTCCATCTAACCTCAGCAGATTCATCATGGTTCAAAAACACAGAGCCATTATAAACCACTTCAAAAACACCAACAATCTCAAGATTCTCAGTCCTACTTGAATGAATAACCCTGCCTACCCAGTCAAACTTAATATCAGGAAGAACATTGTTGTAAAATAGTTCTTCTAATGTTTCTGCCTTAGCTGCTTCAGGATAGGTAAACGGGTGAGAAACATGACCTGCAGCAGAAGCTTGCCATTTTCCTTGACCATACTTGACTTTTTCACCACGCCGGGAAATGAGCAGCTCTTGTTTTTCAGGAGTTTTATACATCAGCACTGCAACAGCCCTGTGGCGTAATGGCGCATGCTTATTATGAATCGTATCCCAGTTAGCAGTCATCAACGGTCTGTCAGTATCATCAACCACCCAAAATCTTTCTATACCCATATAACTAAAAAAACTTTACAATATAAGAACCTAATGGTCAGAAAACAGAAAGTTATATAAATGAGTGTTCTTGAAATAACTAAAAAGAGGTGTGATATGAAAAAAGGCGCTTTAGAACTATCAATAACAGCAATAGTTGTTTTAATAATAGCAATAACAGTATTAGGATTTGCGATATTCTTTATCAAAAGCTTATTTGGGGCAGGAACAACACTGCTAAGTGGGCAATTAGAAAAGGTCAAAGATACGCTTAAAGAAACATTTGCAAGCGAAGGAATCAGTGCTGGTTTTGACGCAGGAAAAGACATTAAAGTAAAACAAGGAAAACCACTTGACTTAAATCTAGGAATTTCAAATAGTGATTCAGCATCAAAATGCTTTCAAATACAAATCAACTGCATACAAAGCACAGATATAGTAACACCATGCCCTAGTACTATTGTAGGCGGCGACGGTGCGATAGAACCTTGGTTTTCAAGATTGTTTAGCACTATACAAGTTGAAGGAAATGATGTGACGGTTATACCTACAAAACTACAAGTTCCATCTAGTTTAGGCAAAACCACATTCCAGATGAAGTTAGATGTTGCTAAAGAAACTGCTGTAACAACAGCGGGAGATTGTGCTAGCGCTACCTACGCAACATACGCATCAATTCCCTTCTTTATAACGGTGGAATAAAAATGGCAAAGCGACTAAGAAAAAGAGTGCTGACAGAACACGAAGAATTCAGAATAATGTCAATGGTGCTAGATAAGTTCTTATGGATAGGCACTGCATTCATGGGCTGGGGACTTTATGTAAGCATAACCGACAGCTTCAAAGCATCAGTACCCTACCTTGTTGCAGGAGCAATAACATTAGCACTATTTTCGTGGATTGTCATAAAAGAATTTGAGCACCTGAGATAGGCAAAACAATAATCTGCAGCTATTTTATAGTATGAACAGATAGACCTATGTTTCCCCTGCCAGAGCATACCCTCACTGATTTTGCATTTTTTCCACAGCCCTTGCTAATTCTTATCTTAAATCAGATCACAATTTATCAACAGGTCATGCGCTCTGACTGTTAGCTCTAACGCAATTCGGTGTATTGCTTGTCATGAGCAATGCCCTTTGTTGCAGCCGGTTGCAAACACAACGCAAACAAAAGGTAAGGGCTTGGTGTGACAACAAAACAAAATACCTTCAAACTACTCATCAAGCCACAATGGCTGCTAGGAAATAACAACACATTCTTTGATAGATATTAGCAGTTAAAAGCACATGGTAAGGGCTGAGTATGACAACAAAACAAGAAACCGAATCATGAGTCAAGCCACAAGGGCTGCGGAAAATAACAACACAGTCTTTGATAGATATTAGCAGCTGCGGGGAAATATTTGCATACGCTACATGCCCTATGAGTGTTCCTTCATTGTCGTTAGCAGTATTGTGGACTAGAAACTATTAAATAATACGAATTGCGACCAGAAGATATGCGAAAAGGTGTGGAGATTAGTATCACGATGGCAGTTATTCTAATCATAACGATTTTGATATTTGGTTTGTCGCTTATTTTTCTCAGAAACGTATTTACAGGTGCAAAAGATATTGAAAAGCAGCTGCAGGAAAAGACTGAGGCAGAGATTGAGCGTTTAATTGCAGAAGAGGGCTCGCTTGTAGCAATGCCTTACTCAACTACAACACTGAAAAAAGGGCAGAAGCATTTCTTCGGTATAGGCGTACGAAATGTTCTTTCTGCAAAACAGGATTTTCAGATAACAGTACAACTGGATGATGCTTTAATAAACAATCAGTTGTTGTCAGTAACCAGTCCTGCAAAAATAAATCAGCTGCATAGAGCATGGACAGAGAATCTTGCAGCGCAAATACTCAGTATTGATATTAATCAAAACACAAACACAAAAATATACCTGAAAGCTCCTCATGATGTTGAAAAAGGAACTTATTACTTTAACGTGTGTGTTACTTTATCATCAACAGGGCTTGTAGAATCAATTGACTGTACACCATCAACACCTGTTTATGGAGACAGAGTTCTTCAAATAGAAGTTAAGCAGGAATAATTCTTTATTCCTAAACCAAGCAAGTATATCGTTTTTTCCTGATGCCCGGACAGGACGACGGCAGAAGCAACAAGAACACCTTTTGCTCCTAATTCTAACGCTTTAGCAACATCTTCTTTTGAAGAGATTCCTGCGCCGCACAACACAGGAACTTTTAAAGCCACACTTTTTTTTATTATCCCCGGATTTGCCCGGCTTACGCTAATTCCTGTGCCAATTAGTTCAGGTGGCTCAATAGCAACAGCAAATGGTTTTAAAGATGCCATTCTTTTTGCTTCCTTAGGCGTTGAAGCACACACCACAACAGGGAACCTGATTTTTTTGCATTCAGCAACAGTTTGTTTTATTGTTGAAAAAGAAAGTGTTCTTTCCGCATGATTAAGCAAGGTTCCTTTTGCGCCTGCTGAAATAACGCTGGTTAATACAATATTGCCAGTGTGTGCTCCGGGGGCAGTATCAACATGCTGGGCAAATACTGGAATAGAAACTTTGTGCGCAACTAAAGATATATCTGCTGCCTGAACACATGGAATAATAGAAATGTTCAGTTTTTTGGCAACACGCTGGCATTTTTTTGCTAACAAAACTGCATTTTTGCCTGTTGCTTGCGGGTATGCCTTAAAATTGACAAGAAATAAAGGCAGCTTCATAAACTGACTGCACGGTTTCTCTTATAAAAATGTTTGCACTTTCGTAACCAAGTAATTATGTTTTGATTACCCTATCTCAAGATCTTACACAGTCACTAATAATCAAAAGTTGAGCACCCTGTCTTGTCGTTTGACATGCCCCTTACCCTGTGCTTGCAACAACTGCTAATACTGATTAAAGAGGATGTTGTTATTGCAAAACTAGCTTTTTCATAATGAGATAACTGGAGAATTGCTGTTGATAGTGCGTTCATTCCCTATAGAGGATTCAAATCTTGAAGAAGCAATAGGAAGACGAACTCCTCCAATAATTGCGAATTTCGCCCTAATTCTGTACACAATAATACGTTCTTCACCCGGTTCAAGACAATGAACACGCCACTTGATTATTGAACCTTTCTGTTCATGAGTAACAATAGAAAACGGCTCAATACTCCCCGGATCAACCTGCTTCAGATACTCTGCAATTCTCGGAACAAGATCAATAATACGAATGTTTTTTACAGCACGCCTGCTTCTGTTATGAGCACAAATAAGAATTTTTAGCTCACTGATACCTCCTTCCCTTGTGCTCACAATTCTGGATGTTTTCTTAAGAACAACAGGACTTCTGAAGATGTAATAAGAGATAATAATCAAAACGGCAATCAACAAAACGAGAAAGCCGCCCCAATAATTAGTCACGACAATAAACTCTCTTGATTCACCAACATTCAAAGCAATATCCCAATAAATACGACCACGTTCCTTAATACCTAAAGGAGAACTTGTAGTAAACCAAAGCGCAGGATAGCCAATGAATTCATCATGCCTAAAAACTTTCGGAACATTGCCATCATTCGTAATAACAAAATTCAGCTGACTTTTCAGAAAACGTTTGACATTAGAATAATCCTTAACCACATCACCATACTCAACAATCTGAAAATCTATAGCAGGAGATTCAAAATTATAACTCTTACCTTCTTCATCAAAAGCAATAATTGTTGTGCGAAGAATATCATCCTGAGGCAAGGTTTTACCGTCCAATTGCACAGTAAACCTGACTGTCTTTTTTTCAAAAGCCAACAAAGAAGTTTCATAGTCTGCATTTATTGTCGCACTTCTTGCTTTAATAACCAGCTTAGGAATAACTGCACTATTCTGGCTTTCTAAATCAACAGTAATCTCAACTGCCCTGTCAGGACGCACATACTTGTCAATATATGCCGTGCCTCTCACAGCAGGAAGATACTGCTGAGCAACATCAGAAGACACTTCAACATTCAAAGTATGCCGCTTCATTTCACCTGTTTTGGATCTCTTAAGAATCAAAGTAACGCCATACACTCCCGGCTTTGCAAACAATGGCTTGAGAAAAACATCAACAGAAACACCCTTTGGAGGGATTACCAATGCTTCAGAAGTTCGCAAATCCCACAAAACATCATTAGAAAACAACTCAAATGTTTCTGTATCCTTGCTAATGTGCGTTATGGTTGTTTTAAAAACAGCAGTTTCATTAAACCTGATTTTTACTTCACTTGGCGAAGCATCAAAAGTAAATGCCTGCTCTCCTGCCAATACCAAAGAAGCGCACAAAATAATCAAAACAGCAGCAGTAATCCTCATAGCCACGATGCAAGCATACATGTTTATAAAAGTATCGCTTATGCCACGACTGAGTAAGAACTAATAAGCAATGCTTGTGACATGCTCGTCTTTTTTTAACCGAATTACTGAGTCAACAAATGCTTCCATGTGTGCTTCATGACTAACTATTATAACCTGTCCAGAATCAAGCTCTGCCAAAAGCTCTCCAAGACGCTCAAGTTGTTCATTACTGAAGCCATCAGTTGGTTCATCAAGAATAAGAACCTCTTTAGTCCTGATCGTGCTTAATGCATCATTTACAACTCTGTTCAATGCAAGGCGGTAAGCCAAAGCGCAAGCAGTTTTCTCTCCGCCTGATAAGCAGTCAAGAGCAGTTTCGTACCCGTTCTGAATAACAACTGGTGTAAACTCCTCATCAAGACGCACTTCAAGATCATCAACAAGCATGCAAAACCATTTACAAAAGAGTTCTGAAAATTGCGAATGAACCCTTGCAAGTATATTTTTCTCAACAATCTCAACAACCTCCAAAAATTCATTCTCAAACCAGCCAATCTTTGAATTCAGCCGATCAAACAGCGCCTTTGAATTCTCCTTTTTAACAACTTCTGCATCAAGCATATTCCTAATAGAAGTAATCATTTCTTTTCTTGCGCGGATATTAGCTGCTTGCACTGCCTGCTCATTTTGTTTGGAAACAAGATCTTCATGCTTTTTTCTTTCACTTTCAACATCCACCTGCTGAGTCATGATATCCTTAAAAGAGGATATCTTTTTTACAGTATCATCCAACTGCACTTCCAACAACGAAATTTCTTTTTCACAGGATACTTTTCTTGATTCAGCACGTTCAACACGATCCTTAAGCAACTCCTGCGCACTAACCAGTTCTGAAAAACGCTCTATTTCAGAACGCAAAAGAACAAACTGTTCTTTCAATAAATTCTGCTCTTCAGAAAGAACACGAAAGGACTCATTCGCGACCTTTATTTTTTCATCGCACTCCTTCCCAATACATTGCTTGTGTTCTATACTAACATTCTGACGGCATAACGGACATTGTTCAAGAAACATAATCTTGCTTTTGGTTTCAAAACTTATCTTTTTTATTGATTCTTTCTCGCCAAGATCTTTTGAAACTGCAAATATCTTCTCTTGGAGCTTATAAAACTCTGACTTTTTAGCAAGAAGTTGAGAACCATCTATCTCAATACCTCCCTGTCTTAGTTTTGCGACCTCATCACACAAATTATTCTTTTCAGAAATCAAACGCGCCAAATTCTGCTTAATGCCAATAACTGCATTTTCTAATATACTAAAAGAAGTTTTTGCAGCTAAAACCCTTGCTGCCTGCCCCTCCAAAAAAAATAATTTCTTCTTAGACAAAACAAGATCGTTCTGCAGTTCTTTTAACTTAATTTCAACAGGACCAAGAGATTCAGAAAGACCTAATAATTCCTGTGTGTGGCGCTTAAGCAAAGCCCTTTTTTCATCTAAATCAGAAATACTGCCTAATAATTCACGACACCGCTCTCTTAAACTACGCATTACAAGAGAAACATTATCCTTTATCCGTTTAAAACGATCAATGTCAAAAAGCTGGCGAATAACATTCAAACGCTCTTCAGCACCCTCATTAATAATCTGCTTCATGTGCTCCTGAGGCGTGTACACAGTATAACGATAAACCAGTTTCCCTTTAGAAATCATGCTCTTAGGATAGCCAAAAAGCTCAAAAATTCTTGCTTTAAGCTCCTGAGCAGTGAATTCCTGCATGTGCCCGTTAACAACCAAAACACCCGCTTCCTGAGCAACACTATTCTCACCTCTCTTAAGCACACGCTTTATTACAACAATTTCCTGATCAATCTCAAATTCAAGCTCAACCTCGCCACGATGGCGGCCATTTCTAAGCAAAGCGCTACCTGTCAATTCTCCCTTAAGAAGGCCGAACAAAGCAAATTCAATAGCAAGCAAAGCAGTGGATTTACCGCTTCCAATATCGCCAGAAAGCAAAACATAGTTTCTAGGAAAAATAAGCTCTGAGTCAACATAACTTCTAATATTCTTAAGCTTGAGGCGGCGAATAAGCATGCAATCCCTACTGCCTTTTTGGCTATAAGCTTTTATTAAAAACAACATATAGAATGAAACTGCTACATTAAGAAATACTGGCTATTACTAAAACAGACCTTCTAATTCGTATCTTAAATGAGGTCACAATTTATCAACAGGTCATGCGCTCTGACTGTTAGCTCTAACGCAATGCGGTGTATTATTTGTCATGAGCAATACCATTTGTTGCAATCTGTTGCAAATGATTGCAAACACAGTGCAAGCAAAAGGTAAGGGCTAAGTATAACGACAAGACAAGAAGCATTCAAATCACTAGTCAAGCCACCAGAGCTGCGAAAAAATATTTGCATAAGCCCCATACCCTAAGATTATTATTAGCGGCTGTGGAAAAATAACAACATTCCCCTTAATCAGTATTAGCAGTTGTTACAAGGCAAATATTAACTCACATAATCAGAGTATTTTTAGCAGAGCACGGAAAGAAATGTGCAGTCTTTTAATCAAGTGCTTATTTGTGTTGACTCAGAACGCGAGATTCAATGTTCTTTATTTCCTCCTCGGAAACAGAACAGCCCTGAAGCTTAACACCCCACAGCAATGAATCAAGAAGCTCTTCTTTCGCGTGAGGCAAGCCAACAATATAGCCATCAAGAATTCCTTTTTCAAAAGCAACGGCAACAAGCTCAACACTCCGGATTATTTTAAGACTTGAAAGCAAGCCACGCAACTGCTGCAATACCTTTTTGTCAGCAAAAATCCTAAAATGAAACCTGTTCTCAAGAATTTTGACAAGACGCTCAGGATCCTCAACAAGCATAGGAGTAATCCGTTCGTCAACAACAGCAATTTTGTTAGTTCTCAATGCAAAAGCAAGAGTCTCCATTTCTCCATTCTGCACAATCTTCAATGGATGTCCCTGAGCAAAAAAACAAGAGTTCGCAATATTTGCCAGATTCTGGCTGAATAAAACATCAGGAGTTTCCACATTGAGAACTCTTTCTTCAATGAGCTTTTCAACCTGAAATGCTTCAAACTTGAATTTCTTTGTAAGCAATGGCTTTTCAACAAGCTCATAACGCACTCCTTTAGTAATGCAAAAATCACCATCAAACAGCTTTTTCAAATCCCGCAAAATCCACAAAAGATTATTTGTAGTCAGACTAATAATCGGACCTGCATCAAACACGAGCTTCATATTCTACCTCTCAAATGCCGGGTTATAAGAATCCTGCGCAAAAACGCCCGTTCAGGACGAAAAGAAGCATGATTGTATCTAGTCCTTAACACACCTTTAAGTACAGTTCCAACAGGATAAAGACGAACATCAAGAGGAAACAATACGTATTTTCCATTAATCCTTTTCAGGCAAGCAACATAATCATTCTCAGGAAGCTTCTCAACCACAACCACCTCTGCATTAACAACAAGGTGTTTAGAAAATTCCCTGTAAAATCCGGGAGCATTTTTTCTTATTAGAGAAATATTCTTTTGGTTCTGCTTTTTGGAAGCAGGACAATTCACTGAACATAGCCCATGAACAACAAAAGCTGTTTTTGGAGAAAAAACCGCCTTACCATGAATAAACGCTTTCGTACAACAAACAGGATAACCGTAAAGCCCTCCGCCAATACGATCTGCTAAAGAAATCCGCCCTTTTTTCAGCAACTGCTTATACCTCAAAAAAGCCCTTTTTGCGCCATCATCCTGAAAAACATCATAGCCATACCAAATCCCTTTAATGTCCATAACAAGCCAGTGCTTTTTCACCTTAACTATTTCTTCATACGGTTTTGGTTTTGAAACAATAAAAGGAAAACCAAGCAATTTAAGATGCTTTTCAAAATGGTGTTTTTCATCAAGATTATCCGCACTAATCCTTAACTGGCAATAACACGCCTTTTTACAGGATAAAGAAAAAAGGATAAGCTTTAGTTTGTCATTAAGCTCAAAACCAACCGCACTTTCCACAAAATGAATAAGCTCGTTCATCTTAACGCCTTTTTCAACTCCTGAATAACTGAAGAATCAAGAGGATTAATATTTTTTGCTTTTGCAACAAAAAAACCAACTAAATCACCAAGATACAAAACAGTGCATAAACTCACTAAATGACTGCCATTTATGTGAATCTCAACAAGAGGAATGCGCGAACCTTTTGCCAAATTCTTAACAAAATCCAACCGTTTCTTAATACCTTCCTCTTCTTTCGTCCTGAGAAGAATTATATAACTATCTTTGGAAAGTGCCTGTATTTCGTTATGCGTCATTTCAGGAACCGTATTATAATGGCAGAACATTTTTGCATTTTCATTAAAAGAATGCTGCCATCTCAAAGCAGCACCAGCAAGCAAAGAGCCAGAATATACGACAGGGATTCCTTTTAGCCAATCAGCAATCTCCTTTGCTTTCAATTCCCATTCATTGCTCTGCAAAACTGAAAAAAGCGTTTTCACATCCTGCGCAACATCAACTATCTTATTATACTGAAGAACTGAAAGCATGCTGAAAAGAATAGACGGAAGTGCAGTTCTTGATGAAAGCCCTTTTGGCAAACGAACAAACGCAACAGAGTCATTCATTGCCATCAGCTCTAACTTACCACCAGAAGCAAAAACCACAAGCATGCAATTCTTCATTTTTGCCTGCTTATAAGAACTAATTGCTTCCTCACTATCTCCAGAATACGAAACAACAAAAACAAGCGTGTTACTGTTTATCCAGCCAGGAAGACCATAACTCTTATGAACAAATACCGGAAGCTTATCAACAGCACTGACAATAATGTCTCCTGCAATTCCAGAACCACCTACACCAGCAATAACCAGAGGACTGCCAGAAATCTTAAGCGAAACAGAAAACGCATTCTTAATCTGCAATGGCCACGAACGAATAGCATCAAGCATAACAACAAAAAACCCCTTTTTTATTTAAGCTTTGTGAACCTATAACAACGAACATTTATCAAATTATTCACGTCTTCCACTATAGCAAAACTTGCTCCTGCCAGAGCATACCTTAACTGATTCTGCATTTGTCTTGCAGTCATTGCTAATTCTTACCTTAAATGAGGTTATAACTTATCAGCAGTTCTTGTGCTCTGATTGTGAACTTTAATGTGCTCAACTGTTTATTTGTCTTGAGCAATACAATTTGTTGCAGCATGTTGCGAGCGCATTGTAAGGACTTGGTGTGACAACAAAACAAAATACCTTCAACCTACTCATCAAGCCACAATGGCGTGGAAAGATATTCTCATCTTGCACTCTTACTCTTTTTTAGATGAGGGAAAATAATAACTCTCCTTTTAATAATTATAAGCAGGAGCTGCAAAAAAATGGATTTGTGATATTTCTCAAGTGCAAAAGCAGTTATCCAAGATGCAGGGTTATGTTAGTGAGTTGCGCAAGAAGCTTGAGGATGCGAAACAGGATAAGAACCCTTCTGCCAAAAAATTGGAGAGAATAGAGAGTATTGAAAAGTATTTGAACAATTTGGACGATTATATCAAGCCCTTAGAGAACAGTTGCGGAAACAGTGAAACAGGATTTTCTCAGCATTTCCCGTAAATGTTGTCGTGATGACCGAAATCCGAAAAGAAAATTGTGTCGTTTATTTTGTCGAATCTAAAGACGAGAACAAAATGCCCTATATGAACCCTCTTGAAGTCTTTCATATCGTATCTTAAATTTTTGTAATGCTCAATATCAGAATTGTTCAGGACTTCAGTCATTTTGCTTAAAAGATTTTCATAAAGCTGCTTGTCTTTCTTTTGAAGTTTGGTAAGAATCCTGTCAAATTCCTTGCTTGTCTTATATTTTCCTGGCATTTTGTCTCTTTTCTATCTTTTTCCTTAATTGTTCGATAGAATTAAGAGTTTCGCCATATCCTTCTTCTTCAATTTTTCTTAGCTTTTGTAAATACTCCGGTCTCAACTCCGGTTCTATGATGTTGGCGCCGCATTCCATAACTATTTTTGCAATAGCTTCGCTTTTGGTTTTTAGGTTATATCTGGCTTTGATTATGTTTAAAATCTGGTTTGCCTCGTTTGGAATCTCTATCATTGCTTGTATCATTTTGCTTTTATATACTCGGTATAAATATCATATATATTTAAAGTATATAAACCTTTCGGGCAGAGTACGTATTAAGTCTGCTGATGAATGTTATTGAGGGTGAGCCAGGGCTGTGAAAGTGATTCTACGTATAAGTACGTATCATTGACGTGATTTTAACGCGACGTTTATCTGCGGGGAACATAACTTTCTCTTGTCAAAATCGCGCTATTAGACAAGTACAATAACACTAAATACGTACGCAAAACCGAAAGGTTTTAATAATATGGGTGTCTATGATTAGTTATAAGGAGTTATAAGATGCCTACGACAATACAGATTTCAGACAATACTAAATCGGTTTTAGATAGAATGAAGATGATGGAAAGAGAAACATATAATGACATAATTGAAAGAATGATAGAAGATGACTTAGAGTTAAATGAAAAAACAAAAACCGAAATAGAAGAAGCAAGAAAGAGGATAAGAGCTGGAAAATTCGTAACTCATGAGGAAGTCAAAAAAATGGCGGGAGTGTAATGCCAGTCAATAATCCCCCGTCAATAGACGAAAGCATTATAATTCAACCACGATGCTGCATTGCGGTTCTTGACTGCCGAATAGAGCTGGTGGACGAACCGATAGTGAGGACGCCGGTGGAATGACTGCCTTTAAGGTTCTCTGGGACGAAAAGGCGCATGATTCGCTAAACAAACTTGAACCAATCATCTCGCGAAGAATTCTTAAAAAAATTGATGAATTATCTGAAAGCATCTTTTCCAAAGACATAAAAAAACTAAAAGGATGCGAGGATTTCAGACTAAGAGTCGGAGATTACAGGATTATTTTTTCCATTGAACAAGGTATAATACAAATCTTAAAAGTCGGGCATAGAAAGAATATCTATAAGTAACCGCTATTTCAGTACGTATTTAGTTTTATTCTGCAAGTGCCTTAGGGCAAGTTATGAACGCGATAGTGATTTTACTAGGGATTACGAAATCGCGCAAGGTTTAAATCTCCGCGTTAGTGCGCGATTTGTCAATAGTCGCCTGCTAACGTTGGATGAGCGATTCACAAGGAATTGCGGCACAATTCCTGTGCCCAGAAATGCATTGTATTTCTTGGGATTGAACATGCTCAGAAACTGCTCGTCCTTAATACGAAATATAGCAAACGAAGTAAATTTTCGCATATGTTTCGTTTGCTATATGAGGAAGAATTTATTATTTTTATATGATTATTAACTTCTTCCGCTATAGAATAATCCAAATAATGTGTTAATTGTTTCGCCCTGTGGATTTAGTGCTCTGACTGTGAGCTTAACGCAAGTCACTCTTGTTAATTAGCAAGAGCCATACATCTGCCTGCAGCATCTTGACATGGACTAGCAAATGCCGGAGGTTTTTCGCACATGACTATTAGTGTGAGCTTACTTACCTGATTTGCTTTTTTGACTTTTAAGCCCGGTTTTCCGTAAGGTTTATAAAGGGAATACTAGGATTATAATAGTTTCAAGCCATGAGTGCCGTATACCCTGTTCATTGTCATTCGCTGCCTGTTAAAGGTATGAGTGGCAGTGGGGCGGTAGCTCAACCTGGTAGAGCATCGGACTTTTAATCCGATGGTTGCGGGTTCGAAACAAAAGACGAAAATCCCGTCCGCCCCGCATTTACACACAAAATGGACAACAAACATGCATTAGTGCCGAAGCATACGAAGCTGAGTGAGAAAGAGAAGAAAGAACTACTTGAGAAATACAATATAGACACAAAAGACCTTCCAAGAATATTCATGAATGATCCGGCAATTCAGAAATTAGATGCAAAAGAAGGAGATGTTGTGAAAGTAACCAGAACAAGCCCGACAGCACTGGAAAGCATGTTTTACAGAAGAGTCGTGAACGCATGAAAGCAGCAAACCTATTGATAACGAAATACTTTCAGGAGAACAGCTTTGTAAAAAGTGATACAGAAAGCTTTAACACATTCGTTGAAAAAGAGCTTCCTGCTATTTTTGAAGAAAACAAGGAAATCTTACCAACAATCATACCAACAAATGTAGAATCATTCAAAATAAAAATAGACAAAGTATGGGTGACAAAACCAGAAATAACCGAAGCAGACGGAAGCAAAAGACCAATATACCCACAAGAAGCACGACTGAGACAATTATCCTACGCAGCACCAATATTCATAGAAATAAGCAGCCACGTAAACGAGATTCAAAGAGAAACATTCCAAACACAAATAGGCAGCTTACCAATAATGCTAAAAAGCAAATACTGCCGGTTATCAGGATTATCAAAAGAAGAACTAATAGAAAAAGGCGAAGATCCTTATGATATAGGCGGATACTTCATAGTGAATGGAACAGAAAGGGTGCTCGTATCAATAGAAGATCTTGCGCCCAATAAATTCCTCGTAGAGAAAACAAAAGGACAATCAGAATTCACAGGAAAACTGTTCTCTGAACAAGGTCCTTACAAAATACCGCATACAATAGAATGCCTCAAGGACGGAATGTTCAACCTTTCATTCACAAGAGTAACAAGAGTACCAATAATCCCAATAATTAAAGCCCTCGGAATGACGAGCGATGAAGTAATAGTAAAAAATGTATGCAAAGAAAAACACTATGACAAGCTAATCATAAACCTATTTGAATACGCTAGCATAAAAGACGCAGAACAGGCAATGGACTATGTAGCAAAAAAAATAGGAATAACACAAGCAAAAGATGTCCGACTGGAAAGGATGAACGACTTGTTAGACAGATACCTTCTGCCACACGTTGGAACGAAAAAAGAAGACCGGTTAGCAAAAGCTATCAACCTATGCAAGTACCTAAGAAAATTCATAGAATGCGCCGAAGGAAGAATAACGACAGATGACAAAGACCATTATATAAACAAAAGAATAAAAATGTCAGGAGACCTTCTTGCAGACCTTTTCAGAATGAACCTTAAAGTATTCATCAATGACATGCTTTATAATTTCCAAAGAATAGTAAAAAGAGGAAAATTCCCAAGCATAAAAGTCATAATAAGAGAGAAACTATTAACAAGCAGAGTGTACAGTGCAATGGCAACAGGCAATTGGGTCGGCGGAAGAAAAGGAATCAGCCAAAGAATACAACGACTAAATCATCTGAATGTTTTAAGCCACATCCAGCGAATAGTGTCTCCATTATCCGCAAGCCAAGAAAATTTTGAAGCAAGAGAACTACACTCAACACATCTTGGAAGATTATGCCCTTCAGAAACACCAGAAGGAACAAACATCGGCTTAAGAAAAAACCTGGCATTACTTGCAAGCACAAGCGAAGTATCTAACATAAACGAAGTACGAAAAATAATAAAAAATCTCGGAGTGACCAATGGTTGATGTATACCTAAACGGACTCTACTTTGGGGAAGTACAGAATGGAGAAGCATTTGCCAAACAAGTCAGAGAAGAAAGAAGAAAAGGCGTATTAAGCCAAAACGTAAATGTATACTACAACCATGAAATGAATCAAGTGCTAATAGAAAGTGACAAAGGCAGAGTAAGACGCCCATTGATAATAGTCAGAGATGGAATGGCATTACTCACAGACAAACACATAAAACAATTACAAAAAAACGAAATAACATGGACAGACATGATAAAACAAGGAGTTATAGAATTACTGGATGCTGCTGAAGAAGAAAACATGCTGGTAGCATTTGATGAAAAAGAACTAACACCCGAACACACTCACCTTGAAATCACGCCACTCACAATGCTCGGGCTTGTCACTGCATTAGTTCCTTATGGAAATTACACACAAGGAGCAAGATTAAGCATTGGAGCAAAAAACCAAAAACAAAGCATAGGGTTTTACGCAGCAAACTTCCCAGTAAGAATGGACATGGACGTAAACTTACTGCATTACCCACAAAGCCCAATAGTCAGAACAATAGCGCACGATTTATCAGAATTTGACAAACACCCGGCAGGACAAAACGTTATTGTTGCAATAATGAGCTATAAAGGATATAACATAGAAGATGCAATCATACTCAATAAAGGCAGTCTTGACAGAGGACTAGGAAGAAGCACTTATTTCCGACCAGTAATAGTAGAAGAATTAAGATACAGCGGTGGCTTAATGGATAAAGTAAGCATACCTGACAAAGAAGTAAAAGGATACAAAAGCGAAAAAGACTACCGACTACTTGAAAACGACGGAGTAGTATTTGTAGAAGCAAAAGTAAAAGAAGAAGACGTAGTCATAGGAAAAGTAAGCCCGCCAAGATTCCTGTCATCCCTTGAAGAATACAGTCTCGCAAGCAATATAAAAAGAGAAAGCAGCGTATCACTCAAGCACGGAGAAGAAGGCATAATAGACTTTGTCTTAATAAGCGAAAACGAAGAAGGAAACAAAACAGTGCAAGTCAGAATAAGAGACCAAAGAATTCCTGAAATTGGAGACAAATTTGTTTCAAGACACGGACAAAAAGGAGTTGTAGGGCTCATAGTGCCAGAACAAGACATGCCATTCACTGCATCAGGAATAATCCCAGACATAATCTTTAGCCCACACAGCATACCAAGCAGAATGACTGTATCCCACCTCTTAGAAAGCATAGGAGCAAAAGTAGGCGCTATATCAGGAAGATACGTTGATGCAACAATATTTGATTGCGAACCAGAAGAAAAAATAAGAAAAGAACTATTAGAACTCGGTTTTGCAGAAAACGGCACAGAAACAATGTATGACGGATTAACCGGAAGAAGAATGCAAGCCAGAATATTCGTAGGAAACATGTATTACCTAAAGCTAAAACACATGGTAGCAAACAAAATCCACTCAAGAGCAAGAGGACCAATACAATTACTTACAAGACAACCAACAGAAGGCAGAGCAAAAGAAGGTGGACTCAGATTAGGAGAGATGGAAAAAGACACATTCGTAGCCCACGGCAGTGCATTGCTTTTGAAAGAAAGATTTGATTCAGACAAAACAGTAGTGCCGGTATGCGAAGAATGTGGAGTAATAGCAATATACGATGCATTCAAAGAAAAAAGCACGTGCCCAACATGCGGCGAAACAGCAGAAATCAACGACGTTGAAATGAGCTATGCATTCAAACTCATATTAGACGAATTCAAAAGCTTAGGAGTGTATCCCCGGCTCAAACTAGTGAACAAATACTAAAATGGAACAAAAAACCCCTGAACAAAAAGCAATAGAAGAAAAACAAAGCAGAGAAAAGTTTGAAGCAAGCACAAGATACGTCCACAAAAAAGTAGGAAGCATAGTCTTTGGCATACTGAGCCCAAAAATGATAAAGAAAATGGCGCGAAGCAAAATAGTCACACCTGAACTTTATGACAAAGAGGGCTATCCTGTTGACGGCGGACTAATGGACGTAAGATTAGGAGTAATTGATCCCGGGCTAAGATGCAAAACCTGCGGCTCAAAACTGAAAGAATGCATAGGACACTTCGGATACATAGAACTTGCAAGACCAGTAATGCACATCAGCTTCATAAAAGTAATACATACAATGCTACAATGCACGTGCAAAGACTGCGGAAGAGTGCTTATACCTGAGGATAAAATAAAAAAAGCAAAAAGCCAATTAGACAAAATAGAGATAGAAGAAGGCGTAGAAGCAAGAAGAGACGGAGTAAAAGATGTTGTAGCAGCAATGCGGACAGTAAACAAATGCCCACACTGCGGCTCAAAACAGGAAAAAGTAACACTAGAAAAACCAACAACATTCATGAGCGGAGAAAGAAGAATAACCCCAATAGAAGCCAGAAGCCGCCTAGAAAAAATACCTGACGATGACTGCTGGCTATTCGGACTAAACCCTGCTGCAGCAAGACCAGAATGGATGATACTAACCGTGCTACCAATACCCCCAGTCACAGTGCGACCAAGCATCACACTTGAAACAGGAGAAAGAAGCGAAGACGATCTTACACACAAATTAGGAGACATTGTAAGAATAAACCAACGATTGTTTGAAAACATAAACGCAGGCGCACCAGAAATAATCATAGAAGACCTATGGGACTTATTGCAATACCACGTAACAACCTTTTTTGATAATGAAGTAGCACAACTACCGCCAGCAAGACACAGGTCAGGACAACCACTAAAAACAATCAGCGAAAGAATAAAAAGCAAAGAAGGACGAATAAGGCATAATCTTGCAGGAAAAAGAACAAACTTCTGCGCAAGAACAGTAATAAGCCCAGATACTATGCTCGCGATAGATGAAGTTGGAGTACCAATAATCGTAGCAATAAAACTCACAATACCAGAAACAATAAACGAATGGAACAGAGAATACCTAAAAAAATTCGTTCAAAACGGGCCGACCAAATACCCCGGAGCAAACTACTTAATAAGACCTGATGGAAAGAAAAAGAAAATAACAGAGGAAACAAAAGAAGCGATACTAGAAGAAATGCAACCCGGCTACATTGTAGAAAGACACTTGATAGACGGAGACATAGCAGTATTCAACAGACAGCCAAGCTTGCACAGAATGAGCATGATGTGCCACAAAGTAAAAGCACTTCCGGGAAGAACGCTAAGATTAAACCCGGCAGTATGCGCACCATACAATGCAGACTTTGACGGAGACGAAATGAACCTCCACATCCCACAAACAGAAGAAGCCAGAGCAGAAGCAGAATTACTTCTTGAAGTTCAAACACAGCTTATAAGCCCGGGATATGGAGGAAGCGCGATTGGTTGCATACACGATGGAATATCAGGAAATTATGTTTTAACAAAATTCTTAGAGATGGAAAGAAACCACGCAGTAGAACTATTATGTAGCACAGGAATATTTGACTTCACAAAAGTTCCAAACAAAAAAACAATAACAGGCAAAGAAGTATTCAGCGCACTACTACCTGAAGATTTCACATTCCACGGAAAAAGCAAAAACGGAGACGAAGTAATAGTAGAAAACGGCAAACTCATAAAAGGCAATATAGACCAAAAAAGCATAGGAGGAGAAGGAGCAGGAGCAATGATAAGAGCACTGCAAAAACAATACGGAAGCCAGAAAACAATAGAATTACTGCACAGCATATTCAAACTCGGAATAGAAACCCTGCTATACACAGGCATAAGCGCACCAATCTCAGACATAGACCTTCCAAAACCAGCAGAAGAAAAGATGCACTTGTTACTAAGCAAGGCAGAAGAAGAAGTCAACACGCTAATCCAACAATACGAACAAGGAAACCTTGAAGCATTCCCGGGAAGAACCGTAGAAGAAACACTAGAATTAAGAATACTTGAAATACTGAACAAAGCAAGAAACAGTTGCGGAAGCACAATAAAAGAACACTTCAAAGAAGGACTCAACAGCACAAGCATAATAAGCTCAGGAGCAAGAGGAAACATACTCAACATAGTACAAATGGCAGCATGCGTAGGACAACAAGCACTAAGAGGAAAAAGAATAGATAAAGGATACCACGGAAGAACACTAAGCTGCTTCAAAAGAGGAGACTTACGACCAGAAGCAAGAGGATTTGTAAGATCAAACTTCAAAATAGGACTAAGCCCGACAGAATTCTTCTTCCACTCAATAACAGGAAGAGACAGCTTAATGGACACAGCACTAAGAACACCAAAATCCGGCTACTTATACAGACGACTGGCAAACGCAATGCAAGACCTAAGAGTAGAATATGATGGAACAGTAAGAGACGCAAACGGAAGAGTAATACAATTCATGTACGGCGAAGACTGCATTGACGTAAGCAAAAGCGAACAAGGAACAATAGACGTAAAGAGGATAATAAAACAACTATGAAAGAAGAAATAAAAGAATACGAGGAAAAACTGAACGCCTACCTAATAAAAGAGCTACTTGAAAACGCACCACAATCAAAACTTAAAAAAGCAGCAAAAAAAACAGTAGAAGAATACGAAAGCGCAAAAGTAGATCCTGGAGAAGCAGTTGGACTAATATGCGCAGAAAGCATAGGAGAACAAGGCACACAAATGACACTAGACACATTCCACTTTGCAGGAGTGGCTGAAATGAACGTAACAATGGGACTGCCAAGATTAATAGAAATCCTTGACGGAAGAAAAGAAATAACAACACCAATGATGGAAATATTCCTGAAACACCCATACAGCACAGGAAAGAACGTAAAAGAATTAGCAATGGAATTAAAACAAACAACAATAGGAGACATAGCCAAAGAATACTCACTCAACATAGCAGACATGAAAATCCAAATAATACTAAACGAACAAAAAATGAAAAACCTCAAAATAACAATATCGCAGGTAGGAAAAGCAGCAGAAAAATTAACAAAAGCAAAAATAACAACAGAAAACAACATGATAGAAGCAAAACTAAAAGACAATCAAGATCTAAGCGCACTATACGCACTCAAAGAAAACATACACGATGTCCCGGTAAAAGGAATAAAAGGGATACGCCAAGTGCTCACAGTAGAAAGAAACGGAGAATTCCTAATAATAACTGCAGGAAGCAACCTCAAAAAAGTGCTAGAACTAGAGTTTGTTGACACTGAACGAACAACAACAAACGACATATACGAAATAAGCAAAACCTTCGGAATAGAAGCAGCAAGACAAGCAATCATAAACGAAGTAATGCGGGTAGTAGAAGCACAAGGACTGAACATAGACATAAGACATATACTCCTCGTAGCAGATACGATGACAGTAAGCGGAGAAGTCAAAGGCATAACAAGATACGGAGTAGTAAGTGAAAAAAGCTCTGTCCTGGCAAGAGCGAGCTTTGAAACACCACTAAAACACCTGATAAACGCAACACTGGTAGGAGAAATAGACTCCCTCAACAGTGTAGTAGAAAACGTAATGCTCAACCAACTAATACCTGTAGGAACAGGACTACCAAAACTAAAGGTGAAAAATGATTGACATAAAAAAACTGATAGAACAGAAGAAAGCCATCATTGGAGAACAAAGAGTGCTTAAAGCAATTGCCAAAGAACAGGTAAAAGAAGTGCTCATAAGCAAAAACATAAACGAAACAACAAAGAAAAAAATATTCCACTACACAAAACTCTTAAACGTACCAGTAACAGAACTTGAAGAAAACAGCCAAATACTTGCAGAAATCTGCAAAAAACCCTTCAACATCAACGTAATAGGAATAATATGAGAATTTTAAATGAAGACGACCTACGATTAATCCGCCTTTTAGAAAAACAGACCAGAGCAGAAATAAAAGACTGCATACAACAAGAAGAATGGCTGACAATAATAGTACACAACGGAATAGAACAAGCAATAGGAGCGAAAGGCGAAAACGCAAAAAGAATTGAAAGAATAATGAAAAAACGAATAAAAATAGTGCAATGGAATGCAGACATCAAACAATTCATAAAAAATGTTTTTGCCCCATACCCGATATCAGAAATTTCTGAAGAAAACGGAAAAGTAATCCTCAAAGCACCAGACTACAAAACAAGAGGAATGCTGATAGGAAAAAGCGCAAGCACACTACGACATAATGAAGCAGTAATAAAACGATTCTTTAATGTGAATGAAATAAAAGTTGCAGAATAACTATTCATTTCTCCCCAAAACTGCTAATAATAAGCAACTGTTTCATAATTCTTTTCCAGCAGTTCATGCTCTAAAGAACAGTCAAATACGCAAATATTCAACGCATTTCTTACTCAAACGGAATCGGGTTGTCTCCACCTGCCCAAGGACGGTATTCTCCAAAAATAGGCGCAGTAGAACTAACCATGTATCTCGGACTGTATAATCTGCCCATGTAAGAATTATGCACTGAGCTCCAAGCCACAGAAGGAAGATAGGAAGCAGTTTTCAACTTAGGATCAAACGCCTGCCACGCCTTCCACAAGATACGTCCTTGGCCAAGCTTTTCTTCTTCATGACCCTCACTCACAACAAAACCATCAAAACCATTTTTTTTAAACTCCTTAACTGCTTCAACAACAGGAAGAATGCCCTGACCGGGAGGAAGGTGAGCATGCGCTCCTGTAGCAGAATCAACTGCCTGAATCCCAGAAACATAGTCACCATCAGAAATCTTTTTCACCTGCTCCATATACCATTTTTTGAATTCCTTAACACGCTCATCCCACGGAAGTTCAGGTCTGAAATACTCCAGCCACATACCCAAATGACCTGTATCAAAAATCCCCTTAATATGCTTTTTCGCAGCTTCTTCAGCATCATTCTCAGACAAACCATGACTTTTCTGGAGCTCTGCAGACATTTTATGCCTTGCCTTATCAATCAAATCAATAAATTCCTGAGGATGACCTCCATAATACTGAGGCCAGCCAATTTCAGGACCAATCTCCAACGGCTTTTTCAAGTCCTTAGCATGAATTTTAGATTCTTGCCAAGCAATAATACCTGCTTGCTTGTAACCATCAACTGATTGCTCACGCGCAAAATCCTCAAAATACTTTAAATTTTTCTTCCTGCGCTCATACTCTGCCTTAGCCCTTCTTTGCTCCTCAATCTCATTAGCATAAGAACCAATCCTTTCTGCAAACACTGCATCTTTTTGCTTAGCATCAGCAAGCGCTTCTCTTGCTTCTGTTTCAGGCATGTTCTGAACACGTTCTGCCTGTCGCCTGCGAAACTCAATCTCCCGCTCAGACATACCTGCCTGACGAAGCATGCCTTCCTGCTGCCTGAAAAGTTCAACAGCGCGATTCTTATTTTCAAGCATTTCTATCTCTGCTTTTGTCTGAGTCCTTCTTGTTTCGTCATTCTCCATAAAATCCTGCGTACGAGCAATCTGAGCATTAGCACTAGAAATTTCTCTCTTAAAAATCTCCTGACCAATCTTTTCAAAGGCAACAGCCCTGACCTTAATCTGGTCTGCTTTGTCCATACCCTCAGGAAACTTTTCCCTGAATTCATTGCTATTAGTAAACCTTTTCAAATAATCATCCCAAGAAATGTATCTTTCCCTATCAAAAATAAGTTTTTCCTCGCCAGACAATGACTCATAAGATTTGCCTTCCTCAGAAAGCTTTCTTAGCTTTTCATCAAAAAAAGGATTAGGAAGACGTCGCCTTGACAATGCACTCACACTACCTGTTTCTGCATCAACAAAACGCAATTCTTCATGAACATCCTCATCAGGAATTTCAAACATTTTCCGTTCCTTAACCTTCCTTTCGCCACCAACCTCAACAACTTTCTTCCCAAAACTCTTTTTATTCCAGTCCTGTTCATACAATGCACGAGGAAATTCAAAACTGACAAGATCAACTTCACCCCCTCCTAAAGAAGCAGCAAACTGAATAGCATCATGAACCTCTTTAATACTCTCATTCTGTGCCTGCTTGTCAATCCTCCTACCCTGAGGATCCCAACCAGAAAGATTATTAGTAGCACCAGTAGGCAATTCCAAACCAGTAATATTAACTTGGTTAGCAAGAGCAACTTCACGCAATGCCTGCTGAAGATCTTTACCAATTGCTTTAGCACCACCACCAAGCGGCTGCTTTCTTGAAGTCATCATAACCAGCTGAATAGTGCCAGCACCACCCCTGATAGCTGCCTGAACATTCTGCAAAATATTCCTGCCTGTCATCTGATCTGTTTCAACAACAGTTTGTCCTATCTGATTAAAAGAAAGAATCGGCTTTTCAAGAGCGTCCTTTGGAGAAATATCTGCAACAGGAATATAGCCGCGATCCATTGCACTACGAGGTTCGTAGGTCATAATCATAATAATATCCCTACATATATAAATAAGGAGTATGTGTTTTATGTGTTGTTTCTACCTGAAGTGTTTAACATTATCCTCTATACGCTTTATTTTGTCCTGTGATTTCCTCTGACTGAGATCTCGCATACTTATGGTCATGCTCAAGAACCTCTTCAGCAATAGTTCTGGCATATTTTCGCATATTTCCTTCTTCCATCTTTTCAAGCTGCTTGCGTGATTGCTCATTATCCTCGTAGCCGCGAATTCTTTTAAGTTCTTCACCAGCAGCAATATCATAAAGCTCGCGCTTTTGCTCATAACTGGGAGTTTGTTCACGACGTAATTCCTGCGCGCGCAAAAAATTCTCCTGAGTAGTTCGCTCAGCAAACCTTTTCACTTCCTCTTCACGTTCAATATTAATCTTTCTCTCTATCTGTTCAGAATCCTTTTTTTCTTTGAATAACTCCTCTAAATCAACCTTTTTCTGCTGAGGAACAGTTATCTTCTCAATAGCAGCTTGCTCGAGTTCAGCTTCCTCAAGAAGGTCTATAGCAGCTTCTTCACCCTGCTTTGTTTGTTCTTCTCTCTTTTTCAGGAAAATACGTAATTGTTTTAATGCTTCAACTCTCTTTTCAGGAGGCAACCTTTTAATCTGCTCAACAAGCTCTGAAAGCTTCATGCACTCAATAATGCTCACAGGTATATAAATTAGAGTCAGAATCTGCCAACAAACAAAAACTAATAATGCGCTACAAATGTTTCGTTACCCCCACACTGCTGATACTTCTCAGAGAAAGTGTTGTTATTTTCCTACAGCACTCTCAAAAAAATAAGAGTGTAAGATGATACTACGTTTCCGCAGCCCTTGTGGCTTGACTCATGATTTGGAAGTGTCTTGTTTTGTTGTCACACCAAGCCCTTACCATGTGCTTGCACTGTGCTTGCAACCGGCTGCAACAAATGGTATTGCTCAAGACAAATAAACAGTTGAGCACATTAAAGTTCACAGTCAGAGCACAAGGACTGTAGGGCAAATATGTCATTTGTTTAGCGTATTTTTAGCAAGGGCTGCGGGATAAAACTGCGTCCGCAGAGTCGAGAAAGAGAGAATTCTATCAAGTGAGCAAAGCGATACTTCAAGAACAAAAATTGAGGGGACATTTCGTCCAGTTAGTCGTTTAGTTAAGTCGTTAGGGAGAGTTCCGTTCTAATGACCTAATTCAATCAAAATAGAAAGATTTACATATGTCCATGTATTACTATGTATTGTGAAGATATATATGGTTAAAATTCAAATGGACTTATCCGAGGAAGAAGACAAGATTGTTGATGTTTATAAGCTAGTGAATAGACTTAAAACAAAACAGGATGCTATAAAAGCGATGATTAAACATTTTAGTATTGATATTAAACCTAAAAACCTAAAAGAAAAGGAATACTTTAAATGAGATGAAACTATGAGATACAGCCGAACAGGTCAAAAATGGTCATTTCGTGAAGAAGAAATGTTGAGAAGATTATTCTTTCAAGGGAAATCGATTAATGTTATTTCACAAGAACTAAAGAGAGAACAGGACGCAATAGTACATAGGCTGATTAGGGCAGGTATAATTGGATTTGCAGATTATCCTGATGTTCCTGGAAAACATAGTACTCCATGGACTGATAGTGAACTGTCTCAGTTAGAAAAAGAATATAAGAGCAACCTAGATATAGATACAATTGCGAAAAACCACCAAAGGCAGCGTAATTCGATATTGCATAATCTTGTTAAATTGAGAT
>JACQMV010000060.1 GCA_016203395.1 Candidatus Woesearchaeota archaeon | reverse complement strand
TCATATAGCAAACGAAACATATGCGAAAATTTACTTCGTTTGCTATAGATTGATTGCGTCACAAAAACACGAGTATATAAATGTTGTACGAATAATCAAACAAAAAAAGCCCTGATAGTTCAGCCAGGATAGAACACGGCCCTCCGGAGGCCGAGACCCGGGTTCAAATCCCGGACAGGGCGTAACAAAGAAAGCGCGAACAGTCAAGAACCCTGTAACGAAAATTTCAAGCAACAAAAGCCCGCGGATAGGAGCGAGCGGCGGACTTTTGGAACGCTAAAAATGCTCCGCATTTTGGCGTGCCAAAATTCTGAAGGAATTTTGTGCACAAGAATGACGCGCACTGAAGTGTTGGGCTGTCAAAAGACGCAGAGACGATTTTGGATAATGGCGTCTTTTGAGCACGCTCAGAATTCCGCACAACTATAATATTTACTGCGGAATTCTGACGTTTAAACCCTGCGCGCCATTCTTTGTATATAAATTTAAATACGAAACCAACAAAACAACAACATGAACCATGATAACAGAAAAAAAGACATATTAAATGTGTTAAGAAGAGCGCAAAAAGCATTACAACAAAAAGATTACAGAGTCATGGCTGAGGCAAGCAACCACGTAATACATGATGCAAGCATATACCAAGATGAAGACACAATACATACTGCAATAATAATATATGCTTTGAGCAAAGTAATGCAAAAGTGCCTAGAAAAAAACACAACAATAAACATCACTCTTAAAGAATCAATAAGCGCTGTTGAGAATGACAATTACACAGAGTATAACCGTCAACTGAAAAATGTAGCAAAAACAATACAAAAAACTGATGACAAAATATCTGCCTACGTAACAGAAGTAATTGAAAAAGCACGACTAAAAAAAGGATATAAAATGCACGAACATGGTTTAAGCACGGCAAAGATTTCTGAACTACTGGGAATAAGCCAATGGGAACTACAAAACTATCTTGGCAAAACAATTGAAAAGCAAACAGGAAAAAGAGACAGATTAGAGATTGCAAGACAAATCTTTTCATAACGCTTAAATAAAAGCAAGGATTCACCACATTATGCAGAAAATAAACCCTGCACTAATACTGCTTACACTAATGGGCGGATTGCTAATCATGACATCAGAAGACACAAACACAGGAATGCTTATCCAGGATCTGAAAGAAAACATTAAAAACATCAAAAAAACCTCAGAAGAATTACAACAAGAATACACAAATGCAGAAGAAAAAATCATAACCATTACTCAGGAAACAAAAAAAGTGGAGAAAGAACTGCAAAAGCTACAAAAAGAAATTGAAAGCGCAAAAACGTGCGAAAATGACGAGGAATGTGAAGAAACAGAAGAATGCAAAAACACTAAATGCGAACAATCCGACAAAAGAACAATAAGAGGATTTATCAAAAAACCACATTTTTTTGAACTGGATGGAAAACTCGCATATTACGGAACAAAAAAAGACAAAAACGGGTTCTCAAAACCAGAACTAATCATTGAAGGACAAAACATAGAACAATACGCAAGAATACAAAACTGGGCAATTATTAACAACAAAATAGCATATCTTGCATACAAACAAATCTACAACGAAACCTCAAAAGTATATGTTTATGACGGAAAAGAAACAAACATTGAGCTGCAATCAAACACCACAATAAGAGACATAAATAAGATAGGAGAAAAAACAATAATGCTATTAAAAGAAACCACGCCAGAACTAACACAATATTACGTTCTTTTTGACGAGAAATACGGAACAAAATTCGATAACGCCTCAATTGATGCAGACATGCCTGAAGCATCATTCAGGCCATTCACCCAAATAGGAAATAAAATAGCATACACTGTTAGAAAAGGTAATGCAGGAGTTGTTGTTCACGGCGACGAAATAAGCAAAAAATACAAAGACTTCAAAAGCAATCTGCTGGACTATAATGGAAAACTCGCATACTTTGCCGAAACCTACGAAGATAAACTCGTAATAGTTATAGACGGCACAGAAAAAACCTTAGATTATTACAGAATAGAAAATCCAGTCATTGCAAACAAAAAACTAATATTTTTAGCATACAAAACTCCAAAAAAACAAGTGCTCGTTATTGACGAAAAAGAAACAGAACTGGCTGACATAAAAGCAATACGCACGCCATATATTGTGATAAACAACATGTTAGCGTATCAAGCAATAAAATATTTCAATGAGCCGCCAAATAGAATAACAAAAAGTATAATAGTATATGGCGATAAAGAAATAACCGAATACGACGAAACGTCACTGCCACAAAATATTAACGAAAAACTCGGTTTTGTGGCAAGAAAAAACTCCAAATTCAACATGCCTGGAAGCGAAGGAGATATATACGTAGTGTATGACGGAAAAGAAACAAAAACAGAAGCAAAATTCATAGAACAAATCAAAATCATGACTGCTGTAGGAGATAAAGTAGCATACGCAGTAATAAAAGGAAATCGCTGGACACTAATTTATGATGGCAAAGAACTAACAAAATACCGGAGAATAGAACACCCCTCTTATTATGCAAAAAACATAGGCGGAAAGCTAGCATACATTGTAGAAGAATACCCTGACAACCTGCCCGGGATGAGTATTCCAGAAACAACCAAAACAGAACTCGCCATCATCTAAAAAAAGTCCCGCCTATCTTTCCGCAGCCACTGCTAAATATTGAAGTATTTGTCCAGCAACTTAGGTACTCTGAAAATTAATGCAATTAGCTATCTTATTAGCAAGAGCAATACCCCTTGATGCAGCCGGTTGCAAGCACAGTGCAAGCAAAAGACATAGGCAGAATATGACAACAAAACAAAATACATTCAAACTACCTATCAAGCCACGAGAGCGGTAAGAAAATAACAACATCTTCTTTGATAAGCTGAGCAGTTGCAAGAAAATATTCGCACAAGCTACACACCATATTGGTATTATTAGCACAGCGAAAGCACAAAATATATAAACACAAGGAATTCCCTCAACAAAGAGGTGATATTATGGCAAAAAAGCCACCAGAAAGTACAGCAGTAGCATACGTAATATTAGGAATTGTAGCAATAATGGCTATAGTAGGATTAGTATTGTTATTCAAGAGCGGAGCAACAGGACAAGCAGCATCCCACGTTAGTTATGAAGAATTCATGGACCAACCCGGATCAGGAGCAATAGAAGAAAGATACGGACCGCCTGCAAGTGACTGGGTTGCTCAAGAAAGAGCCAAACTAGCATCCTACGGCAAAGAAGCCCAAAGAGATTAATGGAAAAAGACAATCTCTTTGTTATTATTCTTTTTATTATTATCATAATCCTAGCAGTCATGATAGCAAACATTGACATAATATTCCAATGAAACTACTAGAAGCACTAAAGCAAAGCATAAAAGACCTCAATAACAAAAAAACAGTATTATGCATGGCAGTAGATGGTGTGCTCTTCTTTTTACTGGGTTATCTTACACTACCAATTCTCAATAAAATAATAGAAACCACAATTCAAATGCTTAATACAATACTTCAAAACAAAGTAGGAATATTCCAACAACCCGCATTGCAATACACCACCAAAATAATCTGGCTTTACCTGCTGCTTGCAATAACCATATTTGTCTTATACTCACTATTCCAAGGCACTGCCTGGAAAATAACTGCAAAAATAACAAAAAAAACAGCACTCACAATAAAAGAATTTACAAAGATTTCAACACCATACCTTATGGCATTCTACATAATATATCTAGGACAAACGTATTATGGACTAAAACAAACATTCATACAAAAACTCACGCAACAACCAACACCTAACATGTACGCATGGTTCTATTACATTACTACAATAATCATAATAACAACCGCATACTTTGGCTACACAAAACACAAACACGCAATAAAAGAAATGCTTGCAAAATCAGGAAGCATTACAACTTATATTCTAGGAGTAATAATAGTATACCTAAACCTAAGCTTCATAATAGACAACTTACCGCCAAAACTAACATATGCTATAGGCATACCTCTAGCGTTACTATTCCTTGCATGGCACAGGGCATTCTTTATAAGGATAACCTCATAACAATCACAAAATGACATGGACTCATAACCTGAACCCGGTGGCGTTGGATATTGGCTTCTTCCAAATAAGATGGTATGGCATAATGTACGTCATAGGATACCTGCTGGTTTCATACTGGCTTAACAAAGCAGCAAAAGAACAAACAATAAGCATAGACAAAAAAGCAACAGAAGACATATTATTCTGGCTCACAATAGCAATAGTAGCAGGAGCACGGCTCGGCTACGTGCTATTTTACAACCTCAGCCACTATGTAAACAACCCATTAAGCATAATTGCAGTATGGCAGGGAGGCATGAGCTTTCACGGAGGACTGGCAGGCGGAATAATCGCAACATATATTATGAGCAAAAAACACAAAACAGGATTTTTCAAACTTGCAAGCATACTAATAACACCATTAGCACTCGGACACTCACTTGGAAGAATAGGCAATTTTATCAACGGAGAACTATTCGGCAAAATAACTACGCTACCGTGGGGGATAATATTTCCAGGAGTAGAAGGAGCAAGACACCCAACACAATTATACGAAGCAGGAACAAGCTTCCTAATATTCATAATACTCTACTCCATCAAAGAGAGAAAACTGCCTGTGTTCATGATATTATACAGCATTGCAAGATTCTCTATAGAATTTCTAAGAGAACCAGACCCACAATTAGGTATGATAGGCCCATTATCAATGGGGCAATGGCTCACCATACCCGTACTAGCTATTGGAATATACCTCTGGACGAAAGAAATAAATAAGCGAACACTTAACCAAAATACGTGAAAAAAGCAATCTTAGCAATTATTATGCTGCTATTAGCCGGCTGTAGCGAAACACACTTACAAACAACAAGAACAAGTACACCTGCAGAACAAACAGGCACGCTATTCATAATAATACAGTCAGATGCTGAAGGAATAGAAGCAGAAATAACAAAAGTAACTGCAGACGACAAAATAATAGAAGACACGCCTGTAAGCTACACACTAGCCAAAAGCACAATGATAGCAAGCACAAGCGAACCAGAAACAACCTACAAACAAATAACAATTGAATTAGGAAAAGTAAGAATAAACAATGAAGAAGCAATCATGCCCTCAAACAAAATAACAATAAACACTCCATTATCAATTCAAACAAACAAGCAAACAGCACTAATCTTAGAAATACAAAAAGAAGAAAGCACGTACAAAGCCAGCCAACAGATATTCGCACCAGTAATTAAACTATACACGATAAATGACGCAAGCACGCTCCTTGAGCCAAACAGAAGAATAAAAGTCACAGGACAAAAACAACCAATAGCCAAGATAGGAATGAATGAAAAAGGCATAACAGGAATAGGCATGAACCTGCCTAAAACAAGTGAAATAATCATAGAAAACGGAAAACTAAAAATTACTCCTGCAAAAATAATCCTTCCTACAAAAGAACAAAAAGCAGAAGAAGAAAGAAGAATAATAAAAATGACCGCAGTAGGGTATGCAATAAATCCTGTGATGATAACTGCGAAAACAGGAGAAAAACTCACGTTGGCAATCAAAAGCATAGACAAAACATACGGAATATTCATAGATGGGTACAACATAAAATCAATATTAGCAGAAAGAAACGAAACACTCATTGAATTCACAGCAGACAAGCCAGGAACCTACCAGTATTACTGCAAAGACCCATGTATTGGAAAAGAAGGAAAGTTATGGGGAAAGCTAATTGTAAGGTAAGTCTTAAAAAGCAGAACAAATAACCAAGCAATATGTGGCACACCCTCCAAACATATGAAGCACTACATCAATTACGCACAACAGAACAAGGACTGACAAAAACCGAAGCAGGAAAAAGACTACTTGAAGGAAAAAATGAAATCACCCACGAAAAAAAACAAAAAGCAATAACCATCTTTCTCAACCAATTCAAAAGCTCATTAGTAATAATCCTAATAATCGCAACATTAATCAGTTACTCAATACACGAAAAAACAAGCGCATACACAATAACTGCAATAATTCTTCTTAACTCAATAATAGGATTTTTCCAAGAATACAAAGCAGAAAAAGCCATTGAGAACCTAAAAAAGCAATTAGCGCCAAAAGCGACAGTGAAAAGAGACGGAAAAATACAGGAAATCCCTGCAGAAGAACTTGTACCCGGAGACATAATACTGGTAGAAAGCGGAACCAACATAGCAGCAGACGCGAGAATACTAACAGCAATGCACCTACAAACACAAGAAGCGAGTCTTACCGGAGAAAGCACACCAGTAGAAAAAAATACAAAACCCACAACAAAAAACACAACTATAGCAGAACAGCAATGCATGATATTTGCAGGAACAAGCATAACACAAGGAAGGGCTGAAGCAGTTGTTGTAAATACAGGCATGGACACGCAACTTGGAAACATAGCAAAACTTCTGCAAGAAACAAAACATGAAAAAACACCACTTGAAAAACAAGTTACAAAAACTGCCAGAACACTAACAATAATAGTCATAGTGATTGCAATAATAATACTGCTCAACGGAATACTAACTGGAAAACAAGTATTTGAGTCAATGCTATTCAGCGTTGCACTAGCAGTGGCAGCAATACCTGAAGGACTGCCCGCAGTCGTGACAATGACTCTTGCAATAGCCATCCAAAGAATGGCAAAGAAAAACGCACTAATAAGAAAAATACCGAGTGTGGAAACATTAGGTGCTTGCTCAGTAATATGCACTGACAAAACAGGAACACTAACGCACAACCAAATGACAGTAAAAAAGATTTACGTAAACAACACAGACATAGATGTATCAGGATCAGGATATGACGAACAAGGCGGATTCACCAAAAAATCAAAAGAACTAGAAACAGTGCTAAAAATCGGCGCACTTGCAAACAATGCAAAACTATATTCTGAAAACAATCAGACAAAAATAGTAGGCGACCCTACAGAAGGCGCACTACTTATATCAGCAAAAAAAGCAGGCATTGACTATGAAGAACTAAGACGCAAATATCCAAGAAAAGACGAGATAGAATTCACCAGCGAAAGAAAAATGATGAGCGCATTACACATTATAGAAGCCACAACAATGTGGTACTCAAAAGGCGCTCCCGAAGTCATAATAAAAGAGTGCGATAAAATGCTAATTAATAATAGAACAATAAACCTCACTCCTGAAAGAAAAAAAGAAATACTTGCAAAAGCAGAAGAATACGGAAAAGAAGCACTCAGAGTTTTGGCTTTCGCATACGGAAAAACAGAAGAAAAAATGACCTTTGTAGGAATACAGGCAATGATAGACCCGCCAAGAAGCGAATGCAGAGAAGCAATAAGAAAATGCCTGAGCGCAGGAATAAAAGTAATAATGATAACCGGAGACCAAATAAGCACGGCAATAGCCACAGCAAAAAAACTAGGACTGAAAGGAAAAGCAATATCCGGAAAGGACATAAACCCGCACCTTGAAAATGTAGAAGAAATAACAGTATTTGCAAGAACAGAACCCCGCCAAAAACTTGACATCGTCCACGCACTAAAACACAAAGGACACATAGTTGCAATGACTGGAGACGGAATAAACGACGCTCCAGCACTAAAAAAAGCAGACATAGGAATAGCAGTAGGCACAGGCACAGACGTTGCAAAAGACGCAAGCCACATGATACTAACAGACGACAACTTCGCCAGCATCGTAAGTGCCATTGAAGAAGGAAGAAGAGTGTTTGACAACATCAGAAAATTCGCAACATACCTGCTTTCATCAAACCTCGGAGAAATACTTACAATATTCCTTTCAATAATACTAAAAATGCAAATGCCAATAACTGCACTGCAAATACTATGGATAAACCTCGTAACAGACGGAGCACCGGCATTAGCACTCGGGGCTGAAAAACCAGAACCAAAAATAATGGAACAAAAACCAAGAAAACCAGAAGAAGGAATAATCACAAAAAAGAACATTACAACAACACTACTAATTGCAGCACTAATGGCAGCAGGAACACTCACGATATTTTCATTATCCGACCCGGAATTTGAAATAAACTACGCAAGAACAATGGCATTCAACACACTCGTAATGTTCCAACTGTTCAACACGCTAAACCAAAGAAGCGAAAAAAACAGCATATTCTTACTCCACAAAAATCCTTGGATATGGATAGCAATAACAACATCCATCTTTCTTCAGGCAGCAGCAATATATTCACCATTAAACAAAATATTCCTGACAACACCACTCACCGCAATAGACTGGCTATGGAGCATCGGATTCGCAAGCACAGTGCTTGCGTTAGGAGAACTAATCAAGTATTTGAAAAGATAAATAACAAGGTAACAGCATAACTACAAGCTAATAATTGCTCTAGCAATCTTCTCGGGAATGTGCCGAAGAATCGTTTTTGGCTCAGAAGGATATGCTTGCACAAAATCACCCCGAACAACACGAAGATCGCTCAAAAGATCATCCGCTACAATACGCGAATGCTCGGACAAATAAGTATCAACAACTTCCTTAGGAGGAAGACCCGAATTTAACAATATTTTATCAAACTTAATTCCTGCATAACGCTCAGCTTCTGCCACAAAATCACCTGCCTTAAAATTCTCATTACCTTGCTTTGTCACAATATTGCACACAAAAATCTTCAATGCCCTTGACTGATGAAGTGCCTCAGAAATCCCCTTAACAAGAAAGTTAGGAACAACACTCCCGTAAAAGTCTCCAGGACAAATAACAACCTTATCCGCACTTCGTATTTCATCAGCCGCCTCCTTGAAAACAAACGCATCTGGCTTAAAAAAAATCTTCTTAATCTTAACACCCTGCTCAGGATAGCTGACATTCCACTGCCCCTCCAAAATAATATTATCATCAGTTTCTGCAAACAACTTTACATCATCAGTCGTCACAGGCAAAACCTTACCGGCAATGTGAAGCAGCTTAGCTGCCTCCTTAATCCCTTCAGCAGCACTCCCGGTAATCTGGGTGAGCGCAGTAATAATAAGATTCCCAAGATTATGCCCATCTTTGAAACGATGCTTGAACAAATCCCTAAGTAACCTTCCCTTCTTCTCATCAGCCAATGCAACCATGCACTGACGAACATCACCGGGAGGAAGAACACCATACTCATCTCTTAATTTTCCAGAACTACCACCATCATCACTCATGTTCACAACAGCAGTAAGCTGGCATTCGTAATTCTTCAAGCCCCTCAAAACCTGAAAATGCCCAGTGCCACCACCAATAGTCACAATCTTCTGCATTCAAAAACTAAGAAAACAACAGTTTTTAAGCATTAGCTATTACTGGTTCATTGTGCGTAATACGCCATCTATTGTCCAGCAAGAATTATGCAAGGTTTATTTTTTAGCCGCTCTTGCCAATCAAAAAGAGAGCTTGCTTTATCAATGAAGAAACATCCGAAGGAGGAAAAGGAGGAATGATTTCAAAGATCAAAGCAGCATCAAAAGTAAAGATGACTGTAATAGCCAATGCCAAAGAAGAAAAAGTCCTATCAAAAATACTCTCAGGAGACGATATTGGCACACTCTTACTCAACAGAAAACCAAAACAGAGCCCATAAGCACATCACTACCAGTGTGTAGTATGAAACCATTATTAAGCTTGAGGAGGGAACTTAAGCAATGGAAGCAAAAGCAGACACCCTGTTTGAAACCAGCTGGGAGGTTTGCAACAAAGTAGGAGGAATTTTTACAGTAGTCAGCAGCAAAGCAAGAGAAACAATAGACCACTACAAACAAAACTACTGGCTAATAGGACCCTGGTTTCCTCAAAAAGCACAAGGAGTATTTGAAGAAAAAATAGTGCCTGATGAACTTAAAGACGCATGCAATACATTATCAAAAGAAGGAATCCAACTACATTTTGGAAACTGGCTTGTGAAAGGAGAACCACAAACAATACTCGTAGATTTTACAGAATTCAGCAAACAAACAAACGACATAAAAAAGAACTTATGGGAAGAATACCAACTAGACAGTTTAGGGACAGAATGGCATGATTTTGACCAGCCAGTCGTATGGGCTTACGCAACAGGAAAAGTAATACAAACAATAACAGAAGCCCTAGGAAAAGAAAAAACCGTTGCACAATTTCACGAATGGCTATCAGGAGCAGGACTGCTCTACCTAAGAAACAGAACAAACATAAAAACAATATGGACAACACACGCCACCATGCTTGGAAGAACACTATCAGCAGAAGGAAGAAACATCTATGAAGAACCAGTAAATCCTGAAGAAGAAGCAAAAAAAAGATTCGGAGTATGGGCAAAACACCAAATGGAAAGAATATGCGCGCACAATGCACACGTTTTCACAACAGTAAGCGAAATAACAGGAATAGAAGCAGAAAAACTACTTGGGAAAAAACCAGATGTGCTATTGTTCAACGGTCTAGATATGGAAAAATTCCCAACATTTGAACAAGCAAGCATACAACACAAAAAAACAAAAGAAAAAATAAACACCTTCCTAACATACTACTTCCATCCATACTACCCGTTAGAACTATCTGAAGCACTCATATACTTTATTGCAGGAAGACCTGAATTCCACACAAAAGGAATAGACATCTTCATACAAGCACTAGGAATACTAAACGACCAACTCAAAAAAGAAAGAATCAACAAACCGATAGTAGCATTCTTATTCATACCGGGAAACATCAAAAACATAAGACAACAACTAATTGAAAACAGAGAACTATTTGAGGACATCACAGAAACAATGGAAGACAAAAAACAGGACATACAACAAAAACTAACAGAAGCACTGATAACACAAAAAGAAATAAACAAAAAAATACTATTTGACGAGGACTCGCTTGAAGAACTAAAAAGAAAAACAATGAAATTCCTCAAAAAAGGCAAGCCGGGCATAAGCACACACGAACTATACAACGAAGAGCAAGACCAAATAGTACAAGCGCTAGCAAAAGCAGGACTGAACAACACAAAAGAAGACATTGTAAAAGTAATATACTACCCAATATTTCTCACAGGAGCAGACGGACTTCTTGACCTGGACTATTATGAAGGAATGCAAGGAAGCCACTTAGGAATATTCCCGAGCTATTACGAACCATGGGGATACACCCCACTAGAAGCTGCTGCATTAGGAGTAGCAAGCATAACAACAGACCTTTCTGGCTTTGGAAGATATCTCTGCACAGAATGCAGACAAGGAAAATACCCGGGAGTTTTCGTACTAAAGAGATACGGAAAAGACGACAAAACCTCCACAGAAGATCTGGCAAAAATACTCTACCAGTTCAGAATATGGACAAAACAAGAAAGAGTAGAAAACAAGCAAGCAGCCAAAAAGATAGCACAAACTGCAGACTGGAAACAATTCATAGAAAAGTATATACAAGCACACAATCTGGCACTAGAAAAATGATAAAATGCACAATAATTTTGTTCAGGCACGCACAAAGCAAAGACAACGCAAAAAGAACATTCAGCGGATGGCGGAACTCCGAACTAACTACACTTGGAAAGAAAGAAGCCATACATACAAAAAAACAGCTACAAAAATACAGGATAAGCTATGCATTTGACAGCAGCTTAAAAAGAACACAACAAACACTCAAAATAGCACTAGCAAACAAAAAAATACCCGTATTCACCGACGACAGAATAATAGAAAGATGCTACGGAACACTACAAGGACAAAGCAAAACAGAGTTTGAAAACAAAAACCCGGAACTCTACAAAAAATACCACAGAGGGTATGACTCCCCACCACCAAGAGGAGAAAGCATAAAAATGGTGGAGAAAAGAACATTAAGCTTCCTGCACGAACTATTAACCTTCCTAAAAAAACATCCGGGCAACGTAGCAATAAGCGCGCACGGAAACTCAATGAGACCAATAGAAAGATACTTCAGCAAACTAACAATCAAACAAATGATGGCATTAGAAAACCCCCAAGACAGAGCAATAATATACCAAATTCGCATACAAAAACAAAAGAATAACACACCATTAAAATGGCAAGGAATAATCAAACCAAAAAACGTATTGTATGCTGATGATAAAAAGAATCCGTTGAAGAAATATTATTGAAACAAATGAAGTACACGGGTATTAATATCTCATCAACCAATGGCATTACGGAAGCAGAAATCAAGAGTGCAAGCGAGAAAAAGATTAATGATGCTCGCCACTCGCAGCTATCCACGCACTAACGTGTTAAGATTTTCGGCTCAACTGACTAACAGTTTCAGACATTCATCCTGATAAAGAATTCTAATCCCGCGACACTCTTTCAAGATAAGCAACTGCTTGTCCTGATACAACATACACTGCATTTCCTTCTAAAAGTCATATTAATATGCTTATCCTGTTTAAACCTTTTGAATGGCTGTAGTGACTGCCTATCAGAATCATTTTTTAACCAAATACTTACCCCATAACTTCCTGAAATAGGACAAGGACAGTGTTGATAAAACAAAACCAACTGTTGGCACAATAGAATTAACAAATGGCTTAGGCAATTCAGCAACAAAGAAAAACAGCACAACTGTAAAGTAAGTCAAAAGAGTAATAAGGAGTTTTCTGGACAGACTTGTTTCCCATGCCTTATCTAACTCAACCCTCCTGTTCCTCTGCTCAATAACATCAAGCCGCTTTTCAATTCTAGAAAGCATCACCTGAGCACCACCTTCACAATCTCAACAAGAACTTTCGTGAACTGCTGTAATTCACTAATCCGAATGCTCTCGTTGGCAACGTGAAACATGTGTCTTTCGCCACAACTGTAGCCAACAGCAGGAATACTTCTGGCAAGAAACGCCTTTGCATCAGACGCACCAGAATCACCAGACACAGCAGGAACAAAACCAAGAACGTCCTTCACACTATGCTGAATCTTCTTAACCAAAAAATTAGATGAAGACACCTCAGTTGCAGGCATAAACAAGCTGTTTTTTGCAACAACACGAATTTGCTTATTTTTATGCTTTGCTCTAATAATACACTCTCTAATCTCTTTCATAATACTGCCAACTGACTGCCCTGGAACAAAACGAATATCCAAAACCGCTTTAGCAAAGTCAGGCACCATATTAGCCACTCTGCCACCCTCAATAGTTCCAAGATTAATAGTAGGCGAAGACAATAAAGAATGCTGCCTGAACTTTAAATTCTTTTTCCTAACCAACTGCAAAACATCTAACAAATTATAAACTGCATTAATCCCCTTTTCAGGAGCACTGCCATGACTGGCCCGTCCATAAGATAATAGCTCAACACGCAAAATCCCTTTTTCAGCTATAGAAATAAAACGCATACTTCCAGCATTATCAGGGAGTATAGCAAAATCAGGAAGTATCTTTTTTGATTCCAACAAATATTCAACACCAAAATCAGAACCCCTCTCTTCATCAGCGAAAACACCAACAAGAAAAGTGCCTTTAAGCGAACTTTCAATTCTTTTAAGAACAAGTGCAGCAGAAAGAAGAGAAGCCATAGGCCCTTTATTATCCAAAGCACCACGACCATAAATTCTACCATTCTTCTCAACAGGAGTAAAAGGATTTGTATTCCAGCCATCACCAGCAGGCACAACATCAGAATGACAAGCAATCAGAAAATGAGGTCTGGCTTTTCCAATATAGCCAACAATATTAGGGCGTTTAGAGTCCTTTGCAAAAATTCTATACTTAATATTGTAAGTCTCAAACAAGCGTTTCACATACTCTACAACCAAACATTCATTGCCAGGAGGGTTTGTGGTATTAAAGCCAATAAGTGTTTTAAGAATGCCTGATTCATCCATGAGCAAGAAATAACAACACTAGTTTATAATCCTTACTTCTGAGAATCTCCGGGAGCAAGACGATGAGAATCCTCCTCAAAATGCTGGGTGGAAAATTCAAAAATTTCTGAATCTTCAATACCAAAAAATTGGTGAATAGTGCCGACAGGAATGTGAAAATTATCACCTGGCTTCAATAAAACAGTCTTTTGCTCCCCTGGAAAACCAGTCGGGAACGTGCGCATTTCAACAAGGCCTGCTTGCACGAAGAATGTCTCGTCCTTTTTCTTATGAAAATGCACACTGCACTTCTTGCCCTTAGTAAGAACTAGTTTTTTTCCACAATACAACTCCGAATTAGCAATCCACAACTCCTTACCCCAACCCTTAAGATGCTCTTCAACAGCCATAAAACAAGCGCAACTGCATGATTTATAAGGTTTACGAATTCACAGTATAGAACTGCAAATAAAGAAAACTCGCCACTCGCAGCTAAACCCTATGTTACAATAACGTCATCTACTATAACATAAACAGCGCGCGATTAAAGAAGAAACATCAATCTTTGCCACAGCATTTGAAATAGTATTTGTGGAAATCACTATCGCCCCAAGATTTTTAAGTCGCTTCAACGCGTTTTCAGCAAAAATTCCGTGAACGCAAACACAATAAATCCGCTTTACGCCAAGCTGCTTCAACTGCTTTATTGGCTCAAACATTGTGTGACCTGAACTTATTATGTCATCAACAATTACGACAACCTTATTCTTAAGAGGGACTTTACTTTTAACAAGTATGCGAACATTTCTTGAAGAAAACCGTTTTTTCTTCAACATAACAACAGGATAGCGTATTTTTTTAGCAATATCTGCAGCCCACTGATAGCTTTCCCCATCAGGACCCATAATAATGCTTTCAGGAATGTTCTTTTTGATGAATTCTGCAAGAAGCGCGTTGGATGTCAAATGTTTCGCTCGCTTTTTAAAAACTTCCTTCATTGCATGAATTCTATGAAGATGAGGATCTATTGTAATAAAAGCGTCTGCGGACAACAAACCCGCAATCAAATGATTACTTAATGCTTCTCCTGGATGAAAACGCTTGTCCTGACGAAGATAAGCCATGTAAGGAACAATGAGCGTTATCTTTCTAGCACCAAGCTCCTTTGCAGTATGCCATGCAAGAAACAATTCTATAAGCGAATCATTAGGTAGAGGATGCATACTATTAATAATTACAACATGACGATTAACAACATTCGGAAGCCGTATGTACGTCTCACCGTCAGGAAACGTACGAGTAGTAATTCTCGCAAATTTTGCTTTGCACTTTCTCGCCACACTTTTTGCAAGATCTGCACTATTATTACCTCCAAGAACTAGCATATTTCCTCCTCAATTCTGAGCAAACGATTGTATTTAGCAACACGCTCACTCCTGCACGGAGCGCCGCTTTTTATGTATTTTGCATTAATACCTACAGCAAAATCAGCTATAAAAGCATCCTCGCTGTCGCCTGACCTGTGAGAAACCATAACCTCCCAACCAGCACGCTGTGCAAGAAGCCCTGCACTGACAGCTTCTGTTACAGTGCCTACCTGATTGAGCTTTAGCAACAAACAATTACAAGAACCCCACTCAATCGCTCTTTTTATTCTATCAATACTCGTAACTAACAAGTCATCCCCAACAATCAAACATTTATTGCCAAAACGCCTGCACAACAATGAAAAACCATCAAAATCCTCCTCACAAAAAGGATCCTCCACAGAAACAATAGAGTGTTTAGAAATCATATTCTCATAGAACGACAATAAAGCATTGCGAGCGAATGACTTTCCTTCCATCTTATATTTGCCATTAGAATAAAAGCCAGATGAAGCAACATCAATACCAATCCTACCTCTGCTGCCAACAACATTATTCAAAAAAGACAGTGCGTTATCAATTCTTAAAAAAGGAGGAACAAACCCTCCTTCATCACCAACATTAACAGCTTGTTTTCCGAATCTTTTCTCAAGCGCTTGCTTTAAATCATAATATACCTCAACACCATTTCGCATAATATCAAAAAAATGCTTTCCTTTAGGATACACAAGACATTCTTGAATGTCAAGCCGCGTCCCTGCATGCTTTCCACCATTAATCACATTCATTACAGGGACAGGCAGCTCAACCCTCTTTTTCCCGCACAAGCTTGCAACATGCCTGTACAAAGGAACATTAAGACACGAAGCAGTTGCTCTGCAAAAAGCCATACTTAAAGCAAGGATTGCATTAGCACCGAAAAAATATTTATTCTGCGTCCCATCCAAACGCAAAAGCAAAGAATCAAACTCTTCCTGACTAAAATGCCTGCCGACTAACTTCATACCTATTGCATTCGCATTATCAACTGCACGCAAAACACCCTTCCCATGATACGCCCTGCCGCCATCTCTTAACTCAAGTGCTTCATGAATACCTGTGCTTGCTCCAGAAGGCACAATAGCACTAGCCACTCCTCCTCCAACAGTTACTTCTGCCTCAACAGTAGGATTGCCGCGACTGTCAAAAACCTGCCTTGCTCTCACAGAGGTGATTTTCATACAATCACGCCAGAGCTTCGTTTATAAAAGGTTTTCCAAAAAATTAGTCACCCAATATAACTCGCATCATAATCCTGCTTGAATTTTGGCTTTTTAACAGCTTTTTGCTGAGAAATCTCCTTAGCAAGCTGTTCTGAATTAACTTTAACACCCAATTTTTTGGATAAAACATCAACAAGCTGTTTTGCACTTGCAGAACCCAACATCAAAGGATTTGCATGCGTTTCTGCTAACAACGTCACAGCAGGTATTGAATAAGAACTAGCAACACCCAAAAGAACTCCTGAAATGCCAACTATGGGCCCAACCACCCCGTATAACTTATCGCTTACTCCTTCAATCATAAACTCCTTAACAAGCTTTTTGTTATTACCAGTACAATAAACCTTAGGCATTCTTGAAACATTTCTCGTTGCTAAACCACCAAGAGTAACAACCGCACTCCCATTCATTTGTTTAAACGCTTTCACAATCGCCTCACCAAGAGCAAGATTGCTCTGAGGATCAAACGGCTGAAGGTCACCAGTCACAAGAACAACATCCCGTTTTGGAAGCTTAGCATAATACATATTTATTGAAGGAGAAGCAACGAGATTGTCTTCAGTAACAAAAACAACATGATTAAGCTCCTTTGAAACAAAAGAAGCCAGAGGAACTGCCTTAAACTTTTCAGCCAGAAACTCAACAGCAATCTTAGCAACATTACCAATTCCAGGAAGCCCTTCAATAAGCAGGGCGTTATTAAGCTTAGCTCGTTTTTTGAAGTTTACCGACCACATAAAAAACAAGAATAAGGAAAGACATAAAAAGGTTACTGAATAATAAAGAACATGACATACTTATTCATAGCAAGTGTAATAAAAAATAAGGATGTGGAAGAAACACAAGACAACGCAATAAAAGCAGGCGGAAGCAGACCAAAAGCACCAATACACATAACCTATCGCAGCCCATTCACAACAAACAAAATACAAGAAACAATAGAAGCAACAAAAAAAACAGCCACACTGAAAAGGTTTGAAACAAGCACAGAAAAACTAAAAATATTTGGAAGAAACGCACTGGCATTTGAAATAAAACAAACAAAAGAAATGCAGGAACTCCATGAAAGAATAATGAAAGAAACAGAAAATCTCAGGCAGGACATCAAAAAAGACAAATTTGTATTCGCAAAATACAAGCCACACATGACTATAGCATATGATGTCGCTGAAGAAAAAATAAGTGAATTGCAGAAAAAACCAATAAAAATAGCAATTGACAACATATGCGTGCTGCAAAAAAATGAAAAATGGAAAATAATAGAAAGAGTGAACTTATGAACATCTGGACCGAACTAGAAAAAATTAATGTTGCAAATAAAGAAAAATATGCAACATTATTTGCAGAACTCGTGCAAAAAGTCAGGAAAAAACAATTTGACTTCAGCATCGCAGAAAAAGACAACGGAGATCACAAAATAATCATAGAAGAAAACAGGATGAACTCGGCATTCATTCATATCGTGCCTCAAGAAGCATATATGTTATTCAAGAAAATGCAGAAAAACGCACCGCAACAATTTCTTGGTTTTTCAGTAGACGCAGGCAAACACAAAGAAAAAGCCATACATGTCAGCTGTTTCGGAATACCGTGCAATCTTCTTGCAAAATCATTACTTACGAAACAATCCTTGCTGCACGACGATACTTAGCATACTTTTGAGGAGAATACCTTGCAGGAAGAACCGAAACAGTGTTTTTGCAACAAGATTTTCTAAGAGTGTAACCACCGCACTGAAGGCAATACAAAATTTCCATCATTCACCTTTACGCTGCCATTGCGCAATTACCTTACGAGATTTAGCTTCAGCCAACAAAATATCAATACCTGTCTTAAGCTGCTTTTCTGCCTTTTTTGGGTCCTCATCACGCACGATAACATGATAGGTGCCAGCACCACGATAGGTAGTATCAAGACAAGATTTAACAAGCACTTCCTTAATCTGTTCTATCCCATCAGGAGCATATGAAGAAAGCTGCAAGTCACCCTCAATAATTATTATCTCTGGCTGCATGCGCTGCTTGATTAGCTCAGTTATTTGCTCACTAACCTGCTTTTCAACACAAAAAGAAGACAAGGATTCTTCTCCCTTTGCTATCTTCTCAAAACAAGAAAAAACATTAGGATACTTCTTAAGAATTCTAGAGCATAATTCAGCATAAAGCTTTCCAGCATCCTTTTTGGCAGAACGCGCATACTGAACAACAATCTTCTCAACAAGCTGCTCCTGCTTAATCTCATTATTCTTCTGCCTTTTCTGAGTCTCATTAACCCGTCTTAAAGAGAGATCAATATACCCTTTTTCAGCATTAATATTAATAACCCTGCACACAACCTTCTTCCCTTCAGTAACAAACTCTCTTATGTTACGTATTCTTCCAGGAGCTACCTCACTAATATGAATCATGCCTGTTCTGCCACCATATTCATCAAGAGTGCAAAAAACAGAATGTGGCTGTATACCTGTTACTGTACAAAGAACAAGCTCCTCAACCTGCGGAAAACCCTCTTTTGATAAAAGCATGAAAAAAACATTGTTGAAGGATATATAAATCTATTCAAGAACCTCAAGAATACGAGCATTTATAGCGCTTTTCCCACCAGTCGGCTGCGCCATAACCTCATTACACACAAGACATTTCACAACAGTAGATACCCGATTATAGGTTACTTGCTCATTCTTGCACTTTGCACACCGCAATTTCACAAATTTATTATTTGTTTCCTTAATCATACGAATTCCACCTTTTTTACTCTAAAACCCTCACGTCTAACACTCATCTTTTTACAAACACTGCATTCATACCTAAGATCTATCTTTTTTGATTGCTTTTTACCAGTCATACTTCTTTGACCAACAGGCCGCCTAGACAACCTACCCCTATTGCCGAACTTCATCAACCCACGCTTTCTTAAACGAAACTTACCACCTCTGCTCAAAGGATGAGCAGTGCCCGGAGTTTTCTTCTTTGATTCTAAAAGCTTATGATCAGTATGCTTTTTACAAAACCTGCAATACCTTTTTCGCGTCTTGGGAAACTTCATAATAAAAGAACACTGCCGCCATTTAAAAACCTAACGATTCCCAAGAGCCAAACTTAATCGTGCTGGGGCTAAGAAGCAATTACAACCATGTTATTGTTCACATACTAATAATTATCATAAAGTATGTAGTTCGTGCAAATATTTTCCAGTAACTGCTAATAAGTTTCAAAGAGAACGTTGTTATTTTCTCGCAGCACTTGTGGCTTGGCTCATGATTTGAACGTATCTTTTCTTGTCGTCACACCAAGCCCTTACCATGCGTTTGCACCGCTGCTAATATTTATTGCAGACCGGGTTTTTATTTTCCCGCAGCCATTCTGGCTTGATGAGTAGTTTGAAGATATCTTGTTTTGTTGTCACACTAAGCCCTTACCTTTTGTTTGCGTTGTGTTTGCAACCGGCTGCAACAAATTGTATTGCTCCTGTCAATAAAACTGCTAATTGCGTTAAAGTTCACAGTCAGAGCGCAATGGCTGCCGATAAAGTATAACCTCATTTAAGATAAGAATTAGCAAGGGCGGTGGGCAAATGTTGCATTGCCTAATCAGAATTATTCACCAGTCTCTATTGCCTTACCATTGCTTACTAACAAACTAGCAATTTCCTGAGGCAAACGCACAAGCTGATTCTGCTCAAAAGGACCATACTCTTCAAGCTCTTTACCAATAAAAGAATCAACATGAGCCAAAAACTTCACTAATACGCCCTGCTTTTGCACAGCACGAGCATTAAGCATGCCATCAACAAAAGACGTTCTAAAAGTAGAAAGAATCCCAACAAGCCCCTCATACAAGCGCCGCTCATCAGGAAGCATGTTGCTAGTGTCAATAACAGCATTAGTTCTTGATTTATTAATTGCTATATCAACAATCTTTTTTTCTCTACGAAAATACAATTCATGAATAAGCTTTTTAATGTTTGCTACCTGAATAATAAGATGCTCACGAACCACATCATCGCCTGCTTCAAGCATGCGCAATTTTTCAGCAAGATAAAAAGACGTATCTGAAAAAAATGACTTATCTAGCTTTTGAAGCTCAAACAGCTCTTTTTCTCTGCGTACAGTATCAAAAATAGTCTCAAACGTAATCACCACATCCCCAACCATATGCCTAAGGAATGTTTCGTATATTAAAACCTTATTGTCCTACAACAAAATAAAGAAAAAATAACGCCTTTACAGGCGCTTTCTAAAGTCTTTTATCAAATCACTGGCAACATCCTTAAGTCCGAGCCCAAAACCCAAAGCAATAGCGCCCATTACTCCTGCCAAAACAACTATAAAGCTTTTTTCAGCAATTCCAACATTAACGCCTATCTGTCTTAAGAAAATAAGCACTGTGGCAAGAACAACGACAAACTTTGCAAGCCCACCAATAGAGCTAGAATGTTTTGCTTTAGTTTCTGATACCCGATTTGCAATATACTCTGCTGCAAGGAATCCAAATATAAGCACTATAACTCCTGCAATAAGGTTTGGAATCCATCTTGCAATATCGACCAATAAAGAACTAAGCCAGTTTAATCTTGTGCTGATAACGTCAGCAGCAGGAGGTAAGAACAAAATGAATGTATACCATCTGCTCAACTCTGACAGCACATAACTAAGCTTCAAATCACCAAGAATTTTACCTGAACCAATCCTTTTAAGACGCAGGTCAAGATCAATCCTTGACAAAATTTGGCTCACTACCCATCTAACAAACAGTGCAACGACAAATCCAACAACTAAAACAATAAGCGCTGCCACGAGACCGGGTATTGTCCCTAAAACGCTCTCCGAGAGCCGTTGCAATGGCCCTATTATAGAATCCACTAACTTGTCTAATACCATTCATTATCACCTCTTTTTTTATATGAAAAAGAAAATATAAAATAAAAAATTAAACGGCTTTCACCGTTATGTCAGTTACTGTTGTGCCAGTAACAGTTGCTTCTTTTGCATCAATCTTGACAATATCACCTGTCAAGAGTGCGCGAGAGCCCTGTCTGGTATTCAAGGCACTTTCTCCAGCCACAAGCAATGCAACATTTCCATTTGCATGCTCATACAGCTTTATTATTGCCTTGTTTGCAGGCACACTTTCGTGACATGGCTCTGGATTACCCATGAGCTTTGCTGCAACGCTGTTTGCGCACGGTCCACCTACAACAATTGCGTTGTACATGGTCGCATCGCTAACCTCGCTTGCAAGTTTTCCAACACCTACTGGAATTGGAACAACCTTTTCAGTCACTGCGCCACCAACAGTCTCTGCTTGAACCTGACCTGCTGTCACGAACATCTGAATACCACGCTGGCTGAGCGGATACTCAATCGTAAGCTCTTCCGGAGTGTCTGACGTTAATGGGTCAAACAATTCGTAGAACGAACCATAGATGTCCATTCCTTGAGCAATCTCTGGTTCAGAGGTCAAGAACGTCAATGACAAGAACTGGTCATTGCTCACAATCTGACTTGTGATAAGACCAATCCTGTTTGATGTTCTGTTCTCAAACACGATTTTTACAGTCTGATCAGCGCTTGCTTCATCAAACTGCTTAGCCAGAGTTATAATACTCAAGTTAGCAGTGAAGCCGTTCACTCCACCATTGGTTACAGTTGGAGCCGCACCAATAACTGGAGGTCCACCTGAAGCGCTCGTGTCATCAAACGGGTTCTCCTGACCAAGAACGATTAAAGCACCACCTTCTGTAGCAAGAACTGCTGTTTGGTTTCCAGTTCTGTTCTTGTTCATGAAAGTTGGGCCAAGACCTGCACCAATCTGACCGTCTCCGTTCAAATCAGCTGTCATAACGTTCGTTGTCCTGTTTATTCTTATTGCATAGCTTATTCCGCCTACAACTAAGTTGGCAGTACCATCTGATCCGAAGGTTACCTGCTTTGTACCTGTTGCTAGGTCTGTGAATGTAGCCACGCTGTTGGTTCCGTCAACACTTTCAAACTTCAGTATTCTACTGAAGGCAGTGTTATCACTCTGCCCTGTTGCAAATGTTGGGGCTCCAAGAACATTGTTTGCTTCGCCACCTAATCGTAGGTTCTGAGCATGGGCAATATCTGACAAGACAAAGTAGTCTTGCACATGAATGTTACCCTGTCTCAAGTCTGGCGGTGCTGATGGAACAGTAATGTTTGGTTCCATGAACACTAAGTTTCTTGCTCTGCTGCTGGTGAAATCACCATACCTCAGAGAACCAGACTGTCTTGTTGTAAGCAATGGTACAACATAGTTAAGTCCTTCCTGGTTGGTGAACTCGAGCTTGTACTCGTCTCTTCCAATAGGATGGAATTTAAGTGTTGTCACACCAGTGTCTAACAATCCTTCATATCGTATATCCCATGTGCTGGATATCATTCCTTCTGGCTCATCAAGATATTCTCTTACGCCATGACCGGCTGGAACAAACAAGTCTCCAACTAAGGCATCTGCCTTTAAGGAGTACGTAATATCTTGTATTGTTGCCTTGTCCTGAGCACTGTTTACAGTGAGCCGAATCTTGACATCGCTGTCTTCAATAAGCTCATTGTTTATTGTTGTGCCTGCAGGGGTGTATACATTGTCAGCCGCATTGGTGTCTCTGAATTCAAGCTTCTGAGCACCAAGATAGAATCTGACAACACTACTCTGCGTGTCCTTGCCTGTTGCAATAATATCTCTTATGCCGACTAAAGCACCATCAGCAGTTGGTTCTGCTTCTTGGCCTCTCATTCTTGGCAAGGTCTGGCCATTAACTTTCAACAACACCTCTCCATTTCCGCCATCTGCAGATTCAGAGATAATAACGACTTCAACCTCATAGGTTTTATCGTTCAAGGTGTATGTCTTTTTGTCACCCTCTCCTAAAGAGTCAAAAATTGGACCTCCTAAGAGAGTAATCCTTGTTTCGTTTGTGTTGTTGGTGAATTTTGTTCCAACAATTGCGTATTCTGTTCCAAGGATGTTTATGTCTCTGTCTTCCAAGTCTCTCAACTTCTGAGTTGTTATGTCTGAAATGAATCCTTCTTCAAACTCTAAAATCCAGTTGAAGATTTCATCACTATCAAACACGTGGAAGAAGTGACCCACATTGTCAAACTCGTCTTCTGTAAAGGTAACACGGTTGCTTCTGTACGCGCTTGTCTGGTTGAAGTTAATGTACTGGTTGTACTTTGTAACTCCTCTTTGCGTCGTAATGCTTCCACCTTTAAGAATGTTCAAGTCAAACTCAGTAAGAGTTTCTCGCACATCTCCTATTGTTTCGTTAAGCTCCAAAAGATCTGTTGGAGTTCCGACTTCAACACTGTCTCCCAAAAGTTTTACTCTTGGTCCGCCTGCACCAGCAACTGGGGTGCTTATTTTTGCAGCTTGCTGTAGGCCTGCAATTATGTCACCCATACCAACAACGTCACTGGCTGCTGCTGAATCTCCAACTATAACCGCCAAATTTGAGGCAGGTACCCCGTTAACCACAAACGGTTTTGGGTAATCGCTCAATTTTACTGCAGCCGCGCCCATTACTGTCGCACCTACAAGTGCCACACTAGCGCCTAGCGCTGCAATCCTCTTCAATGTCTTACCAATGTTTTTCATAATCCAACACACCTCCATGTGTTTTATTCTTCGACTGTGCGTTCCATTGAACTAGCGTATGGAACAGAGATCTATTCCAAACTTCCTTTTATAAATTTTTCTAAAAAACAGCTAACATGTTGTCGGACAAATCGCCTAATCTTGAATCTTTCGTCGGCATTAAACAGCACTCATTTGTGTTTTTGAAAATACGAAACACAAGAAGTTCAAACATAAAGCAGGTTCCACGCTTAAAATTGCACTTATTGAAAAAACGAACAGTACGTACTCGGCATTAAATACTCTACAGCGGAGTTTATTAAGATATCTGATTTCTAGAGCCATATCAGGCAAAGTCAACTCTTCTGTGCTTTGGAAAGAAGCAGGTTTGTTCTGTCTCTTTAGCTGCTTTGTGGCTTGATTTGCTTTTTTTAATTGCAACCTGTTTTAGTATCTTATCTGGCAATTAACACCAGCAACTATTGCAAACAGCTTTAGCTGATACATGACTCGTGCCAAATAAAAAAGAAAGATTACATTAAAAATTCACATTAGTTTACTACAATAGCACAGCTAAGTTGACAGCACCGAATGATACTAAAGCTTATAAGTAGCACTCGCCTATAAAACGTATGGGAAAATTTTATAGATACATCACTTTTGCATTAGCAGCAGCAACAGCAGTGTGCGCCTCTATAATCAAAAGACAAACAACATTGCCAGAAGATTTTAATTTGTACTGGCAGAACAGCTACACTTCAGTAAGTGCTGCATATTATCCTGAAACTCTTGCTAAACGTCGCTTGCCTGCTCGCGTTAAAGCAGAAGTTCACGTCTATATTAACGGCGAACCATTTGTCCAACGTATAGGAAAAGATAACAAACAGTCATTAGCATTCCGCGGGGATGTTTGGAATAATGAAGATGAAAATGCCAGAACCTTACCTGAATTAGAAGGAATTCTCAACTGCGCAGGCATTCTGAAGGCCTATTCGCGCCACCCTGAGAGTTTAGATCCTGCACACGCATACATTGTTAAAGATGCGAAAGATGCAAAAGTTGAGGTAATTTATGTTATTGACCCTGATAACGAAATTGCAGAATCCAACGAGGCAGACAACAGGTTACGAATGCCGCTGAATAATGAACAATTAGAACGACTAAGATTTCAACTAATTACTTTTTGGGAGATACAACTTGACCGCAGGCGAGAAGCAGCAGGCGTGAGATAATTCTTGTCACCAATGATAAAGCATCCACAAATATTATTTTTACTGTGCCAAAGAAGGTTTTATTAACCGGCCAACACATTAATATCTTATGCGGGTGTGCCGGAGTGGCCAAACGGACATGGCTTAGGACCATGGGGCTTAGTGCCTACGCAGGTTCGAATCCTGTCACCCGCACTACAAAAAATAGCAAATAAATAAATAGTGTTTGCTTAATGGCATAATGCGTGATAAGCATTGACTTAATCGTGGTTTTAGTTTATCTTCTTGCAATGATACTCTTAGGATATTTCCGCAGCCGCGGAGAGCATTTATCTGGCTTCACAGTAAATGAGAGAAAGACAAGCACGATAATGCTCATGGCATCAAATCTCTCAACTGTATTCGGGATGGGCAGTTTGTTAGGCGTTGCATCAGAAGCGTATCGTACTGGAATTTCATACGGAGCATCTGTGCTGTTCGTTGTCATAGGCAGTTTTTTACTCATGTCATGGCTTGCACCAAAAATAAAACGATTTGGGGATTCAACAAAAGCGCAATCATTAGCTGATTTCTTCCTTCACAAGTATTCACTAAAAACAAGCGTGCTTGTAGCAGGACTAACAACAATCTCCTTCATAATAGGTGCAGCAATACAGTTTGTAGGCGCAGCATCACTTACCAAAGTGCTCATAGGCATTTCATGGGAAACTGCACTAATACTTTCTGCAGCAGTAACAATAATATATACTGTATTCGGCGGGCTGCGAAATGACATTGCAACAGACTTCATCCAGTTCTGGATTATAATAATAACCTTCTTTTCCATGGCAATAATAGGCGTGTTCAAGTACGGAGGAGTTTCCACAATAACTACACTACCTGACTCGTACTTTAGTTTCTTCGCATACGCAGGCCCTGTTTTCTTTGTCGGAAGTCTTGTATTAGGTGCATTAGGTCATGTCGGGTACATGGACAACTGGCAAAGGTCGTATTCTGGAGTGTCTGACAAAGCAGTAAGAAAAGCATTCCTTGGCAGCTTCGGAGTCTCACTCCCATTATACATTCTGCCAATACTTTTCGGTTTATGGGCAAGAACACAATTTCCCGGCATAGATGCAGAGCAGGCATTCTTTGTGCTAATGAAAGACATGCTTCCAGTAGGCCTTTTAGGAATAGGATATTCTGCAATACTTGCAACTGCAATGTCAAGCATTGACAGTGCAATAGTAGTAGTATCAATCTGCCTGACAAATGACTTTTATCACCGGCTTATAAAACCACACGCACAAGAACACGTTCTGCTTGGCAAGGCAAGACTGTTTGCAGTATGCGGTAGCATTCTCGCATTAGGAATCGCGTACCTGTTCCCTAACATAGCAGGACTGTCAATACTCTCCTTGCTAATCACGCTCGTTTTTGTGCCAGCAATACTCGGAGGGTTTGTCTGGAAACGCGCAAATGCCAAAGCAGCATTCCTAAGCGTGCTTCTTGGAGCAATAGTGCTTGCAGTGGCATGGTTCACAATAGGAAACAATGCATGGCTTCCATCATTTCTAACCAGCGTGATTGTTTTCGTTGCAGGAAGCATGCTTGCAAAGTAACTGCATTATTTCCTGAGGTGTAATATTAAGCCAGTCTTAACAACATAAGAATTAAGAAGAAAAGTGAAAATGTACAGCCGCAAACATATTTTATTCGCATTATGACTGCGTATTCTGAAATGATCCCCTTTAGCTTTCGCATTATGAGATAAACAACAAAACCTGTTAATGCGCTTATCCCAAAAAATATGACTGCGGCCATGATGTTTATTTTAGTTAAGGAAAACGTCATTAATAGCAAGCCAGCAGGGTAGCAACAAAGATAAACTGTTCGTGCGCCTTTTGTTCCGAAAACAGCAGTAAATGTATTATGCCTTTTTTGTTTATCCTGCAAAATTTGATATAGTTGAGATAACGGGTACATACTAGCAATTATCAAAGTTGCGCCTATTGCTGCAAGCACGCTAGTGACTGTAATGGATTGAGCGCCAAGTGCAAAATAGCCAAGATAGAACGAGGTAAATGCAGTTGCTAATGATATTGTGACTAAACTGGCAATAGGTTTCTCTTTCAATCTCACGTTAGGGCTGCTGTAAAGCCAGAATAAGAGTATGCTGATTGCAAAAAATAAAGTGAAATATGCCCCGAGGGATAATCCTAGCAATATGCCCAGTATCTGTAATGCCCAGGCAGCGTATAGCATCCATCCTTCCATTTTCGGAGGGTGCTTCAATCCGCCTATAGGGCCTTTGTCTTTATCCCAGTATGAATTGTATGCGGTTACTCCGCCGAATAATAAAATGTGAACATTCAAAAAATTAAGAAGGTATGTTTGTACGTTCTGTCGTGCAGAGAATATACCTCCTGCTAAGTACGGGCCGGACAAGATAAATACCTGATAAGGAAGTCTTAAATGCAGAATAAACTTTCATATTTGTTGTACCATGCTCACAAAAGCCATACGGTAAATGGATTATTAAAACATTCGGAATCTCAAGCAACATACTTCAAAACTTCTCTTAACTCTTTGTTCTTAATCACAAATTCTGCGGAAGCATCAACCTCAGCGTTATGAGAATTAAAGCTGATAAAACGGCCGTTTTGTGCCATTGGCAGGTCAGTGATGCTATCTCCTATTATGTACACCTCATCTTTCTTTAGCATTAATTGCGCAATCAGCTGTTCAAGACGTTTTGCTTTTTCATAACGGTCTACTTTGTCAGATAATCTTCCTGTGCAAACGTTTTTAGTAATTTCTAATCCGTTGCCGCACATAAAGTCGCACGGAATTATTTCTTTGAGCGCCTCAAGCACGATTATCGGATTGCTGGAATAAAATGCAATTGCATATCCTCTCTTCCTTAATTCATCAACAGTTTCTACAGCACCGGGCATAATGTGATTTTTGCAAATTCGCCTAGAATGCTCAAGCAGTGCCTGCGGGTTTTGTCCGTTGAACATACTTGCAAGCTGATCCAAACCCCACGGACCTTGATCTTTTCTTTTTTCATATTCTGCATGCAGTTCAGCAACCTCTTTTTCCTTGCCGATTGCTTTTGCCAGAAGTATAAACCCTCCTTCAGCAACATCCAAAAGCACACCATCAACGTCAAAAACAACTAATGTCATCAGTGCAAAATCCGTCTTCGGTCAACACGAGTTTTTGTCTGCCAGCCATACCGACGGAATTTTGAAGAATTCCCATAACCACAAGAAGCACAAGTTTTCTTTCTAATATGATACGAATGCTTGCCACAACGCCTGCAAGCAATATGAGTTTTTCCAGAAGAATGCATTCCCTGAGTGCCTGTTCCACCCCTACATTTAAAGCCCATTTATTGTCCGGGAGAAAGCAGCACAATAGTATCTCCACGCAGGAACGTAGTTCCTAATTTCCGCTTTACTTCTCCACCCTCTCTTTCTTCACTCTCATCCAAAACAACATTAATGTGAATATCAAAAGCCCTAAGAATACCAACATACTGCTTTCCGTTCTTTAGCTCAACAATTACTTTCTTATCTTTTGCCTTGCTTAACGCATCTAAAGGTCTTGTTTCCATAACAATTGCAAAACTACATAGTTTATAAAATTATGTGTTGTCAACGCCTTAATTCAATTCTCAATACCTATTATCAGCGCAGCCACTGCCAGAACATGGCTTAACTGATTCTGCTTTGTCTCTGCTAGAACCGGTCTTAATTGATTTTGCATTTGCCCTACGGCTCACGCGCTCTGAGTGCGAACTTTAACGCAATTAACTATTTTACTGTCATGAGCAATACAATTTGTTGCAGCCGGTTGCAAACACAACGCAAACAAAAGGTAAGGGCTAAGAATGACAACAAAAAAAGAGGCATTCAAAATACCAACCCACATAATCAGGAGATTATTAGCAACTGCGAGAAAATAGCAATAAATACTTGTACCGAATGTCTGTTTACCTAACACTGACTAAATCCAGTAGATTCGATTCTGAATAAGTGGTTAAGTTGATTTTGTTGCTAGTGGCAGGGGGATGTTGTTGTTTGTTGTGGTGAATGTATACTCTTCGTCTAGAATGAGAGGTTGTTGGCTCGT
>JACQMV010000059.1 GCA_016203395.1 Candidatus Woesearchaeota archaeon | reverse complement strand
GTTGCAAGCACAACGCAAGCAAAAGGTAAGGGCGGAGTATGACAACAAAAAAAATGCATTCAAAATATCAATCAAGCCACAAGAGCTGCTAGGAAATAACAACACCTTCTTTGGTAAGTATTGACAGTTGCTGGAAAATATTTGCATAAGCTGTATACCCTATGAGTATTATTAGGTGTTGTGAGAAAAGAAGGACAGTATTTTTATACTAGCGTGCTTGGCTTTAATGAATGGCTTACAAAGCGCTTATTGAGCAGGTGAAAAAGGTTAGCTATCTTGGTAGTGCATGCTCTGTGCTTGGTTGGGATCAGGAGGTTTGCATGCCTAAGGGGGGTGTTGAACCAAGATCTCTGGAGTTAGCAACTATTTCTGAAATCGCGCATTCAATGTTTACTAGTAAAATCATTGGAAGTTTAATTAAAAAGGCAAAGAGTGAGCGTTTGAATTCAGAGCAGGAGAGTAATGTTCGTTTGATTGAAAGAGATTATTTGCGTTCTGTTCGCATTCCTTCATGGCTTGTTGTGGATTTTGCTAAAGTTACTACAAAAGCAGTTGAAGCATGGCGTGTTGCAAGGCATAAATCAGATTTTTCAGTTTTTAGTCCGCATCTTGCGAAAGTAATTGCTCTTAGCAAAAAAAAGGCGCAATTTATTGACGATAAAAAGCCAGCGTATGATGTTTTGCTTGATGGCCATGATTTTGGGCTCACATCAAAAAAGGTTTATGGTTATTTTGGTGAATTGAAAGCGACTTTGAAATCGCTTGTTAAAAAGAGGGCTGGTCCTGGAATGCCTGTGCTTTCTGTTTCTCAGCAGGAGGTTTTGTGCAGGTTTGTTGCTGAAAAACTTGGCTTTGATTTTACTCATGGCAGAATTGATAGAAGCACTCATCCTTTCTCAACAGGCAATTCAAAGGATGCAAGAATAACTACTAGGTATTCAAAGGATCCTTTTGATTCGTTGCTTTCTACAATGCATGAATCAGGACATGCTATGTACGAGCAGGGTTTGTTGTGGAGAAATTTTGGAACACCTCTTGGCGAGCCGTGTTCTTTGTCTATTCATGAGTCTCAATCAAGGATTTGGGAGAATCATGTTGGAAAAAGCAAGGAGTTCATTAAGTGGGTTGTTCCTAAAATGCAAAAACTTGGCTGTAAAGTCATTGCGAAAGATGCGTATGATTGGGTGAATTGTGTTTCTCCGGGGTTTATTCGTGTTGATGCTGATGAAGTAACGTATCATTTGCACATTATTTTAAGGTTTGAGATTGAAAAGGCGATTTTTGATGACAAATTAAGAGTGGGAGAAATTCCTTCTGCTTGGAATGAGAAAATGAAATCTTATCTTGGAATACGCCCTCCTAATGACGCAAAGGGTTGTTTGCAGGACATTCATTGGAGTTCTGAATTTGCTTATTTTCCAACTTATACTATAGGAACTATGATTGCTGCGCAATTGTTTGCCAGTGCAGAAAATAGTGTTGAGCAATTGCGTCGCAGGATTTCCATAGGGGAGTTTTCAGCTCTTAAAAATTGGCTGAACAAGAACATTCATCAGTTTGGCAGAAGGTATGATACAGACGAGCTTGTGATGAAAGCAACTGGCTCGCGTCCTGACACTTCTTATCTGCTCAAGCACCTTAGTGCAAAATACCGAAATGTTTAAAAGTTAGATGGTTAAGAAAACAGTATGAACAAGATTATATTGCTTTTGTTTTTGTTTGTTGCATGCCAGCCGCCACAATTGCTGGTTTCATCAGATTCCTCTCAGGTTGCAGTTGATGCTCCGCTGCCTGCTGATATTCCGCAGGAACCAGTTGTTCAGGTGATTGATGATTCACAACAGCTCACAGTTGTCAATGATTCTGCTAATAAATCAGTTGTTGAAGCGCTTCATGAATTGCAGGAGGATTTAGAAGATAGCTACCTAAATAGTTTGGATGCGCTGAACTCGTGGTATGCTGTTCTTGACAAGTATGACTCTGGCGAGAATATTATGGAAGATGCAAGAATTGCTTACAAGCAGTATAACAATAGCACCCGGGATTTGCCGCAAAAAATTGCTTCACTCACTCAGTTTCTTAAGACAAACATGCTTGAGTTGGGAGAAAGTGGCATGAATGTTACTGAAGAGTTTGAGGCACTTGATTCATTAACTAATGAGCTTAAAGACATAGAGCAAGGCATGGATCGTGACTTGAAAACAATCACACAATCCGGCTAGTTTAAGCAACAATCTGACCCAAACTATCATAGCGTCCATAATTTTCCAGTAAACCTCTCAAAAAAAACAAGAGTGTGAGATGATAATACTTTTCCGCAGCCATTGTGGCTTGATGGGTAGTTCGGATGCCTCTTTTTTTGTTGTCACACTAAGCCCTTACCATGTACTCGTAACTGCCAATACTTACCAAAGAAGGTGTTGTTATTTCCTAGCAGCTCTTGTGGCTTGATTGATATTTTGAATGCATTTTTTTTGTTGTCATACTCCGCCCTTACCTTTTGCTTGCGTTGTGCTTGCAACATGTCGCAACAAAAGGTATTGCTCAAGACAAATAAACAGTTAATTACATTAAAGTTCACAATCAAAGCACAAGAACTGCTGATAAATTATAACATAATTTAAGACAAGAGTTAGCAAGGGCTGCAAGGCAAATGTCTCATTCGCTCAGATAATTTTTTAGTCTTTTATAACCGTGCCAATAAATGGCTTTAATGCGAGGTATTTCTTAAGATTATTAAGATTTCTGCCGTTTATTATCGCAACTTCAATTCCAAGAGCTTGTGCAGCTCTTGCAGCAACTGGATCAAAAGGGGCGTTGAGTCCCGGGTCCCACTTGTTGCCAACTATTTTTCTAAAGGATCTCCATGAAATAACATCAATAGGTTTTGCGTTTCTGAACTTGTTAGGGTCTTTATCATATACTTTATCAATATTTGTAAGATTGACCAGTTTTTTGATGCCAAGATTTTTTGCCAGAAGAACAGCATCATAATCAGTGCTGCAACCGGGTTTCCATCCAGAAGCAACAATGATGCGTTTATGCGTTGAAATCCTTTTTGTAGGGTTCTTAACAACCCGGGCATAGGATTCTTTTCTGAAAATCGTCCTAAGAAGATGGGCATTGAGCCGTGTGCAGTGAATTCCAATCCAGTCAAGATCATCACGAGATAGTTTAACAATGCTTCTTGCTGCCTGCTGATACTTTCTTGCTGTTTTTCCGCCGCCTGCTATTATGATGAATCTGAATGCTTTTGGTAGAAAAGAAAGAAGTAGTTTTCTGAACTGGATAAGCCATTCAGCATCAACACTGTCAGGCACTATGAGCGAGCCGCCAACAGACAGTATTATTGTTCTCATGAGAGTGACTCAAAATCTGCATGTTCAAAGTATTCCTGAGGAGCAATATTCTTTTTGAGTTCTTTTGCTTTTAGCATTGCTGTTTTCAGCCGCCTTAATGTGTTTTTTATCATTTGTTCCTCGCCCCAGCCGTCTGCATGCACTTGTGTATCAAGAACAGATGTGTGAAAGTGAATCCTGCAAAAAAACAAGGACATATGATGAAGTGTTTCTTTATGTTTCGTAATATAGCAATACAAACTACCACTGCCAAGGTGTTTGGAGAACTTTGAAATAAAGCTGTTAATTTCATCATATATCGCGTTCCTGTTGAGGTCATTGACTTTGCTTGACACCTGAATAAAAATGCCTGATTCTTGTTTTTCAAGATTAACCAGCTTTTCCAGAATGTTCCGTTTGGTAATGATGCCTATTGCTGTGTTTGATTTATCAACAACAACTACGCAACTTCCATCTTTCTCAGCCATTAGAGGAACAACCTCAGAAAGTTCATCATCAGGTGTTACGCGTTTTACATTTCTGTTCATTGCTTCTCCTGCAGGGATGCTGACAACACGCATTTTTGCACCAATACGAAAACCAAAACCCTCCCTTTCATTTGGCTTTGCTTTTTTCATAATGTCATGAATTGAAACAACGCCCTCAATACCTTTTTGCCCATTAACAATTATTCTTGAAACATGGTGTTCGCGGAACATGGTCATTACCTTTCCCAATGAATCTTCAGAAGAGCATGCAATAGGTTGAGGAGTCATAAATTCTTTTGCAGTTCTTTTTCCAAACAGAGGAATTAATGATTTAAGAAGGTCTTCTGTTCTTATAATGCCGATAATCTCTTTGTCAAATACAGGTAGCTGGGAAATATCATTCTCTATGAGCAGGCGTGCACACTCAATCAAGCTTGTTCTCAGCCCAACTTTAGGAGCAGCAATTGCCAAAGGACCTACTTTTTCGTTCTGAATATTCCTGCCAAGCAAAATTCTTTCAGCCAGTATTCCTTTATACTGTTTTCTGTCAAACACGATAAGCACATCAGTATCCTTATCAAACAAGGATATTGCGCGATTCACAGATTCTTTGGCATCAATTCTTTTAAATTGACTGACAAGAATTCTTTCAGCGTAAAAACCTTTAGCCATAAGTGGTGGGTTTATCTTGTTGAATATAAGCTTTATGATTTTGCTACTGCTAAAAATTATCTGAGCAGGTAAAAGCCCCCCACAACAAGCTGCGAGGTGTTAAACCCATTACAAGCACATGGCAAGGGCTAAGTATAACGACAAGACGAAATGCGTTCAAACCACGAGCCAAGCCACAATAGCTGCTGGAAAATATTTGCATAAGCCCTATACCCCGGGATTATTATTAGCAGCGGTGGGAAAGGGCTACGAAAATGTAGACGTAAGTGTTTGTCTTAACTGCTGCTTTCAGTTGTGTATCTTAAGTAAACTTCTGAGAGGACATCAACAAGGTTGCTCATGTCTGGCTTGACTGTGAAGAAATTAAGTCCGTGCATCTTAAGTTGGGTTGTGTCTAAATCATGCACGCGGATTATTATAGGGGTTATGCCGCGCGCAACTGCTTCTTTGTGAGCAGAGAAAAGATCATTCCATGCGTATGCGCCTTTGTAGGCAATATCTGGTTCGCCGATAGGGGTTGCTTTCCCGAGTTCTATCATTGCTTGAGGTGGTGGCAATGCTTTATCTTGAGGTTCTCCGTCAGACAGGTAAATAAGCATTTTCGTTACTTCTGGTTTCTGCATTAAGAGATGTGTTGCATGTCTGAAGATTGCGCCATCTCTATTGCCTTTCAATGGTGCGAGGTGATTAAGTCGTCTGGTAAAATCAAATGCGTTCATGCCTTGTTCAAGTAAAGGATAGAATTTTGTCAGTCGCAAGCTCTGCTTGTCATCAGGATAGCTTGTTGTTGCATAAACACTTAATGAATCTCCACAAGCATTAACTGCGCTAAACAAGTAAAGGCAGGCAAGCTTAAGATAGTCTAGCACTGTGTAATTAGGATTCAATAAGTCGCCTGTTGATTCGCTGGCATCCACAAGCACGCAACTTGTAACGCTTCTTTCATTTTGTAATTCGCGAATTCTGTATCTGGCAGGCACAGGAATACCTGCTTTTCTTTTACAACGGTATTTTGCGTACGCACTAAGATCTAGCCGTCCTGTTCTTTGCTCATGAACAAGCTGGTGTGCTTCAGGAACAAGTGCTCCGAACATGCGCACAAGACGTTCTTCAATTTCTGTGTTATAATCTGGAAAAGGCAGTTGCTCTTCGTTCATGTCAATACTGCTCTCAAATGATTTGCCTTGTTTGCTTCTCTGGTAATTAAGTATTCGCCAGCCAAAAGAAATATTGTCCCATTCCATCATTTGAACTGCTGTGCGTTTGTGCACAATCAGCTTTTTACCTTCATCCCATTCAGGATAAAAATGCAGTCCTTCAGTTGCAATATCTGGTCTTGGCAGGTGTGCGTTTTCTTTTGATTTTCTGACAGATAAGTCACTCATGCCAATTGATTGCGCATGTGCTATGGACCTGATTGTTTGCATTGTTTCGCTAATCTCGTTCATGTTTGTCATGTCGTAGAATATTGCGTGTTTTGGGAAGAGCCCTTGCTTTATTTTCTGAGAAAGTCTTAGATATACATCAACTGCGGATTTAAGCACGTCACTCATTTTTGCCTGTAAAGACATTCCCGGTTCAGCCAGCTTAACCCATTCGCCGACCTCTTCACGAGTGAGTTCGCGTAATTGAACGACCATTTCTGCGCGATCACCTTTTCGCTGCTTATAATCCTCAAGAACATCGGAATCAAATTCAGAATCATGGAGCATTGTTGAGAAAATAAAACGTGCTAGTGAAGCATTAAACGCTTCTTCTTTTGAAACTTTTTTTCTGTCAAGTGTATAACTTTTCAGTGCTTCAAAATACGTGCGTGGGAATAAAGTGCTAAAATAATTGTTTGCTGAAGGATATTCTTGAAACAAGTGACTCATTGTTCTTGCTCGTTCAATGCAGCCAATAAAGTCTCCTGCAATTTCAGAATGAGTGAATTTTGACACAAGGTCATCCCTCATTGTTCCTGTGTTCATCTGCGCAATTACGTATCTCGGCTTATAGCCACCAGTAAGTATTGCGTCAGTTACACCTAGTTTTTTCGCCTGTGTGCATGCATATTTTAGAGTATCCTCTAGAACTCTCGTTTCTGGACAGGGTAAGGCATAGCAATACTGTGCTGCGTTTGCAACACCTAGAGCAAAATAAAGCATTTCATTCATGCTCTGTTCAGGAAACAAATCTATAAATGGAGGTAGCATGATTGGGATTATGCCTGATTGTTCCAAGCGAAGTTTTGTATCTGCAAGTAAAAAAGAATAAGTGCGTGTTTGTTTAAATGGGGAGAAGCGAATACCTTTGCCTACAATTTCCATTAGCTTCCTTACAGAATCACTGCACTCATCCAACTGCACTGCTCGTGAGAATTTCATCGCGATGCTGGCTTGATAAAGCTTGCCATTGTATCTATTGTCTTAACATCACTATTGTTTGGCGATAGAGACCTGCTTATACATGCATGAATTGCTTTTTGAGGATTGGTTCCGGCAACAATAAGTTTTGCTGTCTTGACAAGTGCGTGATAGCCAACACTTTCAGCCAGAGTGAGTGCGCGATCTCTTATTGCAGTATCAATGCGGTCAGCAATAATCATAAGATATTCTGCAGTTATTTTATCGCAGCCAGATTCTTTCATTAATATATTTTCTCCAATATTTCCGCGAACATAAGGAAGTTCAATAAATACAAATCTTTGTGCAAAACTTGGTTTTGGCCACAAATTATTCACTGATTGGTATGCTGCGCCGGGATTGAACATTATTGTCAATACAAAATTTTCATCAGGAACAAGTAATTCATTAACATAAGCAACTTCAAGAGATCTTCTTGCATCTGCAAGTGAGTGCAGGCATGTTCTTGCATCAGCATGCATTTCAAGAACTTCCTCAATTGCAATAAAGCCGCCTGTGGCGCATGCTTGGTACAAAGGTCCGGGCATAAAAACAGCACTATCTCCTTCTGTTAAAGGTGTGCCGATAAGCTCATCTACTCCCATTTTAGTGTTGCCAACCACGTAAAAGTAAGGTCTTTCATGCTTTGCTGCCATGTATTGTAGTAACCTGCTTTTTCCTGAACCAGTAGGGCCGATCATAGCAACAGAAAGGTGCTCTGCAATGGCTTTTTCAAACAAGCCAAGCTCATCGCCTTGCGGTTCATAATAAACACTGTCTTTAGGAATTAATCTTGATTGTATCGTCAATTGTTTTGCAGCATCATCAAATGCAACAGGCAAACCAGCAACCTTTGGTTGATACGTTTTGTCATCTTTAGGCATGTTGCGTATACCTTCTAGCAAATTCTTGCAATGCAAACATTATCGGTCTTTGCTTTGTAACTGTTTTAACAAACTGGCTTGCTGAACTTCTGGCACTGGCAGGAAGTTTCTCATTGATTTTATCTGAGAGTTCAGCATCAGGTACAAAACGCTGTTCTTTGTACATCATTGCAATCACCATAGGTCTGGGCACATTAGGGAACTGTTTTCTTGAAAGAATTTCGGTTCCAACTAGCGTATTTTCTGTTTTATTGCCGCCATACTCACTAGGAACAATCTTTGAAGTGTAAAACTCAACTACAAACTCTGTTGTCCTGATTTGTTCAGGAGTTTTCTCTGAAGGAGCAACTATAACACGAAGCTCGTCTTCTAAATACCTTGTTGCAGCAGGAAGTGCTCTATCAATTCTGCTATCGCCATACTGCTCTCGCGTAATTCTGGCTTGGTTTCTCGCATCAATAACTGCTGAACTAACGTGGGTTTCAGGTGCCATTGCAAGCACTACTTCAATCTGAGCTACTTTTGTAACTATTGCTTTTTCTGCATTGTCAAATGATTGTCCGGGGAGAATGTCAAGATCGCATTCTCTTACAGTAGTTCCTCTTCTGTCAGAAAATTCTCTTCCATCAACATTAGCAAGGCGTTTTCGCGCAGTTGTTAATTCTTCAAGCTGGTATGTTAGTATCCTGTCTGCTAATTTAGCATCTATTTCTTTCATTTTTATTCCCTTATTACTCCTTCTTTGGCTTGTGCTGCCGAAGAAATTTTGTACCTATTAAATCTGTCATTAAACTCAAGCTCAAGCAAGTGGTGCAACACTACTTTGCCAGCAGTCCTCAAACCATTGCTACCGAGAGTTATATTAGTAACGCCAATACTTAATATGGGATCAAATACTATTTCAGAACCCTTAGTGTTTTTAACATATACAACAACAGGGTTTGGAACGTACAATAAAAAAGTGCGTTCGTTTGGAAGAACAATTGTCCTAATCGTATCATCCTGCTCTATGCTAAGTTCTGCATTTCTTTGAGCACCTGTATTTCCAATTGTTTCTGATAGTGCCTTGGAATATCGTGCTCTTTCATCTACGCTGGCAAAATATGCTTGTCTCACTACTTCTCTCATTTTTGCCCATTGACGTTGATGCATCTTAGATACCTTGTCCACTTTATCAGCAACATTTTTGAACTTTGAGTTAGGAGGGATTTCGCATTCTAATTCAATTGCCATACTAAGATACTCAGTCAGATGAAGTGAACGGCGAATAACATCTGATTCTTTTATTACAATGGAATATGCTTGCTCGCTGGCATTCAGTGCTTCTAATCGCTCATTTATGCGTCGTTGTAGCATGCTTTCTGGTACGTTGTGCATGATAAGTGTATCAACGCTTAGCTTAAAAACCTCACCGAAAGTTACCTTTTATAGCAAACGAAGTAAATTTTCGCATATGTTTCGTTTGCTAT
>JACQMV010000053.1 GCA_016203395.1 Candidatus Woesearchaeota archaeon | reverse complement strand
TTACCTGAATCAACCACCACAACATTTCCTTTACCAAAGAGTTCAATAAAAATATCATACGGTTTTGTCTTAATAAGAATAATACGCTCACTACCAACCTGCTCAACTGCCTCAATCCTCAGATTATTAAGTAATTTCCTCAACTGAGCACAAAAACCACCTACCTTTTCAGGAGCAACACCCTTTTTTGAAGCAAGCCAAACAACATGCGCCATCACACGAAGATAAAACAATTTGCCTTTTCTTAACTGAAAAACCAAGTCCTGACGAGCATACTGATAAATATTATCAAAAAAAGCCCCAACAAATACCTGAAATTCTGCAACTAATTGCCGAACATCCAACGAACTAATATCCATAAGAAAATAAATCATCCAGTAGTATAAAAAATCTTGCGAAAAACACACAAATTAAGCTCGCCAGAACATACTTGAGTAAAAGAACTACGTACTCTCACACGCTAATACTAATCACGCCATTGATAATCAAAGCAATACCCACCCACTTAGTCACGTTCATCCTTTCCTTCAGAACAAACTGACCGAGAAGGCAAACCCAAATATTAGTAAGACTCGTAACAGGGTAAAGCACAGAAACATCACCAAACTTGAGCGCATAAATAAAAGGAATAGTAGAAACTCCATACAAAAACAAACCAAGTAAAACACGCCAATTGCGCAAAACACCCTTAATATTAAGGGAAAAAGACGCACTGCCCTGCTTCAAGAACAATGCACCAAAACTACCAATAATAGTACCAACAATAACTAAGAAAACAGCAAAAATATTAGTCATGCCTACCTCCGAAACCAACAAAAAACAAGCCAGCAATAATAGAAAAGACACCAACCCACTTGCCAACAGCCAACGGCTCACCAAACAAAAACCAAGCAAGCAAACTAACCCAGATATAACTAGTAGCAATCATAGGATAAACAATAGTAAGAGGCGCGCCGCTAAGCGCATAAATCAGAATAACTGCACCAACAGCATACAAAACAAAACCAGCCAGTAACTGCCACGAAAGCAAAGGAAGCAATTCAGCACCTGTTTTCCAAAAAATCTGAGCAGCACTAGTAAGAAGAGTACAAAACAAAACAAGAAAAATCGCTTTAGCCCTAGTCGGCTGATTCATTTGTCAGCTCCTCCAAAAAAACACCATAAGCAGGCCGAGTAATCAAAACACCAGCAGAAACACCAAGAATAGTGGTAACAGCAAAACCCTTCAACAATCCAGCACCTGCAAACCACAAAGGAATCATGGCAACAACAGTAACAAAATAAGCAGAGAAAATAATAAAGAATGCGTTTTTCAGCCGCGCCTTCCAACTCAACTGCTGCTGACGGTGCTTTCCAAAAATCTCATCAGTAATAACAATCTGATCATCAACACCAGTACCAATAGCAGCAATAATACCTGCAACAGCAGACAAATCAATATTCCACCCTATCAAACTAGCAATACCAAGAGTAATCAAAACCTCTGAAACCGCAGTAAGAAGAATAGGCAATGCAATAATTATCCGCTTATAAGCAATTATTAAAACAATAACAACAGAAACAAAAGCCAACAAAGCAACAAACAAAGCATTCTTTGCAAACTCAGCACCCAAAACAGGACTTACTGTATCAACACGCTCAATCTCCAGCTTCGCAGGCAAGCTTCCAGTAATAAGAATAGTCTGCAAACGCTTCATATTCAAAAGAGCAGAATCCATAGCACCCTGAAGCGCAGAACCACTACCACTACCACTAATGCTAATCTCAGTAGTAGGCCTTCCTTTAAGACCTGCAGAAATCTCCAAACGATCAACCTCCTCATCATCCAAATAAAGAACAATCGGCTCTGTCAAATACTTCTGAGAACCTTTCAAAACCTCACCAAGCTTAGCAGTAGCATCCGCAAACCTCGTAGCAGCACTCCCACTCAAAGTAATCTGAAAAGAAAAGCCGCAAGCAAAACCATTCTCACTCTGACCACACGGCGAATTAGTATCAAGCCCAGCACACTGAGAAGTTCTACAAACATAAGTAATATCCTCTCCGCCCTTAAACACAGTCAAATTTGAAACTTTTGCCTCAAACTTTCCCTGCCTACCAAGCAAATCCTTAACCTCCTCATCAGTCACGCCTGCCATCTCAATAAGAATAAAACGCTCTGCCTTCATCCCCGGCAAAGGAATACCACTCGTAATAGGAGCAATATTAATATCAGCCAACCCATACACATTCAGCCGCTCACGAAGATTATCAATCAAAGCATCAAGCAAATCAGCAGAGACTTCCTCAGACGGACTAAGAACAACCCTCGTGCCACCCTGCAAATCAAGACCCTTACGAATATTATTAGTCGGAGCAGCAACAACACGAATACCCATATCCTCAACACCAACAACCTCTGTTTTTGTCTTCGGAACACGTTTTTCAACAGTCCTATTAACCTCAGAACCATTAACAACAAAAGACTCATTGACAAAAACACTCATTGTTTCATTAAGAACACTAACCAAAAGCCGCTCTCTAACCTTAACAACGTGAGTCCTTTTATTTGTTTTAATCATCACACTATCATTAGCAACCAAATTAGAAACCTCGCGATAATAATCCTCCACACTATCAATAACAACACCATTAACGCTCTTAATAACCTCCTTATCCCGAGGCAAAGTCCCGAACTTAGGACTCTCAATACCAGAAGCTTCAGCACTACTGTTTTTGGTCACCGCACTAATAGCAACACCCTGCGAAAAACCAGGATTAATAATCCAAAGAGAAACCAAAATAAAAAAGATAAGCACAAGCATTCTAGGCCGCATAATAAGCCGCTTGAGATTCATAAAACACCCCTCCTCTCAAGATACACCCTTAAAATAGTAGCGTTCTGAAACCAAGTATAAATCATGTCAAACACCAAACCAATACTCAAAACAAGCATAATCTGACTAATAGTTTCATTAGAACTGAAAGAATACCCTACAAGCATAGCAATCAGACTTGTTAAAGACATCGTAATACCTGTACGGGCAGCACTATTAATCCGCTCCCTTAAAGAACCCTCCTTATGCTTCAAAACCCGTGTAGTGAGCAAAATATCAGTATCAACTGAATAACCAATAAGCATAAGAAAAGCAGCAATACTTGCAGTGCTTATCTTAAAATGAAACAAGCTCAAAACTGCTAAAGTGCTAATGATGTCCGAAGCAGCAGCAAGAACAACAAAACCAGAAGGAACAGGATTCCTAAAAGTAATAAAAACAACAACACTCATTGCAACAAAAGCAATAAGAGCGGCAAGCACAATCTGCCTATAAAAATTTCTACCAAGAGAACTCCCAAGAAATTCAACAGTATAACGATTAGGCAAAACAACAACACCTGCTTCCCTAACCAAAGACAAGAACTCATTTTCACTCATATCTGCAGTTTCAAAAACAACAGCAATCTGCCTACCACTACCCTCCAAAGCTCGCACACTCACATCAATATTCTTACTCCTAAAAAAATCAGTTAATAAACCAATATCTTTATTCTCGCTAACATCAACCCTCAACGTAAGCCCGCCTTTCAAAACAACAGCCTTATCAGCAAAACTACCTGTTGAAAAATACTTATAACCCAAAAAAACAACACTAAGCAAAAGAAGCGAAAGACTAAACACTAACAATTTCCTATAATTAGCATGATAAAATGACTCAAATCCCATGCACCTGAAAAAAGAGGAGGTATTCTTAAAGCTTATGTTATTATAACAAATCACGTGATAATTGCAACTTTTTCCTTTGCAAGTATTGCTTTTCATGAGCAATACTATTGTTGGGCTACTGTTGCAGCCGGTTGCGTAAGCATACAATTATTCTTAAATCATATCTGAGCAAAGTATTTTATTGCCCTGCAGTTACTGCACTCTGGCTATGAACTTTAACGCAAGTTTGCGCATTATTCGTCAAGAGCAATACCATTTGTTGCAACATGTTGCGAACACAACGCAAACAAAATGTAAGGACTAAACATAAAAACAAAACAAGAAACGTTCAAATAATAAGTCAAGCCACAAGAGCTGTAGAAAAATAACAACCTCTTCTTTAATACGTATTAGC
>JACQMV010000054.1 GCA_016203395.1 Candidatus Woesearchaeota archaeon | reverse complement strand
ATGTTTAAGGAAGTTTTTCACGTATTGTGCGGTTTTCATCAAATACGCACACTGGCACGGAAATGGGGGTGCTAAATCCCCATCCGTGCCTTTATTATCGTTACTGGTTTATCTATCTTTCGCCACTTTCGGATCTACTGATAATTGAGATATCTTTATGAACCATGCAGTGATTACTTGTTTTATGAGAAAGGCAATGTATGCGTTTTCAGGAGATCCTATTACCTATGGGCATATAGATATTATATCGCGGGCTTCAAACGCTTTTGACGAAGTGATTGTGGGCATAGGAGTTAATCCAAGCAAAAAATACTTGTTCTCTTTGGAAGAAAGAACTGAAATGGCTAAAAGGACGTTATCAGGACTTTCTAATGTGAAAGTTGTTTCCTTTCAGGGCTTATTGGTTGATTATGCATATGAGCAGGGTATAAAGATAATTGTAAAGGGGGTAAGAAATGCAGCAGATTTTGATTATGAAAACGTCCTTCATCAAGTTGGAGAAAGTCAAAAACTAGGGATAGACACGCATATTTTGTTTGCAAGGCCTGAATTAGCGCATATTAGCTCAAGTGCGGTTAGAGGAATACAAAAAGAACAGGGACTGGTTCACGGGTATGTTCCTCTTTATGTAAAGCAATGTCTTGAAGCCAAAATGTCAGGACAATATATTGTGGGAGTTACTGGAGTAATTGGAGTAGGAAAATCATATATAAGTCAAATGTTTGTCTATATTGGCAAAGAAAAAGGAATTCAGGTTCATAATATTGAATTAGATTTAATAGGGCACCAAATTCTTGGAGAACTAACACAACCAAGCTATGATGAAGTAAGAAGAAGAATAGCCGACACGTTTGGACCGCAAGTCAGACAAGCAGACGGGACAATCAACAGGAAAGCATTGGGAGAGATTGTGTTTGGTGACGCTGGTGCATTAGAACGATTGAATGATATCATGGCTACTCCTTTATTAGTGAGGTTAAGAAGAGAATTGTACGGAAAGCAAGGACTGATTTTGTTTAATGCATCCTTGATTGCAGAGTCAGATATGGCATACTTGTGCAATAATAATGTTGTTTTGGTTTATGCAGATAAACAAACACAGGAATCCCGCTTAGCCCAAAGAGGATTGTCTCGAGAACAACTGCAAAGAAGATTAGGAAACCAATTTGGTTTTGAAGAAAAGAAAGCAAAATTACAGCAAGCAATTGATAAGGATAATCAGGGAAAGTTATGGATTGTTGATAATTCAATAGGCAAAGATGACGTTGAAAAAACTTTCAATGGAGTTGTTTCAGAGCTGAAGGTCAAATGAAAGACAGATTTATATCCTTATGGAATAGAATTAATGCACAAGGAGATGCTGAGCAGGAATTTACAAGACTTTGCGAGATGTATTCTAATTCTGAAAGGTTTTATCATACAATGACTCACGTCAGAAATTGTCTTGTAGAATTGGATTCTGTACGCGGTTTAGTTCAGCGATTTGATTCGGTTGAATTTGCAATATGGTATCACGATGCAATCTACGATTCCGGAGTTAAGGATAATGAGGAAAGAAGTGCGCAATTGGCTTATGATGTTTGTTTAGCAGCACAGCTTCCAAAGGAATTTGCTGGCAGAGTAAGTGACTTAATCTTAGTAACGAAACATAATGTAATTCCGGGCAGGATTGATGCAGAGATTTTAATAGATGTGGATTTGTCTATACTTGGAAAATCTCCTGAAGAATTTGATGAATACGAAAAAAACATTAGAAGGGAGTATTCTGAGGTTCCTGAAGACAAATTCAGGCAAGGTAGAAGTACAATACTTCAAATGTTTTTGAACAGAACTTCAGTTTATTTAACAGATTTCTTTAAAGCAAAATATGAAATGCAAGCAAGAAAAAACCTGCAAAGGTCAATAAACAAATTGAGATGATTGCAATGCCTCTTACGTTACTTTCCAATAATTTTTAGCACGTCAACTATTCTGTTGGAGTATCCCCATTCATTATCATACCATCCGGTTATAGATATCATGTTTTCAATTACTGCCGTGCTTAATGCGTCAAATACGCAGCTGTTAGGGTTTTTTATTATGTCTCTTAGAACTAATGGTTCTTCAGAATACTCAATCACGCTTTTTAGGTGGTGGTTTGAAACTTCTTTGAACAGCCAGTTGATTTTTTCAGAGGTTGCTGGTTTTTTCACAGTGCAGCAGAAGTTTACAATGCTTCCGTCAGGTGTTGGAACTCTCCATGCAAATCCGTCTAGTTTTCCTTTCAGGTGTGGTAGCACTTCTGCTACTGCTTTTGCAGCACCTGTTGTTGTTGGGACTATATTGACTGCTGCGCTTCTTGCTCTTCTTAGGTCTTTATGAGGTCCATCAACTAGTCTCTGGTCTGCAGTGTATGAATGCGCGGTTACCATAAAGCCCTTTTCTACTTCAAAATTGTCATCTAACACTTTTACTAACGGTGCTAGTGCGTTTGTTGTGCAGCTTGCATTGCTTATTATGTGGTGTTTGTTCTTATCATAACTGTGTTCGTTCACTCCTTTAACTATTGTAATGTCTGCGTCTTTTGCAGGGGCGCTTATTAATACTTTTTTTGCTCCTGCTTTTAGATGCTGGGAAGCTCCTTGTCTGTCAGTGAAAAAGCCAGTGCTTTCCACAACTACATCTATTTTCATTGCTTTCCATGGCAATTTTGTCGGGTCCTTTTCTGCAAGAACCAGTATTTCTTTTCCATTTATTATTAGTGATTTTTCTTTCGGTTCTATTGTGCCGGGGAATCTTCCAAATACAGAATCCCATTTTAGCAAATGAGCAAGTGTTTTAGTGTCTGTTATGTCATTTACAGCCACCCATTCTATGTCAGGGGCATTTATACCTGCTTGTAATACTTGTCGTCCTATTCTTCCAAAACCATTAATTGCTACTCTCATCACAGAAACTTTAGTATTGTCGTTTATAATAGTTTCGGAACCTTCTTAAGAATCATCAAGGACTAATGCTCATAGAATATGTAGCTTGTGCAGATATTTTCCAGCAGCATCTCTGGTCGGCTTGAATTATGATTTGAACTTTAGCCCTTGCCATGTGCTTGCACTGTGTTTGCAATAGGACGCAACAAATTGTATTTTTCATGACAAACAATACACGAACTTGCGTTAAAGCATGCAATTTTTTTTATAGCAGCTTTAGTTTTTTTGTTATTTTGTCTATTTGTTCATCTTGGTCAGGGCCTATAGCCAGCGCAGTGAGTGTTCCAGCTGTTACTTGTGTTCTTCCCGCATCTCTTATTAGTCCTACAACCAGTCCTGAATCTTCTGCTTTTTTCTTGTAGTCAACAAGTTCTTTTTCGTCATTCACTTCTAGAACTATTTTTTTCATTCCTTCTTTTTTCCATTTTTCTATGTTGTCTTTGTGGCTTTTCAGTAATGCTTCAACGCATGCGTGGCTTGCTTGTGCTGCTATTTTTCCTTTACCCATTTCAAGGTCTTTTCGTATTAGAATTGCCTGTTTCATTCCTGTAGAAAGTCTGCTTTGTCTATATTTTCTGCAGCATCCTGGATTACGTCAGATATTTTCTCTACGCTTTTTCCTTCTCCCTGTGTGTTTCTTATTATTTCTTCTGCTCTTCTTTCTGCTTCTTCGTAGGTTGCCGCAAGATGGAGTTTGTACAAGTTTTGTGCTAGTAGCCGTATTTGTTCTTGTATTGCTTCTTCCTCATCCATGTTACGCAGATAATTGTTCGGTTTTATTAATGTTGCGTTTTGCCAGTAGGAAAGATAGCAGGAAGACTGCTAAATAAGCAATAATGGTTATTGTGTAAAACTCAACTCGCCATATGTAATAGAAAGGCAACAGATATTTTGTTCCAACAGCCATGCTTGCCATTTCAATTAGTATCATTATTGTTGTTGCTTGCATGCTTCTGCTTAAAATTATTGTATATGGCATTCGCCATCTTGTGAGGTCAATTGCAATCCATGCTAGTGTTCCTGTTATTAGTGTGATTGCAAGGTATTTTATTGAAAAGACAATCCAAATCCAGAACATTATTGCAGGCAATACGAATACGCCTATAATTCCGGCATACCTTGCCAACTTATGATTTTTGAGTTCTTTTATTTCGCTGATTTCTGCAGAGGACTTGCCAAAATATATTGTGTTTTTTGTTATTAGTAGCTCTTCACTTCCTTTTTTTCTGTTGCTTTCAAGGTCTATTACTGCCCATGGATTGTTTTCAGGTATTAATATTGGTTTTGTTGTTGAAAACTCTCCGTCAATGCTTGCTTTGCTGAACAAGTCTATTTTTGCTCTTGCATAATCACCGAGATTGAATGCGTATGGAAACGCTAAAAGACCGAATATTATGATTCCAAGTAATGTCGTTTTGAGCATGAATGTTAATGCATTTAATGGGTTTTTGTTTAGTAGCCCGTATGCTACAGGGTTGAGGCATCTTGCAACATCTTTAAGGTAGTCCTGCATGTTATCTTGTTTTGGAATGCATTATTTAAGGTTTAGCAATGAATATGGTGTCTTTCTCAGTGTCAAATTGTTGCACGCTCTGAAATACTGCGCTTATTGCGCTTGCTATTGTGCCAAAATTTTTTGCATTCTTTAGCACGCTTATTGCAATCTTGTTTTTTGCTACTCTTTTTATTTCAAGCAATGCCTTATTCGTGTCAAAATGGTGTATTGCTGTCATGCACACGACATTGTCAAAGCTTTTGTCTTTGAATGGGAGTTGTTCTGCTTTTCCGTGGACGACTGGGAATTTTGCTTGTTTTATTAATGCCAGTGACGGGTCTATTCCTGTCTTTTTTCCTCCAAGCTCGGTTGTTGCAATGCCTGAACCGCATCCTATGTCTAAGACTGTTTCTTCAGGTGTTATTTGCAATAATTCCTGTACCTTTCTTGCCTTCTTTTTTTGTTCTTCTCCATAGAGGGCATTATATCCTGGTGCTATCTCATCATAGTATTCCATACCCTTTCAAAGCGCAGGTAGTATAAAAATGCTGAGGTTCTATCTTAAATTTACTGCAATCAGATACACTCCTTATCATGAGTAATACAATTTGTCGCGTCCTGTTGCAAGCACATGGGTAAGTTCTTTTGACCTTATTAGTCAAGTACGATTTAGTTCGTAATCTTTATTAAGCGCGTGTTTCTTTTGTGAGTGAGTTTGAGGGGTGAAGGACTACGTTGAAAGACGCTATTGGAAAATACGCTAAAATACTTGTTGGAACAATACTTAGTTGTATTTCATACTCGCTTGCTGATGAATCTGGTTTTGGTTCAAGAACTTCGCAAGTGCAAGAAGTATTATCTGAAGTGCCTGCTGAAAAATATCGCACTGAATTGAAACGGCTAAGCACAGAATGGGCGTTGTTGAGTGAGCAGGGAAAGACAAAGGCATTAGAAGACCTGCAAATGAAATACTCAAGGATGGCTCAATATTCTCAGAATGCTATCACTATAATGTCTGCAGATGATGTGAACAAAGCCAGAAGAAAGATTGCGCGGCTTGGTAATCCTGATGGAACAGCAAGACCGGATATGGAAGGCATTGCTTGGGCTGTGACAGTTGTCGCAAATGAGTTATGTGACTCCTACGACATGCAAAATAACGTGACAGATGCAATTATTGCAATGTTAAGTGCAACATCTGATTTTTTGCAGGAGACAACAATGACTGCAAAAGCAGCAGAAGCAGCAATCACGAATCATGAGTTGCTGTATGCGGCAGAAAGCAAAGACCTTGAAAAGAAAATCGCGCATTATAAACACAATGAGGGTGAATATCCTGTAAGAAGAAAAGGCGGGTTTCTTAATGACATTGGTTTTGGTAATATAAACATTGATTTGGACGCAAACGCTTCCAATCTGGGAATTGATGGAATAAGCATTTCAGTGTTTCGCAAAAGAACAAAAAACTTTGACGTGCTAATAGAATTCTTATTACAATACAAAGAAGGTAAAGAATTCAAGTATCAGAACGGAAAGGGCTATATTGGGCTTACTCCGCTTGAAGACTGAAAAAGAAGCGCATAGGAAAAGCCATCATTTGGAAGTTTGGCTAGAATGATGCGCTAAAATTCATTGCTCATGACAAAGAATTTGTCTGATTGTAATAAACTTACTCCTCAGAGCACAAGGGCGGCTGATAAATTATGCGCTCATTTAAGATAAGGGATACGCAGGACTTACGCCTTTGGATGAATAATTCTGGCAAATGCAAAACAGATAATGAGCTGTCAATCAAGAGCTCCAATATATGTCACCATCAGAATAGTGAGTCTGAAAATCATTATCAGCCCTTCCTGACGAAACCTTTTCTTTATGATGTCTCTCAGGATTAGCAAGTTCATCTTTCCTAAGTGCAAAATACAGTTTCACCCCTTTGTCGCTAAGACCAATGTATGTTTTTGATGACAAATGTCTCCAATAAAATCTTCCAGTGCCCCAAACACGATAACATCTGGCGCGAAGTCTGGCAGCAGCTTCATACTCTTCAGGACGATCGTCCAATTCAAGTAAAAGAATGTGCCGTTCATTCTCATCTTCCATAATTGCATATTGGTGTGCATCAATCAATTCAAGCCAGCCAGAAGCTAAAAGATGCTCACAATTACTACGCCATTTTTGAGCCACTGGACTCCCCCACCTCCCCCAGCCCCAATCGCGGATTATATCTATTTGTTCTGCATTTAGGTTCTGTTGAGTCATCCTTTCATCTTCTTCGTAATGTTTATCTTTTCTTTGCACTTATCGCACTGAAACTGAAGCGCTTCAACCAGTATTTCCTTGTTGTCCTCTTCGGAGAGAATGCGTATCTTTTTTCGCATGAAGGGTATTGTGGTTTCACCATTAGCACTACAATGAGGGCATTTGTATTTTATTTCCGCATTTAGTTTTTTTAGATGCTCCTCGGCCGATTCGGAATAATTGCATTTTGGGCAAGTATATTCTTTTGCTCTTATTTTTATTTTGCCTTTTTCAACTGGTTTTCCCATTTGGGTTTTGCACTTTGGACAGAGGGCTTTCCTTACCCATGCTACGGCATTTCCGCTTTTAATCATCTGTCTGGTAAAATAGATGAGTCCTTCCATGCTCTCCGGATCTTTCAACATACAAAATCCAAGCCAGTCATCATTTATAATATTTACGTTTGTTATGTTGTTTTGGTAGTCTTTTCGCTGTGTGAAAAAACAACGCGAGTCAGTGTCAAAATTTTTCAGCATGTTTAAATACTCTTTTGCTGTGGCATTTGTATGGCTAAAAAGGCGTTTTACATAACAACTCCGATATATTACGTAAATGACGTTCCACACATAGGACATGCCTACACCACAATTGCTGCTGACGTTCTGGCAAGGTGGCATCGTTTGAATGGTGAGAAGGTTTTTTTTCTGACAGGCACTGATGAACATGGACAGAAAGTAGAGAAAGCCGCTTCTGAAAAAGGCATTGAAACAAAGCAGTTTGTTGATATGATTGTGCCAAGATTTGTGGAGAGCTGGAAGACGCTAAACATTTCTTTTGACAGGTTTATTCGCACAACAGAGGAGGATCACAAAAAAGGAGTTATTGAATTAATAAAGAAGTGTCACAAAAACAATGACATTTACAAGGGATTTTATGAGGGGAACTATTGTGTGCCTTGTGAAACATTTTACACTGAAAAAGACCTTGTAAACAACAATTGCCCTAGCTGTGGCAGAGAAACAAAAATTGTCAAAGAAGAGAGTTATTTCTTCCGGTTAAGCAGGTATGAAAAAGCACTTCTTGAGCTGTACGAAACAAGCCCTTCATTCATAAGCCCTGATCATAGAAAGCAGGAAATCATAAATCGTGTAAAAGAAGGGCTTAAGGATTTGAGCATTACAAGGACCAGTTTTTCTTGGGGTATCCCTTTTCCTTTGGATGAGCATCATGTTACTTACGTATGGTTTGATGCTTTAACAAACTATCTTACAGGCATCGGCTGGCCTTCCAAGAAGTTTGCTTCATACTGGCCTGCAGACATTCATCTTGTTGGGAAAGAGATATTATGGTTTCACACAGTTATATGGCCGGCTATGCTTATGAGTGCTGGAGTGGATATTCCGGGAACAGTATATGCGCACGGCTGGCTTACTATCAACGGGGAGAAAATGAGCAAAAGCAAGGGAAATTTTATTCCTCCTTCTGAATTAATAAGAAAGTATGGTGTTGATGGCACAAGGTATGGTCTTTTGCGGGACATTCCTTTTGGTATGGATGGGGATTTTAATGAACCGCAGCTTATTAAGAGGATTCATGGTGAACTCGCAGACAGTCTTGGCAATTTATTGCAGAGAACTCTCACAATGGTTCACAAGTATTGTAATGGCGTTATTCCAAAACCCGGTATTTTTGGTGATGATGAAAAAAGATTGCAGGATGTTGCAAATAATTTGTTTGCTCATCTTAATGAGCATATTCAGAAGCTTGAGTTTCACAAAGGGCTTGAAACTATATGGTCTTTTGTCGCCCAGTGTAACAAATACGTTAATGACCAGAAGCCGTGGGACATTCATGAACCAAAACGCTTGAATACTGTTTTGTACACATTATCAGAATGCTTGCGCTTGATAGGGCATGCTGTACTCCCATTCATGCCGTCTTCTGGTGAGAAAATGCTTGCTCAACTAGGCCAGAAGCAGAAAAAGCTTCCATTACAGTTTGAAACAAACACTTCTGGAAAAATCGCTCAGCCAGAAATTCTGTTTTCAAAAAGCGTGGTTATTGATGAGCCCTTCTCAGCAGTTGATTTGAGAGTAGCAATAATTAAGGATATTAAACCGCACCCTAATGCTGACAAACTTTATGTGTTGGAGATAGATGTTGGTGAAAAAAGAACGTTGTGTGCAGGTCTCAGAAATTATTATTCGGCTGATGAGCTTAAAGGGAAAAGTATAGTCATAGTGTACAATCTCAAACCAGCAAACTTGAGAGGGATAGAAAGTCAAGGCATGCTTCTTGCATCACAGAAAGCAGATGTTGTGAAGATACTTCATCCTAAAGGCACTCCCGGAGAGCCAGTAACAATATCAGGTATGCCAAGAACTCCAAAACAACAAATAACAATAGAGGATTTCAAGGACTTGAAACTCAAAACATCCGGAACAAAAGTTGTTTACAAAGACAAGCCATTGCAAACAAGCCAAGGAGAGGTATTTTCTGAATTAGATGATGCAGTGATAGTGTGAGTAGTGAATTTGCGAGTGAGTGTTATTGAACCACTCGGCTTTAAAATTGTCCACATTCGTTTAGGTAATCACTTATTTGTGGACAAGTGAATCTGGTCAAGCATTATGCCAAACATTCCATTACAGTATTCCTTGTATTTGCCTGCGTTATGCAGGTCAATTGCCTCATAATACTTCTGCCTGTTTTTGAAAGGAACAAAAAGCTTAGGATATCCTGCTTTTATTAAAATCCAATTCATTAAAGCCCTGCCAGTTCTGCCATTCCCATCCTCAAACGGATGAATTTCAACGAATTTGGCGTGAATCAAACAAGCCATTACAAAAGGATGTAATCTACTTTTTTTCTTATAATAAAACTTAATCATTTCTTCAAGTAATCCGGGTACATCATTCGCGCTAGGTGGAACAAAATCAGCGCCCTCTATTTTCACAGGAAAAAATCTAATCCTTCCGGGATAGAGTACACCCGTATTCTTTGTAAGAATTCCATTCAATTTCTCAATAAATTCAACAGTAAGCTTGTCAGTATGTTCTTTTAAGAAATCAAATGCCTCCTTGCCATTAATTGCTTCGTTATAGTCTTTTGGAGGAGCGCCTGAAGGGATTTGTTTCTCATTAATTATAAGGTAAGTATCTCTTAAAGTCAAGCGATTTCCTTCTATTGCATTGGAGTTATACGTAAATCTTATAACAAAGTCAGATTCTTCCTTCTCTATAATGGTCTTTGGCAGGGTTTTAGCGTGATTTTGAAACACCTCCTTGAAGTCGTCAATGACCTCAAGTTTGTCCGCATCAATAGACTCTTCGTTGTATACTTTATACTGCTCTATCCTTAATTCTTTCAGTTTTTTGGCAATTATCTTTTCAGAAGGTTTTTTTGTTCCCAGCTTTATCCTGATCTTTTTCCATTTATTTGCTCCAATCCTCAATGTCCTTCCTAAATAATAGAATGTCTTATTTCCTGACTTTATCTTGTCTATGTATGCCATACCGCATTGTATTGTCCACATAATATATAAACATTTCTATTTTGTGGACAATAGAAAACAGAAATGCGGTTATAATAGTATGATTTATGTGTGACACGAGGGTGACACGATGGTGACTTAGTTAGTTAAATGAGCATTTATCTAAGTTTTAGAATTGTTATTGTTATTACATGGGCATGCCTTACCTTTTTTTAGTAATGGCGTATAGTGTAATGGAGGAAAAAGAGGAGAAAGAATGGAACCCCAAAAAAAACAATGTTGAAAAGGCAGAAAGAAGATTAAAAAATAAAGGGATTATGGACGAAAACAGGAAAGTGCTTCCGGCAAAAGTCAAAAATTGTGAATATAGTCCAATAACAGGTCAGATTTACTATAATTCGGAGTTATTTGCGCAGATGGATGTGAAAGCATGCATATTTATCCTCGCTCACGAAGAAGGGCATTCAAAACAAGGAATTTGTAGAAATTTAACACGGCCATTCCACATACGGAAAGATGAATTAGACGCAGATGAATTTGCAGCGATACAGCTGAAAAATCACGGTAGTTCATCGGAAGAAATATGTACTGGCGCAGAAATAGCTTTTGATGAGATTGAAAATAAGCTACCGAGCATTAAGTGGTGGCAATTTATCAGACAGATTAAGAAAAAATATTATCCCACCAACGAGGAACGGCTGGAGCGAATCAAAAAAATATTGGCTCTATACAATCCCAATAACGCAAGAGAAAGTATTATTAATGCCTCTGACATGCAGAGGATAACGGGTAAAAATGGAAGCCATAACTGAGGAGAAAGAAAGTAATGAATCTGTTGAAAAGCTGGAAGTAAATTGTATCAAAGTATTCAAGGCTAAACACGGAACGATTTTTTTGGGCGACTGCCTCAAGGCAATGCAGCAGCTGCCGGATAATAGCGTAACACTCGCATTCACTTCACCTCCTTATCTTAATGCAATCAATTATGAGGAGCATATTGAGAAACTTCAGGGAAAAAAGGAACGCTGGGAAAGAAAAGAAGTGTCCTATAATGAGTATAGAGATTTCCTTATTGAAAGATTCAAGGAATTGATTCGCGTAATCAAACCAGGAGGATATAATATCGTAAACATATCTCCTGTTGGATGGAATGGCAACAGAGTCGCGCTTCCATTTCATTTTGTCAGCTGGATGGAATCAATTGGCTGGAAATTCAGGGAAGACATAATCTGGGAAAAGCCTGTTGCAAAAGACAGGCGTTCAGGTGTTTTGTTGCAGCATCCGTATCCCGGGTATTATTATCCCAGTCTTGTCTCCGAGTACGTATTTGTTTTCCAGAAACCTGCGGAAAAGGAAAATCAAGAAAACATCTATTGGTTTAGAACTCCTGAAGAAAAAGAAAGAAACAAAATAGATTTAAAGAACTATCAGGGAGAAATGAGCAAGAACGTATGGAAAATCCGCCAGGTTGCTCCTCAGGAAAACATTCATCCGTGCGCTTTTCCTACAGAACTTGCGGCGAGAGTGGTGAATTTTTATTCTTACAAAAATGACATAGTAATGGATATTTTTGCAGGCAGCGGACAAACCTTGCTGGCTGCACAAATGCTCGGCAGAAAATTCATCGGAATGGACACCCAAAAAGAATATGTTGATTATGCATTGAATAAAATAAAGAACGTTGAGGGCCAGCAAAAGCTGTGCGGTTAAAATGGAAATTCTGGCAAAAATAGAAGATGTTGAATATTCTCCAATTCTGTGTAGAGAACTACCAGTTGTATCACTGCGGGAATTTGAAAACGGAAAAGCATTTTCTAACGCTAGTTTTGTGATTGACATAAAAGAAGGAAAGATTGCAGTCAGCTATTGGGTTTCTCCAAAAAGAACAAGAAGTTATCCTTTTGCAAGAGTATATGACACTATGAAGTACAAAACGCGCATAACTGTGATTCCTCTAGTTAAAGACGAAGGAAAAGACGGCGATAGAGATTATCTGCAATGGGATACTATCTCACTGATGAGTTTGCTAGGAGTTTATGTCATAATTACCTACTACAAGAAAGCAACCAAAGCGCCCGAGTATAAAAACAAAATTACAGAACAGGAATTTGACTATACGCACATCAAAGAAAAAATGTCAGAACTTTTAAAGTATAAATCTGACGCTTTGCATTGGAATCTGAAGCAGTTGGCTGAAATTGACAAAATTGCTAAAAAGTGCGAAAATGCATATTACAAAACGATTAACAAGCAGTGCGGGGTAGAATTGCACGATATAGAAAGTTTCAAAGAGCACGTACTGAAAATTTCAGAGAACGCAAATAGGTTTAAGGAATTTTCTAGAGAACTTGCAAAAACAGCGCAAGAAAGAGAATCAACCACCATACAACCAAAGGAGATGGTTATGAATACTAAGGGGGTAATTACGATAAAAAATTATCTTGGCGGAGAGTATTATTTCACAGTTGATGAGGCAGTTATTGTCAAAAACCTTCTTTTCTTAATTGAGAAGAAGCATTCTCGCAAGTCAATTCCAAGCATAGCGGACGTTCAGGACGGCTTAATCAAAATGATTCTGTACACAAATCTCGCAGAAGCCAGAATAAATGGAAGAAGCTACAAAATTAAACCAGTCTTGGGACTTACTGCTGAGCATTTTAATGGATTATGCAGTAGTATCCAAGAATTAAAGAAATTCGAGGAATTTATAGGCGTAAGTGATTTTCAAATGTTAAAAACGCTTTTCCAAGAGGCGGAAACCAACGGCTTTTTAGTGTTCATAATGCACGCCTCCAGCAAAGCTCTGCAGGACGCCTTTCTCAATAGCGTTGTTTAACCTCCGAAAACTATATCTTTCATTACAACAAAGTATAAATATGTCTTACCACCGAAAGAGTAACAACAATGTTAAGCAGAAAAGTTATTGCAGTTATTTTGATATTGTTTTCCGGCTGTATAGTTCAGCAACCTCAAAACAATACGACAAGTATTGAGCCAGAAGCGGTTATTGAAAATAATGTTACTGAAACAATTTCTGCTCCAGACATTGAAATTTCTCAGCCGTCTATTCCAACAAAAACTTTTAGGGAGGGAGATCTTGTGAGTTTCCCGAATTTGAAAGCAGTTGATCCTGATGGCGATCCTTTAACGTACAAGTTTTCTGCGCCTTTGGACAGTTCTGGAAAGTGGCAGACTAAGAAAGGGGACAGTGGAACTTATGCTACAAAGATTATTGTCAGTGACGGGCAGAATTCTGTAGAGCAGGAGATTATGCTGAATATTAAGCCAGCAAATTATGTTCCGGTAATCTATCTTGCTTCAGACAGGATATCAATTAAAGAAGGAGAAACCATAGATATTCCTGTCAGTGCAAGCGATGAGGACGGAGATAATGTTTCTTTAACTTATTCTGGTTGGCTTACAGAAAAGACAAAGGATGTTGGTTATAAAGAAGCAGGAACGTATAAGGTGTTTGTTACAGCCAGTGATGGCAAGGACAGCGTTACTGAAGAAATAATTATTGAAGTTATTAACGTGAATAACCCTCCTGTTTTAGACAAAATACCCAGTATGGCTGTTGTAGAAACACAAAGTGTTGTAATACTTCCTTCTGCACAGGATCCTGATGAAGATGAATTAACGTATACTTTCAGTGCACCTCTTGATAGTGATGGCAGGTGGCAGACAAAGAAAGGAGATGCAGGAGAATATACTGCAAATATTACTGTAAGCGACGGCGAATTCAACGACATGGGTAATGTGAAGATTATTGTGAATGAACTTAATCTTCCGCCTGAAATTAATGTGAGTGATGCTTTCAGGTTTATTGAGGGTGAAACAGTAGTCATACAATACACTGCAATGGATCCTGAAGGAGAAGATGTGAGCGTGTCCTTTTCTGGTTGGATGACTGCAAACACAAAACAGCTTAATTATAATGATGCAGGAACGCACACAGTAATCGTAACTGCAAATGACGGAAAACTCACAACAAGCAAAACAATAACAGTAATTGTTGAGGATGTCAACAGGGCGCCTGTATTCGCTGAAGGAAGTTTTGAGTAAATACAACGTTATCTCGCCTTTGCAAGAAAAGCAAAGTGCGCATTGGCTTAATTCTTTAAAAAAGCGGCAATTTTAAAAAGGCAGCAAAATTTTCTGTTACTATATCACGGGCCCGTAGTCTAGTGGTTAGTCGTCAAAAAATTCTTTGGAGACCCACAAATGACGTCACCCTTACAAGGTGAAGGTCGGCAGTTCGAATCTGCCCGGGCCCATCAAAAACCTCTATAGCTGTGGTTCTGACTTAGCATTCCTATTCAAAGGGGTCCTTTCTAAGTTCGTCTATATAACTTTTGCTTACATTCAGCACCAATATGTTGTTGCTCAACACGATTTCTCCCCATCTTCTTTTTCCTTCTCCGTTTCTAACTGCGTTTATCAAGCCAGCATACAAGCGTGCAGAATAAGGCAATGAGGATGGTTCAAGATTTCTCTTAACGTTGGAGAGAAACCCTTTCTTGGCTGAGATTGGCACGTTAATCTTTTCCTTCTCAATAGCGCAGTCAGCGACTATTTGTAAGCATTCCTCAAGATCAAACTCAGCGCATTCAAACATCCATGCTTCTTTTATGCTTTCTCTCATTGCACTATCCTGATAATTTCTTATAAACTCAGGATATCTCTTAAAATAAAGCAGGTTTCTTTCACATAATGAGCTGCTATGCGCCTCGCGCCACCTATCCAGATAAGAAGCAAATAATTCTCCTGCTTCTGGGATGAAGTGTTCTTCAAACACAGGGAAATTTTGAGGACCTTCTGTTCCATCTGTTAATTCGTCAAGAAATTCTTTGATACTTGTAGCAGGGCATGGAGATGCGCAAACAATTCTGGATATGCCAGCATCCATGCAAAACCCGATTTCGCACATATCCGGAATCAAAGAAGTGTATAAAACCCTGCGTTTCTTCCTTGCATCCGGAGAAGGGTTAAGCAAACCCTCTTTTAATAACAATTTGCTTACTGCATACTTGTCGAATTGCTTGTGTTCAGTCACTTCTAAATCAGGGAATTCTTCTGTGCATGTTGTTGCTGTTCTTATAATCTCTCCTTTAGCCGAAAGCACCGCACCCATTGGATAGTATCCTTTTTTTTCAAATGAGCGTCTAGCACGTTGAACAGCGTTGTTCAGACATTTGGTATCAAATTCTGTAAGTGCCATGAATTAAATAAAGAATGAAAGATACATATAAAGTTTAGTATAACTGGCTTTGTGAATTGGTTATTGAATGTAAGATAATGCTTTTCCGCAAGCTAATGCGTGTCAAAGAAGTTGCAGGACAAATACTTCGGCATTTGTTCAGAGAATTTTTAGCAATTTCGAGCAAGGTTTATAAGTGAATTATTGTGTCATAAAATTCATGAGTGATGAATTAGTGATTTTGCTTGAAAAACACAAAGTAGATGCGCAGCTTGTACAAACTGGTAGTTCAGTAAAAACAGTAGAACAATCATGTGCATTAGGAGTAAAGCCGGAAATGATTATTAAAACACTTGTTTTTCTTTGGCAGAAACCAGTTATTGTTTTGGTAAGAGGTGATTGTATGGCTGATGAGGAAGTTCTTGAAAAGATGTTTCCTGGAATAAAATTTGCAAATGCCAATGAAGTCAGAAAAACAACTGGTTATGGTCCTGGAGATGTTCCTCCGTTGATGGATGGTGATTTTATACGAGTAATGGATAAGAAAGTTGCTGATGGTGATGTTTTTGATTGTGGTGGAGGAAAAGAAAGGAGACATTTGCGTATTAGCGTGCATGAGCTTAGAAGGGTGCAGGAGTGGACTGTTGTAGTGGTAAGTAATGAAAAAGCATGATTTGGAAAGCATGAATAACTTGGTTGAATTCGTTGAACATTTTTTTAATGATTCTCTGACTCTTGTTGCAGGAAAATAAGCTTATTTTACAGAGCGTTGCTTCTTCAAATAACAAACTTTATAAACTAGGTGCATTGTGCTGATGGCATAATATGGGGGTGTTATAATGGCAGTAGAAACGTTAGCATTGGGATTTGTATTTATTGTTAGTTTGTTTGGTTTGGTGTTTTCAATATATCTTGCGAATTATGTTATGAAGCAGGATTCTGGAACTCCTGCAATGCAGGAGATTGCTTCTGCAATTAAACAAGGTGGTGAAGCATTTATCAAACGGCAGTATACTACAATACTTTTGCTTGCCATTGTTGCAGCACTTCTTCTTTTCGGGGTTTATTATTATACTGGTCAAAAGGATCATGCTGTTAAAACAGCAGTTGCGTTCATTGTTGGTTCTGTGTTGAGTGCTATAGCAGGTATTGTTGGAATGGCAATTTCAGTTAGAGCCAATTTGAGGACTGCGTCAGCTGCAAAAACAAGTTTAGGAAAAGCACTTACGATATCATTAAGGGGCGGTGCAGTTTCTGGTTTTCTTGTTGTTGCGCTTTCATTACTCGGTGTTGCCGGGCTTTATTATTTGTTTGGCGCAAACCCACAGGAAACACCTTTTCTGATTGTTGGATTTGGTTTTGGCGCGAGTTTTGTGGCATTGTTCGCACAGCTGGGCGGGGGCATTTATACTAAAGCCGCGGATGTTGGCGCTGACCTTGTTGGAAAGGTTGAAGCAGGCATTCCAGAAGATGATCCGAGAAATCCTGCAGTTATTGCTGACTTAGTTGGTGACAATGTTGGGGATTGTGCAGGTAGAGGTGCTGATTTGTTTGAAAGCACTGCAGCAGAAAACATTGGAGCAATGATTTTAGGAGTAGCACTGTTTCCTGTTTTTGGAGTAAACGGGGTATTGTTTCCTTTGGTGGCGCGTGCTTTCGGTCTTTTGGCTTCTGCAGTAGGTATACTTGTTGTTAAGCCGAATGAAAAAGACGATCCTATGAAGGCATTGAACAAGGGGTATTATGTTGCTCTTTTGCTTGCTATTGTTGGCTTTTTCATAAGCACTAAATTATTGTTGAACAACATATGGTTCTTTTATGCTGGGCTTGTCGGTATCGGCTTAAGCTTGGTGTTTGTGTATATAACAATATACTACACTCATCACACCCATCGTCCTGTTAAAGGTATTGCAGAAGCATCAAAAACAGGTCCTGCAACGTGCATTATTGAAGGCATTGCTGTTGCGTTTGAGAATACCGGACTTCCGGTTATTGCAATATCGCTTGCCTTGTTCCTTTCTTATTATTTCGGTGTATCAAGCGGTGTTGAGCATGGCGGCTTATACGGGACTGCTGTCGCAACTATGGGTATGCTTGCAACTGCTGCTTACATTCTTGCAATGGATACTTTCGGGCCTATCACTGACAATGCAGGCGGTATTATTGAAATGTCAAAAGCGCCTGAAGCAGTTAGAAAACGAACTGACCGTCTTGATAGTGTGGGCAACACAACAAAGGCATTAACAAAGGGCTATGCTATCGGCTCTGCTGCATTGGCTGCGTTCTTATTGTTTTCTGCCTATCTTGATGAGGTGGCAAAGCTTACGGGTACTGGCTTTGCTAGTGTGGATATAGCCAAGGTTCCAGTGTTTATTGGTGCCATGTTAGGGGGAATGCTTGTTTTTGTGTTTGCAGCGTTTGCAATACGTGCTGTTGGAAAAACCGCGTCATGTATTATTAATGAAGTGCGCTCGCAGTTCAAGAATAAGAACATTATGAAGGGCACAGTAAAGCCGGATTATGCAAGATGTGTTGATATAACCACAAAAGGTGCTTTAGCAAACATGGTTTTGCCCGGGTTATTGGCAATATTTTTCCCAATAATTGTAGGCGTTGTTCTTAAAGCAGAAGCAGTTGCTGCCTTTTTGATGGTGGGAACAATTACAGGAGTTCTTCTTGCCACTGTTCTCAATAACGGTGGCGGTGCCTGGGATAATGCCAAAAAGTATATTGAAGCAGGCGCGCATGGAGGAAAAGGAAGTGAAGCCCACAAAGCAGCTGTTGTTGGTGACACTGTAGGTGATCCTTTCAAAGACACTGCAGGGCCTTCACTGCATGTGCTGATAAAATTGCTTGCCACAATAACACTGGTGCTTGCACCATTGTTTATTTAATCTTTTTTTATTTTTTCCATTGATCGGTCGCTTGTCAAGAATGTGCTCTTATTTTCCAGCAGCCATTGTAGTTTGAGTGTATCTTGTTTATTGCTAAAGACAAAGAGCACGGAATTCATAAGTATTTTATATACTGAATACTCCTGTTGTCTATGTTTCGTCATTGGTTTTTATTGTTGCTTGTTGGCTGCACTGCGCTTATAGAAGAATCAGCACGACCTAGGATGTCAGAAAAATCGCTTATTCCTTCAGACATGATTGGCGAGAATAGACAGGTGAAGGAAGAAACTCGTTCTATTAAGTATTTCCGAAAGCTCAGCAGGAATAATGAGAAAAAAGATTTTTCATATGTTAATGATGAGCGCTTAATAATTTTTAATGGTAATACTATACGAATAGAACTCCCGGAGTTTCAGCTGTTCAATATTTTTATAAATGATTCAGCGCAACAACTTCCGGTGGACACGATTAATATACTACAACAGGAAAAACAAGCATTTGGAACTTGCGAAAGAGGATTATGGAAGCAGCAGTTCAAAAACATACGTAAATCATTTGGCGAGACGTGTGATAGCTTTCCAAATGCAACAATAACTCTTCCGTATGATGAATACGTTCCTTACACGCCGATTGACTGGATGAAACGGTTTGTAAATGAGGATGTCACAATTCAGAAAGAGATAATTGAATTTAAAGGGCAGGACGTGGAGGTTGTTTCATTGCAATATTCTAATGAGACTTTTGTGTTTTATGTTAATGCGCATTATCAAGTGCCTGTTCGCGTGCAGGTAAAAAAAGCAGGAGAGGTTATTAAGACAATAGATTATCTGAGCTTTCACTTCACATAATCCTGTCAATCAAAAAGAGAGATTGCTTTAAGTTTTACAGGGAAAGCACGAGAGCTGCAAAAATAACAAGCAATATTTCTATTTATAGCAAACGAAGTAAATTTTCGCATATGTTTCGTTTGCTAT
>JACQMV010000056.1 GCA_016203395.1 Candidatus Woesearchaeota archaeon | reverse complement strand
TTTGCTATATGAGGAAGAATTTACTATTTTTATATGATTATTAAATTCTTCCGCTATAACAAGAGTGGCTTGCGTTATTTCTAACAGCCAGAGCACTAAATCAGCAGGGAAAAACAATTAACACATTATTTGAATTATTCTATAGCGGCGGACATTAATTTTCGGATGCTTGTCTCTGCCGCTATAAAACAACTTATTACTCACGCTACCAGCGACACTTTTATATAGTCTGCGCTATTATTGTAATAAAAATGGTGTTGGGGTATGGAACAAAAACCAATTCAGAGAGAAGAATACGCAGTAGTACTAGATTTCTTGCCGAACGGCTACCCCGAGGATCTTACTCCTAGTCATAGAAAAAGCCCGGTTATTCAGGCATTGGGCAAAAAGCATTTTAGTTTGTTAGAGCTGACTGCAAAAAAGGATGTTTTTCTTCAGCCGTATGAGGAAATCTATGTTGGAGAGAACAGACGTGATAAAGTGCAGCACGTAATTGGCAGGTTGGCTGTTGAAAAGCTTACTGAAGCAGCAAAGAAAGAGCTGGAGTTTGTTATAAAGGATATTATCAAAAAGAATGAAACTCAATTTGTTGAGTTCTTTAATACTGCGCAGCCATTGACTACGCGGATGCACCAGTTAGAGCTTCTTCCAGGTCTTGGAAAAAAGCATATGTGGGAGATAATTGAGAAACGAGAGGAGAAGCGTTTTGAAAGCTTTCATGACTTACGTGAACGTGTTCGTCTGATGCCTGATCCTGAAAAGATAATTATGAAGCGTATTCTTGCAGAAATAAATGGCGGAGAGAAGCACAATGTGTTTGTTGATAGTCCTCCAAGAACTTCTGAGTAAGCAGTTTTAGGCGTGTCAATGAAACAATACACACTTTCATTAGTATTTCTTGACCAAGATAAGTCTGCAATGACGCAAACAAACATTTAATTGTATGTGCGATTAAGATGATTATGCAGCAGTTTTGTTGTATCTCTCTGTCTCTGACTAGTGACTCTTTACGCGCGCGCTGTTGCTGGTATTTTCCGTCATAAATCGTTAGGTTTATATACGGCAGAAAGAAAAGGGCTCACGAGGTGATTGTGATGGCTGAATATACAGGAAGATGTATGAGATGTAAAACAGATAGGCAAATAAAAGATGCAAAGGAAACAATAATGAAAGGAAAGGTAAAGATGAGGGCTGTTAGAGGTATTTGCGTAAAATGCGGCGCTACCATGTATAAAATACTTGGAAAGGCATAATTCCATAAGTATTAAATACTTAGCGCAAATAAGGTGTGCCCGGGGTGAGCTCTATGAAGTTTGTAAGCATGGATGACGAAGAGTATGAATGGGAGCCGGATGAGGAGGAATAAACATGGTTTTGTGCATGAGTGAAGATGAAGACGCTGATGAAAATTATGAAGACGAACCCGAAGAAGATTAATGCTTTTTTTTAGTTTTTTTTTTAAATACTTGTAGTTACTCAAGGTAGTATTGGGTTGTTTTTCCATGAACAAACTGTTCATCCTTCTGAAATTCATTAATTGTGCTTCCGCATGCATTAGCCATCTTTTGATCAAAAAGAGAATGAATAACCAGGTTGTCGCATACTTCTATATGGCATAGCTTTTTCAGTGCGCTATCTACTTCTTCGTATATTGTGAATCCTGTTGATATGAGATACCATCTTTCTTTTTGCACAAATTTCAAAGTAGGGTATGTTTTTCTTAGCGCTTCTGTTAATCTTATGACGTAAGCATTCAGTGCTTCTTTTCGCCTTTTTCTGGCTGCGTGAACTGTAAGGTGTGCTTTGATTTTGTCAATGTCATCTTCCTGTTTTTCTATCGGCGGATCGTATCTTAGTAATGATTCAATCACGAATTCTTTTTTTATGCCTTCCTTTTCTGCTGCGAGGATAATTTCTTCCATAGTGCTTGCTTTTCGTTCTCCTGATTCAGCTGTTTTTTGAATAGCGCATGCTGTTGCGAGGATGTCACTTGTTTCTTTGGCTGTGTATATCTTCATAGCTGAGAAAGAAATGGCTTATTTATAAATCTCACACACTCGCACCTAGTTTTCGCAATTCTTCTTTCCACATAAGTCCTATTTTTATCATGTCATTCTGGAATTTGGTTGATATTTTGTAGGTTTTTTTGTACAAGTCATAGTCTATAATTCCCATGGCTTTCATTGGTGTAAGAATTCTGTCATAAAATTGTCTTTTATTGTAAGAGAGTTTTACTTTCTTTCCTTTATACTGTCCTCTGTCAAGCACACTTTCATAAGTTCCGTCGTGAAGTTTTGTTGCAAAAATACTCATCGCGGTTTTTGTTATTTCTCCTTTGTTGAATATGATATATTTTGTAAGTTCTTTTGCTACAATTATTTGTTGCTCTGTTGCAAAGATTATTTCAAAAACATCTTCAGGAATATTGAATCTGTCAAAAAGGATGACCATTGTTACACCAGTTTACCAAAATGGGTAGCAGTATATAATATTTTGCCTGTCCCGACTAAACAAATGTTTCTATACATTTGTTTTACGCCACTGGTGGCGTTTTTTTACAACGGGAAATCGTCAATCGCAGCATATGTAGTGTTTTTTTAGCACAACGAAATATTTAAATACTAGTTGCGTTCTTGTGATATTAGTATAGGAAAGTGTGATATTACCACACTACTATACTGATGACATTGTGTCGCAAGACGCAATTGATGATCACTGGCTCTCCACTTTTTTCTGCAAAACCCCCATCCAAAACGGAGAGCCTTCATAATAACAAAAAGGAGGAAAAGAAAATGAATTTGATTGTGGAACACGCACTGGACAAAGAAAGTCAGGAAAACTTAGATTTCGGACAGGCCAACATTAAGGTTGTTGGTGTTGGAGGCGGCGGAGGAAATATGGTAAGCTGGCTCTACAAAAAGGGTATTCGCGGAGCCGAGATTATTGCGTGCAACACAGACAAGCAACATCTTGATATTACTGAGGCAGATAAAAAAATCCTTTTGGGTAGAGAAGTCACGCGAGGATTAGGGTGCGGCGGTTTCCCAAGTAAGGGAACAGAAGCAGCTCAAGAGAGCTTGATGCAATTGCGAGAGGTATTGCGTGGCTCAGATATGGTGTTTGTGTGCGCGGGAATGGGAGGTGGAACAGGCACTGGTGCTGCACCGGTTATTGCTCAGTTGGTTAAAGAATCAGGTTCAATTGTTATAGGTACTGTAACAATGCCTTTCAATATTGAACGAGCAAGAATTGACAAAGCAGAGTTTGGTTTGCAGCAATTGCGCAATGTTTCTGATACTGTTATTGTTGTTGACAATAACCGTCTTGTCAAAATTGCAGGCAATCTTCCTGTTCAGCAGGCGTTTGCTGTTGCCAACGAGCTTGTTGCTACAATGATTAAGGGAATTGTTGAAACTATTGCAATTCCGAGTTTGGTCAATCTTGACTATGCTGATGTTAAAGCAATCATGAGCAATGGTGGTGTTGCAGCAATTGGCGTTGGAGTGAGTGACACAACAAACCGTGTTGAAGAAGCAGTTAAAGGTGCGTTGAGCAATCCCTTGCTTGATATAGAGTATGCTGGAGCAACAGGTGCTTTGATACAAGTTGTTGGTGGTCCTGACCTCACACTTGAGGAAATCAATCGTGTTGGTGAGCTTGTGACTGAAACAATGGATGATGATGCCAATGTCATCTGGGGCGCTAGAATAATGGATGAGATGAAAAGCAAGGTAATGGTGATGACCATTATTACTGGAGTTAAGAGTCCGTGGATTCTTGGCAAATCAGCGTCAAGTCAGCACAATCCAAGAGCAAAGGTATTCAGTTCCGAACTCGGAATTGATATTATTTAGTTTTTTTTATTTATCTATCTTTTTCAGGATCGTAGTAGTAAGTTGGTTGTCTGAAAATCACTCTTCCTTCATTTTCAGTTTTCAGACTAGGAAACAGTTGTGCATATACGTTTGTAAAGCGGCTATCGTGAAGTCTAATACTCGCCACTATTTTAGAGCTAACATTATCACTTCTATCTATTTCGCATTCTGCAAGTATGGTTCGGTGTCTCACTCGTATCCTTTGCAGGATCTTATTCAATGTCCAATTTTTTGATGTCACTTCCTCAACCAGTTGAAACTTGATCCGGCCAACACTTATACTATAAAGAAAATGGTTGTTATGTTCCCGCAATGCTTCAAACGTTAAAGAAGGATACGCCTGCGCTAGTGCATCGAGGACTTTTTTTTGAATATAATCAAAAAATTCGGTTCTACCCCTGACTTCTCTTGAATGTGTTAGTTCGTAGGATTCCTGAGCATTAAGTGCATTCAAATCTCGCTTTTGCCGTGCTTTTGTTATTACGTGCGCGTCGATTGCTTCATCAACGTATTTTTGTTCCACTCCCATTTGTTTTGCTTGAGCGTATACGTGTTTAATTGGCACGCTCTCTGTTTGGTCTGTTTCTACTCTTGTTTCAAGAGAGGTATTTCCTATGACATGTTTTCGTGCTTCACCAATATCATGCACTTTCTGTCTAACTGCAGCATCTCGGAGAATTGCTGATATGTTTTTGCCAGAGATTGCTTCTTGAGGGTTTGGCTCAGTAGGTGTTTGGGTGCTGCTTTGTTCAGGTGGCAAATATGGTTTATCTTGTTCTTCCTGACTCTGAATTTTTGTAATCATGACGTATTAAAGAATGCTCCGCTTAAAAATCTTCTGTTCTTTGACTACCTTAAAGTTACTCCAAAATCTCGGCGTTTACAGCTGGTTCTTTAAGGCAATTATGAACTATCTAGTTCTGTCAGTAGGTGTGTCAATCGTGTTTGGTGAAACATATCCGTTAGTGACAAGCCATGCGTAATATCTTTTTGACTGTTCTATCCTGAAATTTCCTTTGTTTTTTCCTGTCTCCCAGAAGAATATTTGTGCACTTCCGTTTTTCCACATTACGGCTTCTGCAAGTTGTTTTAGCGTGAGTCCTTTGGTCTTTCTTATTGTTTTTGCTTGTTCACCATCAAACAATTGATTTTCAGGTGCCTGCTTGGTTTCTTCTAAAGGCAGGTCGCCCATAATCGCTCTTAATTTTTTTATGGCTTTTCCTTCCACCTGCCTTATTCTTTCTCTGGTTAATTTGAAGTATCCTCCGAGTTCTTCCAGTGAGCATGTTCCGTTTTTCATTCTCTTAATTTCGCTTATTCCTGTTTGTTCTTCAGGAAGCCATGTATGCAGTCCGAATCTTGCTGCAATAATTATTTGTTCTCTCTTAGTAAGCAGTGAAAGTGCTTTTTTTGTAAGAGTTATTTGTTCTTCATTATCAATTTCTTTTGTGTGATCTTCGTCTATATCGTAAATATCAACTACTCTGTTTGATTTTTTTGATGTTATTTTTCTTTCTTTCCATGGTGTGTAGCTATCAAACGTTAGTTCACTAGGTGTATCTCTTGGTGCTTCTTCAATAATATGCTCAATAGGGCTTGTCTTTATTGTTTGGAATGTTCTTCTAATGTAACTGAGTGGTTTTTTGCGTGATGCGAGGGATTGTGATATTGTTCTGTTATCCTTGCTCAGTTCCTGTTTTATTTCTTCGTCTGTTGCCTGCTTGCCTGTTTTTTCATAAATGTGTTTGGCAGTGTGGAGAATTGCAGTATATTCATGCCAAGAACGCCTTTTTATTCCTACTCCTGTAAATCCTTGTGTTATCATAAACTCTCTGGCATTATTTACTCCTTTCAAAAAATACCAGTATAAGTAGGTTGTAGGATTAACTCCTGCATGTTCCTGAAAGTTTTCTGCGCCTTTAATCAGCCGCTCCTGAACAAATGGCAGGTATTCTTCAATCAGGTAAAAAGGAACTCCCTTCTTTGTCAAAGATAATTTTGCAAATGTGTCGTATTGTTGTAGAAAGTCAGTTATTGCTTTATTTTGTCCGAACCCCGTAATTTCACCTTCTAATGCCTTCTTCGCTCTGTTTATTACTTCCAGCTGTGTTTCAACACCATATTCGCACTTTTTGCCCATACTGATTAAATGCGATTTTACTTTAAAAAGATGTGCTTAACTACCTGAAATCACTTTTTGTTTTTTACGTGCACACGTAAACATATTATTGCAAAATCCGGTTTAATACTCCGTAGTTTGCAGCAGGGATGGCTGTGTGTGGCTAAATTATTGGTTACGTTATTTTTCTTTGTTGCAAAGCAATTCCAGTGCTTCTTTTTCATTCAAGAAAATGTATGGTGTGCGGTTATGCATCGTTAGATATTCTCCTTTGCAGCGCTCGCTTAATATGATGTGCGGTTTTGAGCTAAAGTATTTGCTTGGCAGGTGCGGTGTTCTTTCTAAACGCGTCATAATCTCCACGTATGTCATGTTTATTCTGTTTAGCCGTGCCTGCACTCTGTCCATATGATAAATTCTTCTGTTGTTGTCTTCTTTCAGGCAGTCAGTAATTTCTTGTTTTGTGTTTTGTGTGACTGTTTGGTTTGTTGTTTTGACAAAATGATATGCTCCGATTAGTGTTCCTAATGCTAAAATGCGCAGAAAAGTATCTATGATAGTATAATCTTTCTTCATTGCTTCACCCGGCTTAGTTAATGTTCGCTTGGTTTATAAGTTTTGACGTCTGATTATTCTGAGATAAAGCTTTTCTGCTTTTTTCACGTCATTTTTTCTTATTTTCTCGTTTTGTGAGTGTGCGTATTTGATGTCTCCTGCTCCTAGTATTATTGCTTTTGTTTTTCTCCAGAAATACATTTCAGTAAAGTATGGTGCAATATTATTGTTCTTTATTTTGGGAAATACGGGTTCGTAATTGTAGAGCACTTCAATGTTTTTCTTTGGAATTTGTTTGTAAATCTGCTTAATTGTGTTATTTGTTGTTGTTCTTAGTTCTGTAGTGGCTTCTGCGTAATCAGGAACTACGTTTATTGCGTTTCCTCCTGTTATCTGGCCTACGTTTATTGTGGTTTTTCCTATTGTTGATTCAGGGAATTTCATTGTTTTTAGGCGACTCAATAAATCTGTGAGTTTGTAGATTGCGTTTATTCCTTTTTCTGGTTGTGCGCCGTGTGCTGTTTTTCCTTTGCATTTTATCTTTATTCCTAGGAGTCCTTTTTGTCCTGCAATTATTTTGTTGTTTGTCGGCTCTCCGAGTATTACGAGTTTTGGGCGCACTAGTTTTTTTGCTTGTTTGATTCCTGCAAAGCAGGTTTCTTCGCTAACGTCAAATAATAGTCCTATATTTTTCAGCCCTTGTTGTTTTGCTTTTATTGCTGCGCAGATCATGCTTGCAATGCTTGCTTTTGCGTCACAACTGCCTCTGCCATAAATGTATTCTTTGTCTTCTTTATATGGTATGTTTCCAGTAACTGTGTCCATGTGGGTTGTGAGCAGGATTCTTGGTTTTCCAATGCATGCAAGTATGTTATACCTGTTTCCGACCTTTTGTTTCATTACTGTAAAGTGTTTTCTCAGAATCTGAAAAATGTATCTGGCTATTTTTTGTTCTTCCCCTGAAGGTGAGGGGATTTTTACTAATCTCCTTAGAATTTGTATGCAATTCATGTTTGTCTCCATAGATATATTCTGTTGGGGTATTCTGGGTCTTTTACTGGCTTTCCCTGTGTTAGCACTGGCACAAAGCCAGTTCTTGCGAATAACGCCATTGATGCAGTGTTTCTTTCATCTGTTCGCAGCACGACTGGTTTTTTTGCTGTTTCTAGGAATGCTATGCATAATTTTTTGCCAATTCCTTTTTGTCTCATTTCAGAACGTACTGCTACTTCATCCATGTAAACTGCATTTTCAGGCACGAGAGTTTTCAAAAATGGAAACTTTTCAGGAGGTATTTTGTATCCCCATGTGAATCCTGCAAGATTTTTGAGCTCTGCTACCAGCACAATCGGTTCTGGTTGTGCTATTGCATATTCTAAGTCTTTTATTATTTCTGCGTTGCTCCAGTATTCTATCAGCACTGTTTTTCGCTTGCATTTCTTGCATGTTTCTCCTATCGCTTCCTTTTTTCCGTATTCTACACTGCAGAAACTGCATTTTAGAAATTCATTCCATGGTGGTTCTGCAAATGCTGATTTATATACCCTAATAACCTCTTCTAAGTCTTTGGTTTCATATTGCCTTATTATGAAGGCGATCAGCGCTTTCTTGCGCACTATCTCCTTTTTTCATTTTGTTCCTCCTCTGGTGTTTCCAGAAAACTCAATGAAGAAAATCACTTATTTTTGTTACGGGTGCTTTTTCTTCTTTTCCTGTTTTCATGTCTCTTATTGTTACTTTTCCATCCTGTAAATCTTTTGATCCAATAACAATTACTTTTTTTGCGCCTATTGCGCTTGCATACTCAAATTGTTTGGATAGTTTTCTTTCAGCAAGGTCTATCTCTACATTGGCGTTTTTTCTTAGTTCTGTTGCAATTCTGAATGCTTCAGCTATCATGCTTTCATCTACTGGCGCAATGTAGCAGTCAATTTCGTTCAGTATTTTTGGTGTCAGATTCTTTTCTTGCAAAAACAGGAGTAGTGTTGAATATCCGATTGCCCAGCCAACTGCGGCTGTTTTTTCTCCGCCGTATAGTTCTACCAGTGCGTCATATCTTCCTCCTCCTGCAAGTGCTCTTAATTTTTCTTCCCGGTCAAATGCTTCGTATACCATTCCTGTGTAATAGTCAATTCCTCTGGCTATTCCTAAATCTATTGTTATCCATTCTTTTGGGAGTAGTGCAGTCATTTGTTTTATTGTTTCCAGTGCCTGTTTTCCTTCTTCAGTCATAGCGCAGTTTTTGATTGCTTCGTTCACTTCTTGTATTGTGCCTTTTGTTTGGGCGATTTTTGCTACTTCTTCTGATTGTATGCCTATGCCTTTTAGCTCTTTAATGAATTCTTCTGGTGTGAGTTTAGAGCTCTTGTCTATGATTCTGAAGCAGTCCTGCATTTTTGTTTGTGGGACGTATTCTGTTAGTAGGCCCTCAAGAAGTTTTCTGTTGTTTATTCTTATTACAACGTCCTTTGCTTTTAGTCCTAGTGCTGTGAAGCAGTCTATAAGTAGTAGTATGCATTCTGCATCTGCTCTATAGGATTGTGCGCCGTAAAGTTCCACGCTTAATTGGTAGAATTCTCTTTCTCTTCCTTTTTGAGGTGCTTCGTATCTCCACATTCTGCTTAGCCCGAACCATTTTACTGGTTTTTGAAGTTCTTTTTGTTTTTGTACAAACATTCTTGCAATAGGCACTGTGAGGTCAAATCTTAAGCCGAGTTGTTCGTTTCCTCTTTTTTCTAATACGAATATTTGTTGTTTCTTTTCTTCTCCTGATTTGGCAGTTAGCACGTTGAGTGCTTCAATGGCAGGTGTTTCAATTTCTTGAAAGCCATATGCTTGTGCTCTTGCTCGTAGAATGCTGAATACTTTATTTTGGAGTGCTTTTTCCTGTGGATAAAAGTCATTCATTCCTTTTACTGGTTGCATAATAATGCCTCCGTAGTTCTGGGTATAAAAACTCCTCTGATTATTGTTTGTTTCAGCGTGATCTGGAATAGTTTTTTGATTGCTGCTAATTCATTGCCACAGAGCATGTTAATAAAGAGTGTAGGGCGGCTGCCGGGAATCGAACCCGGTCCAGAGGCTCCACAGGCCTCTACGCTACCATTACGCCACAGCCACCAATACTGCGAACTATAAGAAATTCCTTTGTTAATGAAGACAATCAGCTCGCATGTTCATTACTACGCGAGTACAATATATAAATCTTTCGCATGTTCGCTGATAATAACCAAATGCGTTGTGATTCTTTTCCCGGCTCTGCTACTACCTATCAAATAACGTGTTGTTATTTCCTAGCAGCTCTTGTGGCTTGGCTCGTGAGCTGAACGCTTCTTGTTTTGTTTTTATACTTAGCCCTTGCCTTTTGTTTGCATTGTGTTTGCAACCGGCTGCAACAAATGGTATTGCTCCTGTCAATAAAATTGTTAGTTGCGTTAAACTAACAGTCAGAGCACATGACCTGTTGATAAATTGTGACTTCATTTAAGATAAGAATTAGCAAGGGCTGCAAAGCAGATACCTAATTTGCTCAGATGATTTTTAGCAGAATCAGTTAAGATATTTTCTAACACGCATAAGCTTAAAAGCTGAAAATAGAATGAATACTGATGAGTAATGACGCAAACCGCGATATCGTCACCCAGCTAAACTTAATAAGACGTTTACAGAAAGCACTAAATGGTTCTAATGAAGAAGAACAAACTGAAGCAATAACTGCATTTTTTAAACAATATGATTCATTTATGAAAGCAACAATGCATTCGCTACACGTTTCTAAATACTTACAAGAAGAATGCGTTTCACATATTCAAGATGCGTTTCTGGAAGGCGCAAAAAACTTCCAGGAAAATCGGGCCTCACCTGTTCATCATTTGTATTTTTATGCTCTAAAAGGCATAGCTGCAGCAAAAAGAGAGAGAATTAGTAATGGTTTTACTGGCAGTGGGTTAGGGCCTGACTCATTTGTTATGTACAAAATAATTCGCAGAGTCACAAAAGAGTTTCGTGAAAAAATAGGCCATCTGCCAAATGAAGAAGAAATAAGAGAAGAAATAAGAAAAGACCCCAAAAAAAGTGCGCAAATACTCTCAGAAAGAAAAAGGCCGCTTCAAGAAATAGTAATGCGATTTCACACAATCACAACAAACAATGTTGAAGATATTGCTGAAGCAGAGCAAGGGCTTCAAGATGATGAAGATATATTATCGTTTAATAGTTACGCGCCATTGAAAGAAAGAAGATTCCTGCAACAAACAGACTGCGTAATTAGTAGCACAAATAACCGTACGGGCGTAGAAGATCTTGAAATTGAAGAAACGCTCCAACTAGTAAAATCCTCATTTAGCAAGCTAACTGAAAGAGAACAAATAATCCTTGCTGCAAGATTCGGAACATATGACTGGCTTTCTAAACCACAAATTGAAATAATAGACAGAATAAACAAAACGAAGCGCGAGCAAGGAAAAACTTTCTCGCTGGAATTACTAGGAAACTATTTCAAATTGACACGAGAACGTATAAGGCAACTACAATTAAAAGCAGAGTATGACTTATTCAAAATAGCAAATATTGCGCCCTGCTCAAAAGAACAAAAAACCAGAACGCATCCTAGCACTGTATATGCTAGTGCCTGCCTTCAAAGGGCAGAAGAAATATATGAAGCACTAAAAAGTCCAGACACAGAATACCTGGTTGGAGTGGTTCTAAGCGAGATAAAATCAGGAGTTACTTCAAAAGTAATATCACAGATACTTGGAAGAAAATACCGTGCGGGTAATATGGGCGTTGGATGGGCTGGAGCGTGTGTTGAGAGGAATCTGGCAAGGGAAATAAGAAAAAGCCAGAAACTAACACAAGTAGAACTTGCAAAGCAATTAGGCATCGAACCAGCGTATGCTGGAACAATATCATTTTATGAAAACATTTATGATGATCCAATACATTCAAAAGCACAGAAAAGCAAAAACTTCCAGAGATATTACGAATGGCTTATCCAGCACGGATACGAACCATAACGACAAACATACTGCTAAAAATGACGTGAATTGGTAATGTATTTTTCCTATGGCTCATGTGCTCTGAAGACTATAGCGGAAGAATTTAATAATCATATAAAAATAGTAAATTCTTCCTCATATAGCAAACGAAACATGTGCGAAAATTTACTTCGTTTGCTATAATTTAATGCAATTGGCCATTATTGACAGGAGCCATGCAATTTGTTGCAACATGTTGCACCGGGTTGCAAGTATATTGTGAGGGCTATGCACGGCAACAAAACAAAAAAATGCGCATATTTATATCCCTCCTGACCTAATTAGGAGATATGAAAGTTCTCGTCACAGGAGGAACAGGGTTTATCGGAAGCAATCTGGCATTAGAACTGAAAAGTCAGGGTCATGAAGTATTAATAACAGGTCACGATGCAGAACAACCAATGCCAGAGTTCCAAAAATTACACACGCCATTTATAGGTCTTGACTTTGAAAAAATAGGCAAAATAGATGTTTTATTCCATCAAGCAGCAATTAATGACACCACATTTATGAACAAAGAGGAGATGCTGAGAGCAAACCTCCACTCATCAATAGCATTATTCAACCACGTACTAAAGAACGGATGCAAACGAATCGTGTACGCATCATCAACAGCAGCATACGGCAATGCTCCTGTGCCATTTAAAGAAAACGGAATAATGACTCCACTAAATCCATACGGCGAATCAAAAAAACTATTGGACGAACAGGCAATGGAGTTAGCAAAAAAACATGAAGGTGTCGTGATTGTAGGACTACGATACTGCAATGTTTATGGCCCAAGAGAAAACCACAAAGGAAAAAGGGCATCAATGATATTCCAACTTGCCCAGCAAATCAACAAAGGAAATCCAAAAATTTTCAAATGGGGCGAACAAAAAAGAGACTATATTTATGTAAAAGATGTTGTCAAAGCAAACCTTCTAGCAGCAAAAGCAAAACAAAGCTGCGTTGTGAACTGCGGACGTGGAAAACCAACAAGCTTCAATGACATAATAAAAACACTAAACACAATAATGAATGCTAAAAGGCAAACGGAATACATTGACAATCCTTATGCTGACAAATACCAAAACCACACTGAATGCGATATGACACTAGCAAAAGAAAAGATTGGCTTTGTTCCTGAGTTTGATATTGAAACAGGAATAAAAGATTATTTTGACAGCGGATTTCTAACTTCCTGACTACTCAATAGGGTATCTTCCAGACATACAAGCATGACAGTATTCAGTGACATTTCTTCCCATTGCTTTTGCAACAACACGCAAAAGAACATCAAGAGGAGGATACTTAAATGAATCTGCATGAATTTCTTTAGCGACCTTTGCTTCCAGTTCAGGAAGCGCATCATTAAAGCCAATCCTATACGCAAGAAGTTTTGCCTGAACAGGAAAATCAATCCCGTAAAAGCAAGGATGCAGAATTGGAGAATAAGAAACACGAAAGTGAACCTCTTTTGCACCAGCACTAAACAATCTTTTAACAATCTCCAAAGAAGCATCACCACGAACAATACTGTCATCAAACACAATCACTTTTCTTCCACGAACAACCTCAGGAATCACTTTATACTTGATGCTCAACCTATGCTGGCGGATAGTAGGATCCTGCAAGAAAGCCCTGCCTGCAAAAGGATCCTTGACGATGCCATCACCATCCAATTCAAGAGAGAGCTCACTGGCAAAAGAATGAGCGGCAGTTCTTGCAGTGTCAGGCACAGCAACAACAAGATACTCGCTAAAATCATTCTTATCCCTCAATGGCTCAATACCTGCCATCTCCTTGCCTACCATTCTGCGGATACTGAAAGCAGAAGCATTATTCGGTAAACGATTAACAACGTTCATAAAATAAATAAACTCAAATAAACACATGCGTGAATCAGGAACTGCAATCTGATGCTTGCTCAGACCATTATCATAAATCAACAACTCTCCCGGATTAATGAAATCTACACTGTGCTTGTTAATGTCAAACAAGTTCTCAAGAGCACCAGTTTCAGAAGCAATTACAAAGTAATCAGCAGTATCTGCATAAACAAAAGGACGAAACTCATGAGGGTCACGCAATGCAGCAATCCTCCCGGTGCCATCAATAAAAACAATATTATAACAACCCTCAATACTTTTTGCCACATTGGAAAACACAGTCATAAGATCCTGATTACACGTTCCTGCTTTCTTAAGCTCATCAGCAATAACAACCTCTAAAACCTCAGTATCTGTCATTGTTTTGAAACGAACAAAATTATCACGAAATGACGTTCTTAACGCACCATCATTAGTAAGCTGACCGTTAAAAGCAACACAAAATTCCCACCAAGGATTACGATCCCTATGATGAAACGGTTGCTGCTCTTCAAGAATCTTCTCACGAAAAACCGCCCTTGAAAGAGGATGCGAACTACCCTCAGAAGCAAAACCTGAAGTGCCATAACGCACCATACCAAGACCTTTACTGCCATGCATTGGCTCACCATCTAAAACGTGCTGCACAAGACCAAGATTCTTCTGTTGCTCTAACAAATTTGAATCTTCATTAAAAATCCCAACACCACAACCAAGAGGCCCACGATGCTGCAATCCCTGCAACAATGACTGCAAAGCACGATATGCAGCAAACTTATCACTTGCCTGCTTACAAACAACCGCGGCAACACCACAATCAGTCATATAATAACGCCCAAAACATCTGCTTATATGCTTTGCGTATATGGAAAATATGCTTTAGCCAAACTAAATCCTTCCAACCAAATCAAGACCGGGTTTGAGCGTCTTTTTTCCGGGCTCCCAATTAACAGGACACACAAGCCCATTGTTTTCACGCACAAACTTTGCTGCCTGCAATTTTCTCAAAATCTCCTTAACACTTCTACCTATACTATTATCATGCATTTCCATGAATTTTACAACACCATCAGGATCAATTATGAACGTGGCTCTAAACGACAACCCCTCACCATCAATATACGTTCCAAATTCTTTACAGATCCTGGCTGAAGGATCAGCAAGCATAGGGAATCTTATCTTCTGTATGCTCGGCGATGAATCATGCCATGCCTTGTGAACAAACACAGTATCAGTGCTCACACTGACAACCTCAGCATCAAGCTTCTTGAACTCCTCATACATGTTAGCAGCTTCCTCCAACTCTGTTGGACAGATAAAAGTAAAATCTGCAGGGTAAAACAAAATAACAAGCCACTTGCCACGATAATCAGCAGAACGAATACTTATAACTTCATTATTATGAAACGCTTTGGTTTCAAAATCAGGTACTCTCTCATTAACTTTCATTTTGAATAATTTTGGCCTCTTGATTTATATATGTTACTGTCAAAACACCGCAAACAATTATAGCGGAAGAATTTAATAATCATATAAAAATAGTAAATTCTTCCTCATA
>JACQMV010000052.1 GCA_016203395.1 Candidatus Woesearchaeota archaeon | reverse complement strand
TATGAGGAAGAATTTACTATTTTTATATGATTATTAAATTCTTCCGCTATAGTCAATTATGATTTGGTAACATATTGTGTCATTAAAGTATTTTGGCTAGTGTCCAGCCAACACCATAGCCGACTGCTATCTCAAGAGCGCTAATTGGTATTCCTATGGCGCCATTTTCTAGTCCTTCACGCATAACTGATTTCTTTTTCCCTTTACTGCCACTGTAGAAATGTGGGTCTTTATTATGTTCTTTAGCTGCTTTTGCGCCAATAATTCCTCTAAGAACAACTGTTGCTGCGCCAGTGTAAATCAAGGTATCGGTGTTTACATTAATGGCTTTTGCATCCATGGCTCCTTTATAAAGACCAATAGCAAAACACGTCACATCATTTAAGATATTTAGTCTATGGCTGTCTATATACATTTTGCTTTCAAAAGTTATGGCTTATTTATAAACATGTGCGTGATTTTGGTTTTGTCCGAATAGTGTCAAAAGATCATGACTTTTAGGACTGAAGCTGTTTGTCAGACAGAGTGGATGATTTTACTGCTGTTTGTTAAGAGCCACCTGTTAAAGCAGGATTATATTAAGTGGTTCACAAGGAATTGTTGCGCAATTCCTGTGCCCAGAAATGTACGCCATTTCTTGGGTTTGAGCATGCTCGGAAATTGCTAGTCTGTCAAAACAATTTCCGACTTATCAACAAAAATTGTGGTTTGATTACGTTCCTTCGCATGGGGAGCCGCATGTGTTTTTGCAGTTGGATAGTCTGCTTTGGAATGTTGTCAGGCTTCCTTGTATGCTTCTTAAGTCGCGCTGGCAGGCATCTTTTTGTCCTATGCAGCTGTCTCTTTCTCGTTCTGCTTTATCCAAGTCAATGAGTGCGTCGCTTAAGGCAGCTTCTGCTTTTTGTTCTTTTGCTATTGCGTCAATTCTTTCCTGTTCAAGGATTTCTGCTTTTTTTTCAAGTCCTACTTTGGTTTCTTCAAGTGATTTCTTTTCTTCTTTTACTGTTGTGAATTTTTCGCTGAATTCTTGCTCTCTTGATTGTTTTAGTAAGAGTTCGCTTTTGATTGCTTCTAGTGCTTGTCTTTGGGATTCTAGTTCTGTGCTTACCTTTTTGAGTTCGTTCACTTTTTGGTCATAGTCTTTGTTTATTGTTTGGAAGTTTTTTTGGAAGTATACTGTTGCTGCTACAAGTCCTGTTGAGCTCACGACTATTAAAAACAGCAATAGAATGTTTGCGTTTTTGTCAACGTAGCCCATATTATTCACTTCGTAATAATCGCCTTATAAATATTTCTAGCAATAAGATAATGATTGCACCAAGTATGAAAGGCCATCTGATGTATTCTCTTGTTACAAGGGTTCTTTTTGCTCTTGCTTTGGCTGATTTAAGTATTCCTTCTGCGTCATTTTGATTGAGTAGTTCGCCTCCTGTTGCTCTTGTTATTAGTTCTATTGTCGGGTTTTGTCCTATGGTATCATATTCTGATGGGGCGTTTACTGCGAATATCGCTCCTAGTATTTCTTGGAAGCCGGTGTTTTCTGGTGTTATTGTGCTTGTGTATGTGTTCGTGGTGGTTTTTACAAAGTTGTATCCTTGTGCTACTGGTTGTTTTTCTGATTTTACAAGAATTGGTGTGCTTGTTTTTATTCTTGTGTCATGGACTATTACGAGTTCTTTTTCTTTTCTGTCTGGTTCGCCTATTGTCCAGTCTATTGTTCTTGTTAGTATTGGCGAGTTTTTTGTTGAGAGGAGCTCTCCTGCCCAGCTGGTTCCGTCGTCTGTTGATAGTACTGCCATTCTTCCAAGTCCTACTCTTCCTATGGTTAGCACGGGAATTCCGTCAGAGGTTGCTAATAGCATTTGTCCTGTTGTTTTCGGGCTTACTTGGTTGTAGCCGGTTATTTTTGCGCTTGTGTTTTCAAGCCCTTGTGTTAGCTCGTGGTTTTTGTTTAGCACAACTATTGTTTTTTCGTTTGATTTTTCTTCTTCTGGGTTTCCGAATAGTATTTTTACATTGCTCGCGTCTTTTGCTTTGAAGTACACGCCTCCTGTTGCTTCTGCATACGCAATCATTGTTTCTTCGTTTGTTATGTCTCCAACGCCTATTGTGTATATTCTTACTCCGTTGTTGGCAGCGAGTTTTGTTGCTTCCATTGCAACGTTTTCTGCTTGTGTTCTTCCGTCGCTTACAAGTATTATGTTTTTGCTTCCGTGCACTGTATCAAGCATTTCAAGTGCTTTTATCAGGCCAAGGCCTATTAGTGTGCCTCCTCCGTCCTGTAATCTTGCTATTCTGTCTTCTAGAAGGGTGTATCTGCTGCCTAGGTAGTCTATGTCGCTTATTGTGAATGCTTGTGTGTTGAATGCAACTATTCCTACTTTTGTGTCTGCGCTTATGTCGTTTGCGATTATGTCTATTGCCATTGCTTTCTCAACATCTACTGCTTTGGCTGCTCTTCCAAATCCTGCTCCTGTTGAGCCGGATATGTCTATTACTATAACAACGTTCATGTCTCCTTCTCTTTTTTGCGGTCTGCCTATGTTCACAGGCAGGAGTTTTTCAAAAAGCGAGTTTCTGTATTGTCCGTTTTCATAGCTGTTTTTTCCGCCGATTACTAAAATTCCGTTGCCTTCTGTAAGGTATTGTGTTAGTTTTTCTACGTGTTTGTTGGCATTTGATGCAGGTATGTCGTCCATTATTATTGTGTAATAATCTTCAAGGTTTTCTGGAAGTTGTGATACTGGTTCTATATTATATGCTTGTCTTAGCAAGCTTAGTATTTGGGTTTCTCCTTTTTCTGTTAGAAATAGTGTTTTTACCGGCTTTACTGTTTTTATTGTTTTGAGGTAGTTGTTGTTTTGTTGGAAAAAGTCTGGGTTGTTGATTGTGGCAGTTATTTTGTGGTAGCCCTGTTTTAGTTTTCTTGTTACTGCTGTTGTTCCTGTTAGCGTTCCGTCATATACTGGATTGCCGTCTATTGTCAGTCTTGTTGGTATGTTGTTGCCTGTCACGCTTACTTTTATTTCTGTGTCAACGTCTTCTGTTGTTTTTTCAGGTGCTTGTATTGTTACTGCGCTGTCTTTTTCTTTTGTTGAGAGCTTTATTGCGTTTACGCTGCTGTTTATCTGTCTTGCAAGCACTGCCACGTCTGCAAGGTTGGCGCCTTTGTTTACGTTTCCGTCACTGACTAAAAGCGCGCTTTCAAAAGCACCGAGTGAGCTTAAAACTGCTTCTCCTATATCTGATATTTCAGGTTGTGCGATTGTTCTTACCTCAACCGGTGTTTTTTTCTTGAGTTCTTCAATTATTTTCGTGTCAAACTTTTCAAGTGCAGTCATGCTTGAGCTGTTGTCTATGAGTATTTTTATTACAGGGTCTCCTTCTATTGTTTTTTCTGTGTTTATGTATGGTGAGGCAAGTCCTATGAGTAGTAAAAGGCATAATACTGTTCTTGTTATGAATAGCACTCGTTGTATTTTTTTCTTTCTCGCATATGCTTCAGCATCTTCTTTTATTGTTATAAATTGTTTTTTCAGGAGGAATAGTATTAGCACTGCAAGTATTATTATGGCAAAGAGTATTTCTGGTCTTTCTATATAGCGGGTTATCATATGTCGCCTCTTGCTTTGATGTAGAATATTTCAAACAATATCAGGATTATTGCTAATGACATAAGTCCTGTGTCAAGCTCAAGTTTTTTTGTTTCTTTTACTGTGTTAAGTACGTATTCTGTGCTTTTTTGTCCTGTTCCGACAGCGCTGATTGATGATTCAAATTCATTCAGTAAGCTTACTCCATACTGGATGTTATCAACAGTGTATATTCCTGCTTCGTCTAGTGGGATTGTTTTTGCTTGAATTACTCCTTTTGGTGTTGTTATTTTGGTTTGTTTTTCTGCTATTATCTGTTGTCCTGTTCGTAATGTTAGCCGGCTGGCGTCTTTGTAATTACTTATCACTCTAAGTAGGTTGTTCCAGAATATTGGGTAGTCTGGTGCGAATTTGAAGTCAGAGGATTCTTCTACAAGTCCGTAATACATTACGCTGCCTTGTTTCAATGGTGCTATTGCAATTACCGGTATTCCTTGTGCTGTGGCAAAGACTTCTGCGTTTTTGGTTTTTGCTTTAAGGACGGTTTCTAAAAATCCGAAATCAATGTCTTTGGTGAATTCTGATAATTGTTGCACTATGATTTTGCTTTTGTCTAGAAACCCGTCAAATTCTATTGTGTGTAATCCCTTGTAATCAAAGTTTTCAGTGTCTTTTTGTGCGTGGATTATTACGAATTTTCCTTTTTCTGCTTTTTGCTTGATTTCCTCAAGTGTTCCGGGTAGTAGCTCGTTTTGGTTGATGTTGTGTAGGAGGTAAACGTCATAATCCTGCTGTGGCACTATGGGCGGTTCTGCTATTTCAAGGTTTGCTATTCCTGTTGCTTTTAGTGCGCTTTCAAGGAATATGCTTTTGTTGTTTGTTATCATAAGCACTGAAATGTTTTTTCTTGAAGGCCCTGCTATGTATGCAATGTCATCGCCCGGGAAGTCATCTTTTCCTGATAGTTCAAGTTTTAGAATTCCTTCTGGGTCTGAGAATGAGAACACTCCTGTTTCTTCTGGTTCAAGAACAAATTGTTTTTGTGTTTTTCCAGCTATGAGTGTTCTTGCTTCTTTTTGCACTCCTGTGTTTTTTATTGTTGCAGTTATTCCTTCTCCAAAACTAAGTTCGGTAATCCCGACGTTTCTTCTTTCTTTTGTTCCTACGTTTATGAAATCAACTACGAGCCCTTTTGCTTTCAGGACGTTTTTTGCTGTTTCAGGATCCTGTCCTCCTGTGTTTATGAAGTCGGATATTACAATTACTCTGCCTTTTGCAAGGGTTTCTCCGGCAAGTAGTATGGCATCTCCTAATTTGGTTGGTGTGTCTGATGGGTTTATTGTATTGAGGTATTGTTCTGTTGATAAGCTGTCTTCATTTTTGATTCCTATATGTGGAAGGTCTTTTGCAATGATTACTGTGTTTCTTTTGGCTAACATTGTTTTGGCTTTTTGGCGCATAATTTCAAATCTTGTTGCTCCGGTTTCTTGTGTTTTCATGCTTGCGCTCGCATCCAGCACTAGAACAATGTTTTCAGCAGTAATGTCTTTTGTTACTTCCAAGAATGGTTTTGCTACTGCAAATGAAAGCATTAACAACGTTCCTAATTGTATTAGGAACAGCCAGTCTCTTGTTATGTTTCTGAAAAATGAGGTTATTTTTGTTGTGCCTGCTGTTTTAATGAAGAACATTAGTGAGGGTATGCCTAATTGTTTCGGTCTAGGCCTTATAAGATACAGTATGATTAATGGGATTATGCTTGACAATGCCAATAATCCTATTGGTAGAGCAAAATTCATGCTTACTGCCCAGTTTTCATAGCTTATAAAAGTTGCGAAGAGCAAGGTTCTGAGTGTGCTCAAAAACCCTCATCCGGATTTAAACAGGGGTTTTTGACATTCGCAAGCTCGCCTGTATATTGCAGGTGGCGAGTTTGCTTTATCTCGCAGCGCTAAAAATACGCTAAACAAATGACATATTTGCCCTACAGTCCTTGTGCTCTGACTGTGGGTTTAACGCAATTAGCAGTTTTATTGACAAGAGCAATACCATTTGGTGCAGCCGGTTGCGTAAGCATACAATTATTCTTAAATCATTTCTGAGCAAAGTATTTTATTGCCCTGCGGTTACTGTGCTCTGATTGTGAGTTTTAACGCAAGTTTGCGTATTATTTGTCATGAGCAATTCCATTTGTTGCGCTCTGTTGCAAGCGCATTGTAAGGGCTTGGTGTGACAACAAAACAAAATCCCTTCAAACTACTCATCAAGCCACAAGGTCTGTAGAAAAATAATAACACAGTCTTTGATAGGTATTAGCAGTTACAAGCATGTGGTAAGCATTAAAAGCAGAGTTATTCAGGGTAGAATGCGTTAGTAACTAGTTTCACAGTTATTTATATATGCTGTTTCATTATCAAAAATGGCATGGCAGAAGAAAACTCAGTAAAGATTGATTTGAAAGGAATCACAGTGGGAATGCTGATAGCGGCTTTGGCTATAATGATATTCAACAACTATCAAATAAGCAGGATAGGATTGCCAGCAACTACGACTGTTGTGCAACCAGTTGTTCAGCAGTCACAACCAGCGCAAATGGACGGTGTACAAATGGGAGGGGTGCAAATGGAAGGAATAGATGTCAGTCCAAAAGGCACGCCTAATATATATGGAGGGGAATTAGGTGTAAGCTATGATGATGTTACTCCAAACAATCCTAAAGCAGATTCAACAATAAAGAAGATAGGCATGTTGGATGACCAGATAAAGCTGGATGGCGCAAACCTTGAAAGATACAAAAAGATAGCACTTCAAATAAGCTGCGAATATTGTTGTGGGGCTGACTCAATAATATTTCCTGACGGTAAAGCCGCATGCGGGTGCGCTCACAGCTATGCTATGAGAGGTCTGGCAAAGTATTTATTAAAGAATCATGCAAATGAATTCACAGATGACCAGATACTTGAAGAAATGGCAAAATGGAAGGTATTATTCTTCCCGCAAATAATGGCAAAAAAAGCAGCAGTAATGCAACAAAAGGGAATAGAAACAAACTACATAAATCTTGGCTCAAACAAATACAGAGGGATAGAAAACGCATAGGAGGAAAACACAATGGAAAAGATAAATCAAGACGCACTCGTAAAGGCAGTGACAGGAACAACAGGGATACTGTACGTAATATGTGCATTATTGTTTTACGTTGCACCAGCAAAAGCACTGGGGTGGATTGCACCAGTGCTACATGGTATTGACATAACAAAGATAGCTGCGCAAAACCTTACTTTTAGTAGCTTCCTCATAGGGCTCATTGAGGTATTAGTAATAAGTGCAGTAATAGCATATGTCTTTGCAAAAATATACAATAGAGGCAGAAAATGAAACTACTCGCAGGGCTTGTGGCAGTAATTCTGGTGATAAGTATTGTTCAGGCATTCACACTTGGCTCAATAAAAAATGCCAGTCCAGCCAATCCGGAGATTACGTCATCAGGAAAACTTGACATGAGCAGTTGGACAGAAGATGAAAAGATGGGGTATGAACATCATGGAACACTGCCTTCAAGATTGCAAGGATTGCAAGGATTGCAAGGAAACAGCGCACCACAAATGGTGGGAGGATGCTAAAATGTTCGGACTATTCAAGAAAAAAGATCCAATATGTGGAATGACGGAAGAAAAAGGCAAAGGAATAACAAAATATAGCCGATGGTTCTGCTCAAAGAACTGTTTGGAAGAATATGAGAAAGGTCTCAAAGCAGGACACGGATGCTGCCACTAAACATGAAAAAAATAATTTATACCCTCACAGGACTACTTTCAATGCAAACAGTAAGCGCACATTGTCCGTTATGCACTGCAGCAGCAGGGGCTGCAGTTCTAGGTGCAAAATATTACGGAGCAGACATGAGCGTAATAGGCATATTCCTGGGTGCTTTTGCAATCTCTATAGGGTTGTGGATAAATAGAAAAGCAAAACAATACATTCCCTTCCAAAAAACAATAGTGTTGCTTGCGTCATTCCTCTTAACAGTGATACCAATAGTTTATGCGATACCGAGCGATCACATATACGCGCCTATTCTATGGTTGGGAAGCGCTGGAGGAATACTCAATAAAGTTTATTGGGTGAACAAATTATTGTTTGGAAGCATTATAGGAACATTCTTAACACTGGGTGCGTGGTGGATTCACCTCAAAATCAAGGAAACACATGGAAGAGTATTCTTTCCATTCCAGGGCATAGTAATAACCTTGGCAATACTGTTCTTGTGTGGAGCAATCCTTCAATGGGTATTCTAAAATGGAAGAAGAAATAAAAAAGTGGCTCAAAAAAGCAGATGAAATAAAAAAAGGAGAAGTAGACCTTTCAAGAGACGAGGATTTGAGTATTGCAATAATGAACATCATAAGCTTGGAAGAACACTTTTATTTTACAGCGATGAAAACAAACAACAAGCAATACTTGGAAATGCTAAACTCAGTTAGGGAATTAAGAAAAACAATGCTCAAAAAGATAGTAACAAATCCTAAAGGAGAAGAATGGTGCATAAGCAAACATCTACTGGCAGCAAGCATGCGGCTAATTGAAGTAGGTACGAAAGAGTTGGCAAAGAAAAGTCAGGAAGCAAACAACTTCTTTACATCCGCATTCCAACTGTGGTCGTTGTTTTTTGCAATCAACCACAAAATGATAGAAACAAAAAATCTGGAAACGGGCATTGAAAAAACAGGAAAAAAAGGAGGAATCATGCAGAAGTTCTCTGAGATTGTAAAAAAAGTAGTAGACTGCTGTAAAGAATAAAATGAGCAACACGCTAAAGATTATTTTAGTAGCAGGCATAATACTGCTCGGCTTTTTTGCAGTGTATTACCAATTACGGCCAGCAAAGATAATACCACAACAACCTATTGTAAGTGCGAAAACAAGCGAGGGAGAAGTAACAATAGACCTCATTCCTGCTGGCTATACTAATGGAGTTATGGCTTTTAATATAGAGGTTAACACTCACACAATTGATCTTTCGCAGTTTGATCTTTCAAAACTAACCACACTTGAATACGAAGGAAAAACAATACTGCCAAAAACAGCATCAAAACTAACAGGGCACCACAATAGTGGCATAATTACGTTTCAGACAGAGAAAGAGATTAAAAACTATAAAATAATAATTAAAGAGTTTGCAGGTGTTCCTGAAAGAGCATTTGAGTGGTAAAAGATTTGCCTGTTATGTGCTTCTACATAAACTCTTCATAGCATCAACCTTGACTATTTGTTCGTAAATGTTTTCTATGAGGTCGTAATTCTTTGCTTCTTCTATACTTACCCAGGCATAATCAACCAGCTCGTCCTTTTTCAAGCTTACTTCGCCTGACTTGTAATCTGCATGTAAGCTTACAATAATTGTTGAGCAGCCGTTATTTCTCAAAAATGCGATGCTAGAAACATATCCTATATTTTCTATTTCTACTCCTGTTTCTTCAAGAACTTCTTTTTTGACTACTTTCTCAAATATGTCAAGCCAGTGGGCGCTGGTGTCTTTTGGTGTGTTGATAAAATCATTTTTCTCTATCTTTCCGCCAGGCACGCACCATTTGCTGGGAAATGCCTTTTCATTAGCGCTTCTTTTGCACACTAGGTATTTTCCATTTTTTCTTATGATTGCTGTTACAGAAACGTAATGCATAACTTCTTCGTTCATAATTGCCGTTAGAACCGAGAGATATTTAAGCACTTCCTCAAATTAATTTGACTATGACTTACTCAGGGATGTTTGTAAGTGAGGTGAGAGCCAGAATTTTTGAGTTGTTTATTCGCTCAACCAAACTGAAATTTCATGAGATTGAAAAGAGTATTGGCATACGCTCTAACACGTTAGCATATCACCTTTCTATGATGATACATGATGGCATTCTTGCAAAAAAGAATGATTGCTATGTGCTCACTACCAAAGCAGAAACATGCCTTCCTGTTTTCTCACACATTATTGGAAAAACCTCTGCTCCTGTGCCAGTAGTGGTTGTGGCTTTGGTTCACCGGGCAAGGATTTTGCTTATAAAAAGAAAGATTCGTCCTTATAAAGGGTATTGGGCGCTTGTTGGTGGAAAAATACTTCTTCAGGAAACAGTTCAGGAGGCAGCATTACGGATTATACGTCAAAAAACTGGTTTGGAAGGAAGAATGATTTCAGTGAATGCTGTTCTTCACGAAAGAGTTTTTTCTGATCAGATTGTAAAGCATGGCTTTATTCTGTTTTTTGTGAAAGCAAAAATAACTAATTTGTGCGCGCTTAAAGCCACGTATGGAGAACTCAAATGGTTTTCTCTTAGAATTCTAAGTCATCAAAAGGTAGTTCCTTCTGATCTCTGGCTGATATCAAACAAGCAGGTGTCTTCATCAGAAATAATAAACGCAAAAATGAATGAGCGCGATGGTTTGTTAAGTGATTTTTGCGTTGAGTAATAGAAAAACATTAATAGTTAAGCCGTAGCCAGACAAGCATGAAGAAGCACAGGTTTTCAACTTCCAAGATTCTCGTATCTCTTTTGCTGGGAGTTGTCATGCTGTTCTTTCTTTTCACAAAAGTAAGCTTGAAAGAAACCTTCTCTGCCATTTCAGAAATCCCTTTTGTTTTTTTGCTTATTGCAGTCATTGTAGGAGGAGTCATGCAAGCTGGCTGGATTGCAAGATGGAAATTAATAGTGGACAAGTTCGGGACAGTAAAATTTCTCAAGCTTGTTCCGATATTTTTGGCAGGTAGTTTAATCAATCAGCTCACTCCGGGTTCAAAATCAGGAGGTCAGCCATTAAGAGCGTATTATTTGTCTAAAATAAACAAAAAAAGTTTTTCGTCTAATCTCGCAACTGCGTTATTTGACTTTCTGGCAGGTGCGTTTGCATCAACAACTCTTATAATTTTTGCAGTAGTGTATTTATTGCTGAAATTTCCTGCTTCAGGATACTCGTGGATATTTGTGCTTCTCTTTGCTTCATTTCTTGTTGTTGTAATACCAATAGTATTACTCCATTCTCTTGAGAAAAAATCAAAATTCAGCATTGCTGTTTTGCGCACTCTTTACCTGATTCCTTTTATCAGAAAAAGGTTTCACTCTTTTCAGCAGTTTGAGAGAAACTCATTTCATTGGGTAATTGACTTTTACAATGCAAACATTGTTTTTCTGAAGGATTGGCGTTTAGTATTCCTGCAGGTGTGTATTGAATTCTGGAATTACTTTCTTGACTTTTTCAAAACATATTTGTTGTTTTTAGCAATCGGGGAGCATGTTTCTTTTGTCGTTGTTGCAGTAATAGGAATTATTTCTCAGGTTGCCGGATTCGTGTTTTTTACTCCCGGAGGAATTGGAATTATTGAGAGTTCAAGTGTTGGTCTGTATTATTTGTTTGGCGTGAATCCTGAAATTGCTGCTGCAATAGCAGTAATCAATCTTTTGATAAAGTATTTTTATGAGTTCGGTATCGGCTACCTGTCATTTTTGTATCTTCAAAAGTAAAGCGAACTCGCCAGTTCCTAAAAGAACTAATCGTTGTCTTCAATCCAGTCTAGCAATCTATACCAGGAAACATCATCTTCTGATGGTTCTTTACCTTCTGAACTCACAACACCCAGTTCAAGAAAGAGATTTTTCATGTCTTTACTACCTAATTCTTGTTTTTGCATTGCTTTTGCAAATAGCCATTTAGATTCTTCAATATGCCTGTGCTTAACGCTTTTATCTCCTGATAATTGTGAATAAACTATTTTTCCAGCATCATAAGGGCCATATGCACAACTCATGGCTAAATAAGCCATTACGCCAACTGAAAGCGCCACGTCTGTTAAGGTTGAAACTAAGTCTAAAGCTCCATTTGCTGCTCTGCTAAGCCCGCTTGTTTTTACATGTATTACCCTTTGGTCAAGTGGTTCGTCTGTAACCTGATTTTTTGTCATTATGGATGCAAAATAAATGCTTCTTATAAATCTTTCCGTTGTGACTACGGTATAGAGATAACGCGAATGTTGAATAGTAAAACGGTTTTTCTATTAATTCAATGGCATTTGAGAATAAGGACTATTTGTTTGGTTCTGCATCTTTAGTTGTGCTTTGGTGTATTGCAAATATGTTTCATCAGAATACGTGTTTTCAAGAAGAGCAAGCCCTCTTTCTGATAAGTCAAGTATCCTTTTGCAGTCTGCTTGTAATGCGCCTACTATTACGGAATTTACGCTCTTTAGCGCTTCTTGTTTTATTGCGACAAGCAAACTACTGCATTCTTTTTCAATTATGTCAAATACTTGCTCAAGTTCTATTGCGTCTTTTGGCTCAAATACTTCCTCATAGCTCATTCTTGCAGTTGAAGGGGTATAGGGGTTTCTTGCCATTTTATCCATAAGCACAGATGCGTTAATGCAGTTATTGGCAATTCTTTTTAGCGAGTCTTCCATTGCGACCGTTCTGCTGGTGTTTTTTGCGTTCTGAACGAGTGAAAGTATGTGCGCTCCGATTACTTCAAAATTCAGCCGTTCTGCTATAAATGTTACGAGTTCTTTTTTAATTCTTGCAAGGTCAATTTTTTCTTCCTTTTTGGCGATTTGTATTTGTTGTTGTCTTTTGTTTTGTTCAGTCATAAATCTGTCAGGGAATTCGCTTATGTTTTTCATTAATTCTTGTAGTCGCGCCTCAAGCCAGTCAAGTTCTCTTCCGGTTTCTTCGCTTATTTTCTCATTTCGGATTGTTTTTAATTCATGTAAAAGCACAGATATTTTAAGCGCATACTCTTCAACTGCTTGATGGGTTAAATTGCCTTCCTGGTATGCGCTGATGTTTGCCATTGTTTTTATTTCTTTCGTATATCTGTCTGCCCAGTATTCAGTGCTTTCCAGCCATTTTTGAACTTCTTCTTCTGTTTTTATCTGCGCTGTTGTTTTTTTAATTGCCTGCTCCAAACGCGCTTTTGCAATATTCAGTGTTTTATCTATTGTTTCAAACTCTGAGAGTGACTTTGCAACGCACTTTCTTGTAATTTCATCGCTTTCAGGGTTTGCTCTTGCAATTGCAAGAAACGCAGCATCTATTTCTTTCTGCAGTGCACTAATCTTTGTTTCTACTCTATCCAAATAAACTCTTATCTGGTCTGCTTCCTTTTGAAGTGATTTGTGCTGGGATAATACTTCTACTTGACTGCTTAATTCCAGAAAGGATTTTCTTTTTGCAAACCATTCAAGGTATCCATTGCGCAATTGCGCTGATAACGGAGTGGTTACTTTTCCTGATAATAGCTGAATACAAAGAGCGTTTTCTATTATGTTTTTTATTCCGTTTATTTTTGATTCCAGTATACTACGCCATTCCATAATCTGCCTGAACCATGGTTCTTTGTCACGTTTTGCGTCTTGTACAGGAATGTATTCAAAAACTCCATATATTTCTGCTTTCATTTCATTCAGAACACCTGAGTATTGGTTAAGCAAGTGGAGTGATAAATCAAGGGCTTGCTTGCCTATGTCATCCAGTGTCTGGCCTGTTTTTGCAAGCTCCATCTGCGAGCGTGCCAAAGCACTCTCTAAATCATTAACTAAATTCTGCAAGCTTTTTAGTGTTTCAAAAAAACGAATGACTGCCTGAATTTGTGTTTTAGGTACTTTATAACTTTCCACTAGTTTTTCAGTTTCAGTTTTTTCAACCTTTTGAGTGAGAGTATCAATTTTTTCACCTACTTCTTTCAAACCTGTGTTCACTTCCTGTATTGTTGTTCCTACATCATCTGTCATTTGTTACGCACATCTGTCATTGTTTTTTTTATTTCTATTTTATAAACATTCTTATTGCTTTGCGTTGCATTCTGCCTCTGTCAGTATCGTGATCTGGCTTTATTGTTTTCCATGCGTCCAATACTCGCTCTTTTATTTGTTCATAAGGTAGTTTACCAATATTATCATACTCCATTTGGAGTATTGCAATAAATGTTCTTACACTAACGAATAATTTGTATTTATCTGAATCTGTTGGCTCGTTATTGCAGCCCTCTGCTTCAAGCAATGCGAGATACTTTTCTGCAGCGCTCTTCGCCAAAAACATGCCTACCTGTATGTCCTTATTTGTTGCATCTTGTGGTTTTGCTTCTTCAGCTTTCAGATAGAGCGTTATTGCTTTCACTGCTTCTTTAAAGGATATCTTGTCTGTGGCTTTCTTATCCAGAGGTGTTGAGTCATCTATTGCTTTGAGCGCTTCCTGAACTGCTAGCTCTGCTTGCTTAATGTCGTTTTTTTGTACGGCTTTTTTTATTCTTTCCAACGCTTCCTTTACTTTGTTCTTTTTCCAAAATGTTGGCTGTCCAAAGTGGGTGATTGCTTCATTTATCATATTGTCAAGGTATTTCTCAACCTCGGCAATTTTCTCTTTTGATAGTTGTGCCGGCTCATCAGGTAGTTTGTAGTTTATAATGTCCTGCAATGGCTCTTTTGTTGGCTTCGTTAATTCTGGAAGAGGGGAATCTTGTTGTTCTTTAATTGTTGTTTTGGGTTCCTGCTGTTGTGATTGTGGTTGTTCGCGCCATTGTTTTATAACTTCCTGTGATTTCTGCTGTATTCTTGCAGATACTCGGTTAAGATTTTCATTTAATCTTGCAAGCTCTTCTTTCTGTTTTTGCTCAACAGTTTTTGTGGCAGTATCCAGCTGGCTCATAAGCCCGTTTATTCTCGCTGCTTGGTCTTTTATTGTTTTCTCATGTTCTAGTAGTTTTTCCGCACTCATGCTTTTGTCGCGCTCGCTTTTTTCAAGCTGCTGTTGCGCATTTTCAAGATTTTTGGCAAGTACTTTTATGCTGTCTTTTAATGAGTTTATCTCTGATAGATAGCTTGTTATTTCCTGCTCTTTTTGCTCAGTTGTTTTTCTGAACGCTTCAAGCTTTGCAGTTGCATCATTATATTCCTGCGTTTTTTGTAACGTATTCGCCCTTTGTTTTAGTAACGCTTCCTGCTGTGCGTGTAGTCCTGCAATCTGTTTTTGAAGGTCCTTTATTACAGTCAGTTTTGTTGCTTCATACGTAGTTATTGCTGAAAGGATGCTTGCAATTATGACTTTAGCTTTGCCAGCCATAAATGTTGCGTGATATTCCCCTATTTAATTCTTTGTGTATTAGGACAGCCACGAATGACGCTAACTGATTGTTGTGTTTTCCAATAATTAAAATCAAGTCTGCCCGGATTATTTGACGGTGTGCGTAGGCAGCGTATAAGGTTTTCCGTCACGCTGCTTGAGAGTTAATACGCTCTTGATGAGGATCCTCCGCTTGGATTTTTACTGAACTGCAAAATCAACATGCTTATAAAATCTGTGTATTATGCATGGGTTATGCCGCCATGGCACAATCTGGTACTGCGATCGCTTGGAGAGCGGTTTCCCGCAAGGGTTTCCCGGTTCAAATCCGGGTGGCGGCGTTCAGACAGTTGGCAATAATAAAAAAGTGATTCGTTATTTCCAAACAATTCTTTCTAAAAATACTCTGATTGTACAGTGCGGTATTTGTCCTACCGCTCTCTCCAAAAAATAAGAGTGCAAGATGAGAATACCTTTCCGCAGCCCTCCATAAAAAGGATAAGAGTGTAAGATGATACTGCGTTTCTGCAGCACTTGTGGCTTGGCTTGTGGTTTGAACGCTTCTTGTTTTGTTTTTATACTTATCCCTTACCTTTTGCTTGCACTGTGTTTGCAACCGGCTGCAACAAATTGTATTGCTCATGATAAATAAACGCCGAATTGCGTTAAGCCCACAGTCAGAGCGCAAGGACTGTTGATAAGTTATAACCGCATTTAAGATAAGAATTAGCGAGGGTTGCTGATAAGATATAACTTCATTTAAGACGAATTTATTTAGAATTTTTCGCATAGCGAAGCGTTGCAATCTCGGGCTTATTTAATGTGATTCGTGTGCTTCTTTTATGATTTGAGATAGTTCTTCAATGAGTGACTTTATTGGTGTTTTTCTTCTGCTTGAATAATCCACGTCTGTTGTCACGTGAGGTCTGCCTTGAAGAAGGATCATTTCAAGAACTGCTCTTTTGTTTTGGAGATCTGGTTCTTTTTCAGCAGCTGAGTAGCGTTGAGAGAATGTTTCAAGATATTCTTTTATGCATTTTGCAAGTCCTTGTCTTGAAAACTGGTTGAGCATTATGTAAAGTCCGGTTTCTCCTGCTCGGTAATATGCATCTTTGTGTGAGCCATTTCTTAAGAAATTTCTGACTTGGGCATTGCCTTTTGAGAGTTGTGCCATCATAGGTCTTGTGATTCTTACGATGTTATCGCATAGTTCGTGATGCCCGTATATGATTGTTATTCTGCAGCGCGTGTCATTTCTTATTGCTGATATTTCCATCATGCAAGAATCGCCGTTCAGGTAGAATTGTTCTTTAATTATGCATGGTTCCTCTTTTGGTTCTTCTTTATTTTCTACTTCCTGCAATTGCTTGATTGTGTAAACTACTGGAATTCTGTCTTCCATATGCTCACCATTACTGATTAATGGCGTTACATTTTAATACTTGATGATTCAAAACAGGTGTATGAAGCCAGCAGTTGAAATGCCTGAAAAAGAGTTTGTTTGCCCGCAATGCTGTAATTTGGAGTATGATGCTCCTGGAAAGTGTCCTGAGTGTGGTTCTGTTCTTGAGGAGATGTGTGATATTTGCTCTAAACCAATCAGCCAATGTGAGTGTTGAAAGGGCGTTGCGCGGATATTGATTAGCTGGCGTTAGCCAGCTTGGAGAAATAAGATAGTCGTTTTCTGTTGTGGAGTATTATTCGCGCAGTAACTTGTGAGATGATGCATGTTGGTCTTCTTTTTGTGACTTGTCCGAAGCATTGTTTGAAGCTTGAATGGAAGCTTTCACTGTGGCTTCTTTGATGATATTCTGTTAGCCATTGTGTCACGTCAAGAAGTAAACAGAGATACATATTTTTCCACGTTGGACTTCCATTGAGAATGTTGTTTTTCTTTGGAAAAATGTAGGGTATCATTCTGAGTTCAACAATTTTTTTGGTGAGTTCTCTGTCATTGAATCCTGCGTCAAGTCGCAGGCTATTGCCTTTTACTTGTGTGATGAGTTTGTGCATTATTTGGCATTCTTGAGTGCCGCTTATGTCGAATGCTTGGACTATTTCTCTTGAGTCAACAATGCTTGTCATATATTCTCCTGTTTTTTTGTTGGTCTCGTAATTTTGTTTTCTGCTGGTTTCCAAACCAGTGCCGTCGCCTGCAAGTTTGCCGTCTGAATTTTTTGTATCTTCAAAAATTTGTTTTAGTAAATATAACACTTCTATTTTGTTATATGCATCTCCAATTGTTCTTTCATCAACGTGTTCGTAAATTCCAACAATTGGGCCGAGTATTTCAAGCCAGCCTTCGCTGGCGCGTTCAGTAAAACTGAACGCTTCACTGATGAGAATTGCTTTTGTTAGAATTTTAGCGTCGGTTAGTGGTTTTCCTGCTTTGCCGATGCGGTTTAAGTTTTCGGTTTTGTCGACTATTTCTTGTATGAATGTTAATGTTTCTTTAACTTCTTGAATTTGTGTTTTGTTGTATTCTGGCCAAGAAATGTCTCTTTTTGGTTCAGGTTCGTAAAAGTCTTTTTCGCGTAGTAACGGGACCAGTCGGTGAAATTCTTCGTTGGGAAGTTTAGACATACAATTAATATGTATTAATATGTATTTTGATTTTGTGAACGCCAAGACCATAAAGCTTAAATACATATTAATGAATATCAAATAAATATGCGACGAATAAAAATGCAAGACAAAAAACTCCACATCACAGACGACATCGAACAAGTCTACGAAAAAACAATAAACAAATATGGCACAGGCGCAAAAATCGACGCGCCAAAAAACTTCTTAGGAAGAAAAGTTTACGTTCTCATCCGCAAAGATTGAGTTTCCGCGCAACGCCTGTTGAAAGCAAAACTATTTAAATCACCTTCTAAGAGGCAGTTGTATGATGAAGTGCAGGCGCTGTAATAAAAATATTTTGAC
>JACQMV010000051.1 GCA_016203395.1 Candidatus Woesearchaeota archaeon | reverse complement strand
ATAGCAAACGAAACATATGCGAAAATTTACTTCGTTTGCTATAACAGTCAAGCCATAAGGGCTGTCAGGAAATAACAACGCGGTCTTTGATATGTATTAGCAGCAATGACAGGCAGCTGAAGTATATAACTAGCGGCTTTTTAGTAGTATGTCATAACACATCCGGTATTTTCCAGGAGCAACCTGCGCAGTTTTCCTCTGATTAAGCATTTTGCACGTCCGCCCCAACGCGCGAATCTTCTCAAGCAGTTTCTTGCCTTTCAAGACTATCGCTTTTTCTTTAGCAAACGTGTACAAATGAATAACACACTTCTTTTTTGCAACACCTACGGCAGTATCAATATAATTTACTGCTTTTGAAGGATGCATGAGTATTATTCTATCAAATGTTCCATGCTGCATTGAACAAGTTCGCACATTTCCTTTTACAAGAACTATTTTGTCATGAAGCTTATTGAGCACTATGTTTTCTTGAGCCAGCTTATGCGCTACAGGATTCCATTCTATCCCCACTATCTTTGTTGCAGGAGAATGTTTTGCGAGAATCAAGGGATAAGGGGATATACCGCTGAAAAATACTGCAACCTTTTCTTTTTTATGAATTTGTTGAGCAATTCTCAATCTCTCAGATGCAAGCCGCGGACTGAAATACGCTTTTTTGACATCTACCTTTAGCACTACCCCGCTCTCTTTATGTGTTGTGCACGTTTGTTTTTTTCCTGCAAGATGAACTAGTTTCTGCAGACGATACCTTCCAAAATGCTTGTTTTGCCTCTGCATTACTGTGAGTATGTGCGAATTCAGAAGCTTTTCAGCAGACTTTTTACCTATCTTCTTATCTAATAATGCTATGTTCCCTATTACGTCATACATTTTACCAGTCTCCCAAACTTTTTTGCTGTTTTTGCAGAAGCGGTTGTATTGCTGCATCTACCCGCGCCTGACTGAACTCCCGCTCCCCAACTAAAAAATCAATAAGTTGAGTTAAATTTATCTTTCCATGAACTATACTATAGTCGTCTGTCACAGCCATATTTTTTATAGTTTCGTACACGATCTTCCACCCTACTGAGTTGTCTTTATGCCAACATGCAGCTTCAAAAAGCATTTCTGAACCAGGATACTTCTTAACAAGCGCAAGCGCCTTTTTAGGTCCTATCCCCTTAACCCCTTCTGAATAATCTGTTCCAACAAGCATCGCAAGACATATTAGCTGTTCTTGCGTTATGCCTAAGCTATCCAGCGTGTCTTTCAAACTAATAATTTCTGGCTGGACAACTGTGCTGCTTAAACCCTTTTTTCTTCTTCCAGCTATGTTTAGATTTATTATCAGCCGCGGTGCGCCATGAAGCAAGCTATCATAATCCTGAGATACTGCGGCATAACCTGAACCATTTTTTGCCATATGCGCTGCTTGCGCCTCGCCTTCTGCAGGCGCTTGCACAAATGGAATACCCAACGCAGCCAACAGTTTTTTGCTGTCGTCAATCATTTGCTCAGTCAGTCTAGACGTTCTAGCAGCAAACTTTTTCATTAGAACAGCATCCCCTTCTTTTTTAGCTTGCTCAAACAATACTTTCGCTTCTTGTTTTATTTCCTTTCTTCGTTGCAGTTCTGCTTTTTTCAATTCTGGAGTTACCCCATCGTAAACAAAAACCGGTCTTATGTTCTGTTTTAGAAAATTTGTTGTTCTGCTAAGAAGCCCGATTAAGTGAGAGGTTGTGTTTCCTTTACTGTCTGTGAACAAACTCCCGTCAGGTCCGCGGATTGTGGTCAGAAACTGATAGAGTGCGTTGTAAGCATCAATTACTATTGTTTTTCCTGAAAGGTCTACTATATTTATCTCTTTTTTAATTACCAACTCTTTAAGATTAACTCCCAATGGCAATCACCTTTATTCCTTTCAAAGCATCAATTGTTTTTTGCGCTTTTTTCGTACATTCGCCATTTGTAAGCAGGAGCGTGTTTAATTTATGTATTTGGCCTTGCACATACGCATGGCTTATATCAGAATCTGCCAACTTCTTTTTATTTTTAGGATGACAATACATCGTTAAGTTGCCGAGCGAACTGCTCACTTCTATTATGTAGCCGCCTTCTGTTTTTTGTACAATCTTAACTTTGTTATTCTGGAAATAATTCAGTATTTTATTATCAAACTCGTCTGTTTTTGGTGCTTTTCTCCTTTCTGTTTTTTTTGGCAAAGCCACTGGCAGAGGCGGTTTATCCTGAATAACTTCCTTTTGCGGCGACAATTGTTTTTTTATAAGCTCCTCTGCAGCTTTATCATCAGTAGCATACCACTTCCACCACAATTCTTTCCCTTCCTGACTAGTGACTTCTAAAGGTATTGCAAAGTCTTTGATGTTTCTTAAACTCACTCTTATAAGCGGCTCTTGAGTTTTTTCTCTTAGAATCTGCGCTTCTTTAAGAATCATTACTGTTTTTTTGTCTTTTTCATTCAAATATGTTAAATAATTTAACAGCTGGCTTTTTTCTGACGGAAAATAATACAAAGGACTACTTCCGACTTTTAAACTGCTTATCTTCAGTTCGCCTTTTTTGACAAGCTCCGAAAGCATGGCTGAAGCCATTATGCTGTCTACCCCTAATGCTTTTGCTACCTGTGTTGGAACCAACGGCTGTGTTTTTGCCATTGCCAAAATCCTTTCTGCATATTCCATGATATGAGTTTACAAAATTGAGACACTCCCCCTTTCGGTGATTGAACGCGAGCTGTCAAACAAACCAAATGGCTTTTGTTGTATAAAAAGATTAGTATCTTGGCATATCCTAATTGAATAATGTTAAAGAACCAACTGATATTAAATAAGAGCATAATTTATCCACTACCATTGCGCGCTGACTGTGAGTTTTAACGCAATTAACCCTTTTTATTGTCATGAGCAACACATCAGTTCGCGCCATTGTTACGCCACTGCTGCCAACAAAAGGTACGGGCTTGGTGTGACAACAAGAAAAGACACATTTAAACTACCAGTCAAGCCACGATGGCTGTAGAAAAACAACAACTTCTTTGACAGGTATTAGCAGGTCTGGGAAAAGAATTACGCGCTCTTTGATAAGTATCAACAGCAATCGCAAACACAAGTGTAGAAAGAAGCATGATAACAAAGCCGCAAGAGCTACAAAACCGTACGATGTAGAAAAAATAATAAACTTCATCATATTCTACGAAATCATTATATATGTGCACTGGAAACTATGTTTTCAACATGAAGTATAACTATCTAAAATTCATTTTAGTATTATCCTTGGCGGTTATTGTTGCATGCTCAGATCAGGGGATATTTGCAGCTGATGGAAAAGACATAAAATGCGAACAGCCAGAAAAGTGCACTGTCTCAACCACACTAAAAAAAGAACTGTGCACTGATAAAATGATATTTTCTGCCAAAACAGAAAACGGTAAAATATACACTAAAGCAGTTATAGATAGCGAGTGCGGAAAACATTATACGGATTGGCAAGAAGGGATACTAAAAAACTTCAAAGCCAGATGCATGAGCCCTGAAGGAAAGACCTGCCAGTGCCACAAATCATGGGAAAGCAACTGCAACTTTGAAATAACCGGAAAGTGGAATACAGGAATGGCACTAAAAGGAACGAACATCCAGTTTGACATTACTGCAACAACTCCTACAATTACAATACTGGGCGAGTGCTTCCACGGTCAAGAAAAATGCGAACAATATTCGCTCATGAAATGCGAAAAAGGAAACTGGGTGGACTACGGCGAATCAGTAGGAAAATGCAAACTAACCGAAGACTTATCCTGCAAACGACAAGGAGGAACAATAATAGAACAGGAATGCTGCACTGGCGGCGCAAGCTTCAGCGCTGATGGGAGTATTGATTGCACAGACAGCAAAAAATTAAACCAAAACATAAGAAGCGCACCAAGATGTAAGGGAAAAACAACAAAAAACGCGTGCATGACCGGAAAAACCGTGCCAGAAAAAACAATGGCTGTCAAAGACAAAGTATTCAACATAGGAGGAATACTAGTAGGGTGTGGAACAACAGAAAAACTAGCCGCACTTAAAGAAACAAAATCAACAACAAAAACAATACAAAAAACACAAACAGAAACAACAATAAAAGAACTTAACATCGGAGAACCAACAAGCTTTGGGAAAAAGAACCCTGTACCAAGAGAGGGCTACGGGGCAAATGCTTACTGCCCTAAGAACAGCGTTTTGTGCAATCCTCATAATGACATAGGATATTGGCTAAAAGAAATCTCCTGCTGTCCTGTAAACACAAACATAGGAACAGAATTCAAAAAAGCAACAGGCAACCCAAACGGAGGAAAATATGCCTGCCCGAAAGACATGCTACCCTGCGGAATAACACACTTTGGAGGATACAAAGGAGGAGGATATTCAGCACAAATACTGTGCTGCAGCGCACCACACCGCGTAATACAAAGAACACCCTACTTACAACCTACACTTGTTGGAATGGCATATTCATCACAACAATGCGAACAAGGAACATACGTGTGCGGAATACAAAACAATTATGGACATCCCGGATTTGCAATAAGCTGGCAATGCTGCAAAGCAGAATTTGACTTAACAACAAAAGAAACCATACAAGAAATCAAGATTGAGCCAACACAAACAAAACAACCCCTAATAACCTTCCTTGAACCATGCAGCATAATAGACGCAGGAAAAAAATACCTGTGCTCGCACGAAAACAAGTTTGTAGAACTAACCAACGAAGCAGACGAGTATTTTGCACTGAAAAAAAGCCCAATAATCAACAATGCACAAACATCAGGATGCTGCCCTATCAACAAGTGCTGGGACGGAAGCAGATGCATAAACACAGGCGAAACAATACAATCAGGCAACACTACACTACTCTGCGAAATCCCACAATAATCAAAATACAATACTATCCCTACAAATGTGCCATTGTATCCGCAGCCATTGTGGCCTGACTCGCGATTTGAACGCTTTTTGTCTTGTCTTGCTAAAACATACACTAACTGGTTTTGCTGAAAATTCTAAATAAATTCGTCTTAAATTAGGTCATAACCTATCAGCAGGTCATGTGCTCTGATTGTGAACTTTAACGTAATTAACTGTTTTATTGCCATGAGCAATACCCTTTGTTGCAGCCGGTTGCGTAAGCATACAATTATTCTTAAATCATATCTGAGCAAAGTATTTTATTGTCATGCAGTTACTGCGCTCTGACTGTGGGCTTAACGCAATTAGCT
>JACQMV010000058.1 GCA_016203395.1 Candidatus Woesearchaeota archaeon | reverse complement strand
CAGTCAGAGCACAAGGGCTGCCGATAAAGTATAACCTAATTTAAGATAAGAATTAGCAAGGGCAAATGTAAAATGAGTTAAGATTTTTTTTTTTAGTAATAGAAGTTGGTGGTGTTTTAGTTAGGGCGCATGAGCACTTTCAGGTGGGCGTCGCTTATTGGCAATGGGTATACTTGTTGTGCTTGCCACATTTGGCTTTTTGCAAGCTGTGATACTGGCACGCTTGCTCGTCCTATTGAGTTGGGGTAGTATATTGGTTCTGGTTTTCCGCACATGCCTGTCTGGTAGCTTTCATCGTCAAGTAGTTTGATGTTTGCTAATGCTTGGTTTATTCCGCCTGTTACTTGTAGTGGTATTACTCTTTTTGGAACTCCGTTTTTTATTATGTAGCATTCTTCTGCTCTTACAAGGTATGTTTTGTCTCTTGGGTCTGTGTGTCCTTCGCTAGAAACGAGAATGAGTTTTCCTTCAGTACAAACCTGTTCTGTTTTTCCTGTGAGAACTGTGCAGCTCATTCTTGGTTGTGGGAAATATCCGTCAACGTATTGTGATGCGTTGCCTGTGAAGTGTTCTGGTTGCGTGTTATTGTATTTTCCTAGTTTTTCTGCTTCATCTGCGTATTCGCTTCCTAGAAATGCTATTACTTGACCGTCTTGTATGTGTGTTCTTTGTGTTCTTCTTCTTCCGTATGCATCATATAGTGTGAATCCTGATACGTTGAACCCGGCTATTTTTTGTGCAGGGTTGTCTGTTAGAATGAGTCCTGTATTTTTTATGTTTTGCCCTTTTTTGAATGTGCCTGATTCTCCAAAACTTAGATATCGTATTGGTTCTTCAAAATGGTGTCCAAATATTTCGTGTGCAGGCACGCCTGTCAGCATTATGACATCATATAGTTCTGCTGTAGGTATTCCTGCTTCTTCCATGCTGCCGTATTTTAGTCCGGATATTTGGTGGAGTTCTGAGAATGCTTCGCTGAATGTTCTTGCTTTTTTTATTTTTTTGTCAGGTGTCGGGTCTGCAATATACTCAATTAGTGCTGGCAGTCTTTTGATGTCGTCGTTTGTTGCGCACACTACTTTTATGTCTCGGTTTGTTTGTATTGGCGGGTAGCCGTGTGTATATTGTATTTGAAAAAATGGTATTGATTGTATTACTTTTCCGCCGTTTGAATTAACAATTATTCTTTGCTCTATTGTCAATGCGCGTGTTATTCTTGTGTTTTTGTGGCTTTTTGTGAATGCGCTTAGTTCTTGGTCGTAATGTGTGATGTTTAAAGGAAGAGTAAAGAATATTGTTGCTTTCTCTGTTGGTAGGGGAATCTTTTTTCTGCAGAAGCTGAATCTGTGTTGTTGTAGATCTCTTGCTACTCTTACTTCTTCAATGTTGTGTGGCATAAGGTCATCTACTCCTGTGACTGTGTATATGCCTTCTGTCATTCTTTCAAGATTAAAGTCTGACTGGCAGGCATTGACTTCTGATCGTGTTCCATTTAGGAATGTTGATGAGATATACACTATTCTGGTGTATCTTGCCACTGTTTCTTTTCTTCCGAGAACTTCTTTTTGCATTAGTTCTGCTAGTGTTTCAAGTTCTTCTTTTGTTTTCACCAGATCGTACATATGTCTTAAATTCAGTTTCAGCTTTTAAACCTTACCTTTTTTTGCTACTCGCGAGTTACTTAATCTTTTTGAGGAATCCGTATAGTGCCATGACTTCTCTTCTCGGTATGAATCTGGCTGCCATTCTTTTCCATATCTTTTTGTAGATTGTTTTTCTTTCTTGGCTTGTTTTCATGCGTGATAATGCTTTGTCTAGTTCCTGCATTAGTCGTTTTTTGTCTTCTTTTGTTGCGAGTGTTATGTGGCTTGTTACGTTTTCTTTTGTTGTTTGGAATAGCTCGTATAAGATGATTGCTGTTGCGTGGCTTATGTTCATTGTCGGTTTTTTTTTGCTTGTTGGTATTGTGCATACCATGTCGCACGTTTCTATCTCGTTATTGTGCATTCCTTCTCCTTCTCTGCCGAATACTATTGCAATGTTTTTGTTGTTTGGTATTATTTGTGTTAGTTGTTTTGGTAGTATTGGTAGTCGTGTTATGTTGTAATCTTTTCCTAGCTGTGAGGTTGTTGCGATTAAGTAGTCGTATGGTGCTTCTTCTAGTTTTTTTATTGTTTTGGCTTGTTTTAGTATTTCTTTGGCGTGTTTTGCTCTGTCTTGGGCTTCTTTGCTTAGGTGGTTGCATTTGGGGTTTATTAGTGTGAGTTCTGTGCATTCAAAGTTTTGCATCACTCTTGCGATAGCGCCTATGTTTCCTGGCACAGTAGGTTCTATTAGTATGACTGCGGTCATTTGATGAATCCGGAAGCAATATTGATTAGTACTAGCATGAATGTTGCAGTGCTTATTATTTTCCATATTCTTGGCTTGTTGTATTTTTCCAGAACTAGTTTTAGCATTCTGCCTCCATCTAATGGTCCTGCAGGTAGGAGGTTGAACAGTGCGATTCCTGTGCTTAGTGCGAATAGCCATTTGAGTAGTCCGATTAGCCATATTATTATTTTGTCTGCTGTGTTTCTTGTGGTGATTGTTATTTTGTCTTTTAGGTCAAGTCCCATGTATGCTTTGCCGTTGTCTTTTCTTGTTCCGAGCTTCATTGTGTATTCTCCTTTGTCGGTTTGTATTTTCCATTCTTCTCCGGGAACTGTTTTTGTTAGGATTTTTAGTATTTCTTCTGTGTTTTTTATTGGTTGTTTGTTTACTCCGGTTATTATTGTGTTTATGGCAAGTCCTGCTTGTTGTGCTGGTGTGTCTTGGCTTATTTTTGTTATTTCTGCGCCTTCATAATGGATTATTTCCTGCATTGCGTTCGTTCCTGCTAGTGCAATTATGAGGAAGAGTATTCCTGTTATTATGTTTGCTAGTGCGCCTGCTGCGAATACGGCTAGTTGTTTTCTTGTTTGTTGTTTTTGCATTTTTTGTTCGTCTGGTTCTACAAATGCAGCGGGTATGATAGGGACTATTAATCCCAGAAATGCTATTCCTGAGCTTTTAACAGGTATGTTGTATGTTCTTGATGCAATGCCGTGACTGAATTCGTGGATGAATGCTATTATGAATATGCTTATTATCCAGTATAGGAATGGTACATAGAATACTCCTTTTGCTTCTATCGGGAGCACTGGAACTACTCCTGATCCGCCTCCGCTGAATAGTTTTATTGTCACTCTTATTAGTTCTATTATTATTAATAGCATTCCTGCAAAGCCGATAACTATGCCTGTTGTGTATATTGCGTTGAATGTTTTTGGGAACTTTTTTGCAATTGCTCCCATGCTTTTTAGTCCTATGCTTGTTTTTAGAAGGGCTACGTATAGTAGCGGGAATATTCCTTGGATTTTGATTTTTTTTCTGTTTTTAAGCAGAACTATCCCGATAAATAGTATGAATGCAGTTATTAGCAGTGTTTCATTCATTTTATCTCTTTCTTTTTGCTTTAAACTTTCTGTTTTTGCACTTTCTGCACTTGATTTCTCCTCTTACAAATTTTATGCTGGGCCCTCTCATTACTGAATGGCATCTTCTGCACACGAATTTGTTTTTTCTTATTCGTTCTTCTGCTTCTGGGAATTTTGCCATTACTCTCCTCCTTTGGCTTGTTTGATTACTTTTTGTCCTGCAATTATCCAGTACATGACTTGTCCGTTTTCTTCTATTTTACCTTTCATATCTTCTGGTATTTTTAGTTCTAGTGTTTCGTATGTTTCGGTGTCCATTACGTTTGCTGTGTCGCTTGTTACGCTTATTACTTGTGCTGTTCTTTTTTCTATGATAGGAACTTCTACGCTGCTTTGGCCAGGCATCACTACGTCTCTTTTTTTGTCATCTAGTAGTCCTATTGCGACTATTCTGACTTTGCTGTGGCCATGCTTTCCGCTTTTGCTTATTGATACGTCCGCAATTCTGCATGCTGCGCCTTCTAGAAGCACGAAACTTCCTTGTTTGAGTGCTACTGCTGTTACTTGTTTTACTTCCATTACTTTTCACGACAGTATGGGGATTTATAAAGTTATTGTTATACTGTTGTTGTTTAGCTGATGCTGCCTACTCTTCTTAGTTTTCTTTCGCATTCTTCTGCATTTTGGAATTCTTTTTCTTTTGTTCTGAATTGTGTTGTGTGGTGTCTTGTTTTATGTCCTTTGTGCTTGTATTTGAGGTGTTTGTGTAGCATTTCGTGGTGCATTACGTAGTCTATTAGTTGTTCTTCTTGTAGTATTCTGCTTATTCTTATTGTGTCTGTTCCGTAATCATACGTTCCTAGTGTTCTTGTGTTGTTTCCTGCCCATTCCAGGTTCGGTTTTTCTATTATTCCTTCAAAGTATTCTTTGTTTACTCTGTTGAAGCTTTCTTCTAGTATTGGTTCGGTTTTTGTTTTCGGTATTGCGATGTGTATGCTTTTCATGAAGTAGTGATATAGTTCTATGTATTGGCTTCTTTCTTTTTTCTTGAGCAGTTTGCATAGCAGGACTTGTGCCAGTCCGATTTGTATGTCTTTTTCTATCTGTTTCCACTTTTTGCTCAGGTTTAGTGTTATCATGTTTCCTTTTTTTGTTATTGACGCGTTTAGTCCTTTGAAATGTCCGCTGTATCTTACTTGTGTTTCGTAACTAACATTATTCCATAATAGCCAGTATGCTTCGTATAGTATGTTCATGTTTCTTGTTTGTTTTCGTAGTTTATAAATTCGTTTGGAAAGTTGCAGGCACTATTCGTGTCTCTTCTTTTTTCAGCTTGTGCGGCTGTGCTTTGTTTGTTTTTGTAGTGTTCCTTCGTTTTCAATCCGGATTGTTGCTGTTTCTTTCTTTTTGCTTGTTGTTTCGTTTTTTGTAACGTTGGTTTCAGTAAATTAGTTAGCTTGTTTCATATTATGATACCTTGCGCGAATGCGCGGAGGAAATAAAATGGCGAAAAAAAGTGGAATGAATATTGTGTTTGTTGGCTTGCTTGTAGCTGCTGTTTTAGTTGGTATTGTGGCTGCTGAAGTGAGCAATAGTGAGTCAGATAGCCCTGTTGGGATGATGGATGGTAGTATGATGGAGGGTATGATGGGCAAAATGGATATGGGTAAAATGATGGAGGAAATGCATGGTGCATCAGGTGCGAAGATGATGGGTGACATGAAGGATATGGCTGAAAGTTGCAAAAAGATGATGGGCGAAGGCATGATGGGCGAAGGCATGATGGGCGAAGGCATGATGGGAGGTGGTGAATGATTGGTTTTACGGGTTGGCTTTTTGCCTTGATGGTGATTGTGTTATTGTGGCAGCTGCTTGGTCATTCGCATTGTGGCAGGTGCAGGCATTAAGTATTTAAGCAGTCAAGGATTAGTGGGCAGTATGATGCACGAGTATATGCACGGGAGTGTTGGCTGGTTCTCTCAGCTGCTCATCCTTGTTTTTTTCTTTCTTATTATATATTGGCTTTTGCGTTGTAATACCTTTGGTTTTCATTCTGATGAATCTGCTTCAGATATTTTGAAAAAGCGTCTTGCAAAAGGTGAGATTTCTCGTTCAGAGTATTTGCGTTTGAAAAAGGAAGTTGGGAATGGAGACTGATAGGTGGCGTCTTGTTGTTGGGCTGGTGCTTGTTTTCGTACTCGGAGTTATGTTTGCGATAGTTAATGGGGCTTACACGAGCAGCACTAATATGCAGTTGCCTTTGATTGTTTATTTGATTAGTTTTTTGTCAATTATTGTTGGTGCAGTTGTTGTTTTGCTGTTTCAGTGGCGGCTTAGTAGGGTTCAGCTTGAGCGGGTGTTGAGAGTTTTGCCTGCTGATGAGCGTGTTGTCGTAAAGATTCTTTTGGATAACAAAGGTAGTATTGAGCAGAACCGGCTTGTTGCATTTTCAGGCATGTCGAAGGTTCAGGTTTCTCGTTTGCTTCAGAAGCTTTCTTTGCGCGAGGTTGTGGAGAAGAAGAATCTTGGAAATACTAATCTTGTTGTGCTTAAGTTGTGAGGTTGTTATTCTTGTAGTTCGTATCGTAGTATTGCTGCTACTTTTCCAAGTTCTTTGAGTTGTGCGCCTTCTCGTGTTTCTGTGCTTATCACTATTAGTGTTGTTCCGTATTTTCCTGTTAGTGCTTCTAGTTCGTCTGCTGTTTGGTCTTCAACTACTTCTGATACGAGTAGTTTGTCCACTGCTCCCATTTCTATTGCTTTTTTGCAGTCTTGTATTCCATATCTTACCATTCCTGGTTTTTTTGCTAGCAGTTCTAGGAATTGGGTCATTATTTTTCTTTCTTCAGTTACTTCTGCTTCTTTTAGTATGTCTTCGCTTCTTTCTACGAGCTCACGGAGTCCGAAGTCTTCTGTGTATGATAAGTCTTTTACTCCGAGTATTTTTTTTTGCAGTTCTCCTGTTAGGTAGTTTCCATCTATGAGTTCGTATTTGCTTGGTCCCGGACCTCCTACTATTATGCCTTTTATTTCTGTTATCATTGGTAGGAATTGTTGTTTCATTAGTTCTGCTGTTTTTTTGTAGTGTTCTTTTATTGCGAGTTCTCTGTTTTGTGCGAATCTTACGCTGCTTTGTCCTCCTGCTCTCATTTTTCCAGGTATGTGTGAGTGTGTTTTTGCTGTTGGGATGATTGCTTTTCCTTTTAGAAGTGCTACTGCTGCGTCTCTTGCGTCTAGCACTACGAGCCCGTATACTTCTGTTGTTGCAAGCATTGTTCTTAGTACGTCTGTTTTGAAGTCTTTGTCGCACCTGTATAGTCGTGTTTGTATTGGTACTGGCGGTTCTATGCTCCATACTCTTACGTCGTTTTTGCCTTGCCATGCTGCTATGTTTCCAGAGAATACTGCTAGTCCGTGTAGTGGTGTTCTTTTGAATAGTCGTAAGTGGACTATCATTCTTTCTAAAGCGTCTATTACGTTTTTTCTTGTTGTTGCGCTTTTTATGTTTGTGGCTGTTCCTTGTTCTTGCAGTAGGTGTTGGATTATTTTGTTCAGTTCATAGTCTGCTGGAACGTATACTGTTACGAATTCTGTGTGAGGTGCTTTGTATGATTCTATTTCTTTGATGAATCTTTTCAGTTTGTGCATCTGTTGTGCTGTTGTCATGAGTTTATCTTCCGAATTATCACTTATAAATGTTTGTCAAATCCGCAACGTCTTAGTTGTGCTTGGCTAAGCTAGTAGCCAGTTATAAGTGTGTTGTTCTTTCCGGTATATGCTAATACTTATCAAAGAAGGTGTTGTTATTTTCCTACAACTCTATCCAAAAAAATAAGAGTGTGAGATGATACTGCTTTTCACAGTTCTTGTGGCTTGATGAGTAGTTTGAAGGTATTTTGTTTTGTTGTCACACCAAGCCCTTACCTTTTGTTTGCGTTGTGTTTACAACAGATTGCAACAAAAGGTATTGCTCTTGACGAATAATACGCAAACTTGCGTTAAAACTCACAGTCAGAGCGCAAGACCTGTTGATAAGTTATAACCTCGTTTAAGATAAGAATTAGCAAGGGCCGCAAAGCAGATGCCTGATTTGCCCAGATGATTTTTTGCAGAATCAGTTAAGATATGTTCTGCAAAATCGTTTAAGATGGGGGTTAGTAATGGCAAATATTTCATCTGTATTTTTAGCAGAGCACATGAATTGTGGAACAAATGATTGATTACGTATTATGCTTTTACTAATTTTCACAATCAGTGGGTTTGTGCTGATCCTTCTAAATACTTGGCAGCTACTTCGTGTGCGATTCGTGGGAAAATTCCTGCTTCTCTGCTTCTCAGGAATGTTGCTGTTGTTTCGGTTTTTCGGTTCGGATGAGATTCTGCGATTACTGCTATTACGTGTTCTAGTAGTGGTCTGATAAAGTATCTTTTTAGTAGTATGATGTGCTCGCATGTTGCTACGCAGTCCCATCCTAATTCTTGACTTTTCTGTTGGCGTTTGTAGCTTTTTCCTTCATCAAATCTTTGTTCTCTTTTTTTGTAGTCTTGGCATCCGCATTCTAGAAATGCGTTGCCTTCAAACGAGTCTGTGAGTGAAGTATCAAGACCTATTACTGTATCATCAAGGAAAAATACAGGATACACTCCGTCAGTTCCTTTTTTAAATCCTTCTGGCACGTGTGAGTAAGTATGACTGCCTTTTTTTGAGTTCAAATGGTGCTGTTAAGCGGGAGTTTTCCATTTTTATTCTTCAAACGTGTATGTTTGTTCAGGTCTTGCTAGTTCAATTTTCATTTGTTTGTCTGTTCCTACATTGTTTAAGGCAGCATATCCGATTGCTTGTTCTAGTAATTGTTCTAGCTGAAAGTCATTTCTTGCTGGTTCGTGGTGTACGAGTACGAGTGTCATTTCTTGTTTTGTTCCTGCTTCTAATGATGCTTCTGCTTGTTTTATTGCCCATTCGTATGTGCTGTGTCCCCACCCGAGTCGCGGTACTGGTCCTGCTGGCGTGTTTTTGTTTCCGCCTTTGTATTCTACTGGCAGGTATTGGCTATCGTAAAAGAATACGTCTGCATCTTTTGCTAGATTAACAAGTCCGGGATGTTCTATGTCTCTGTGTTCGTGGTCTGTTGCTATTGCTACTGCTTTGCCTTTTGTTTCAAATCTGTATCCTAGTGCGCCGCCCGGGTGGTCTGTTGGTATCCAGCTTACTTTTACATTTCCTACGTCTATTGTTTTTCTGTTGTATGGCGTTAATTCTGTGAATTCTTTTTCGCACGGCAGGTGTTGCCATTCTACTGGAAAGTATGGGCTTTGTTGTTGTCCTGCAAGAACTGTTTCTAGTTTTTTTGTTGGATTTTGCATTGCGTAAAAGTGTATTTTTAAGTTTGGGTTGAATGCTTGTGCAAAGAATGGAAAGCCCTGTATGTGGTCCCAGTGCGTGTGTGATATGAATAGTTGTATTTGGTTGTCGTATTCTGGTTTTGTGTTTAATGGGTTTAGTTTTGTTCTTTTTGTTAAGTCTTGGCTTAGTCTTCTTATTCCGCTTCCTGCATCTAGTATTATTAATGGTGTGTCTTTTGCTTGTATTTCTATGCATGTTGTATCTCTTGGGTATCCGCTAACAAAGGCAGGTGATAATGTTTGTAGGTAAGTTTGGATGAACGTTTCGAGGTCTTCTTTCTTTCCGCGTTCTACAGTTGTTGCAAACATTGCAGTTTTGCGTATGTCTAATACAAATCTTTCTAGTAATCTTACTGATCTGTCGTAGTTTTCTTGTTCTGAACTTGGTGCAGGTATGCTGCCGCCCACTCCCCATGCTTTTACTTTCATCAGTGCTGTCATTTTGTCTTGCTGATTTTTGCTTGGCTTTTAAACATTAGCCAGTGATAATGATTTTCGTGCGTAATGTTTAAAAAGGGTGTTTCTTTTGTTTTGTTTATGACCGAAATTGTAGGTGTTGGTCCTGTGAAACGTTATGGCACTAGGTATGGGCGCACTAATCGTTTTAAAGCAGCTCAGATTGAGTTTGATCAGCGTAAGCCGCAAAAGTGTCCTTTTTGTTTGAAGGATAAGGCAAAGCGCACGAGTTTGGGTGTTTATGAGTGTTCTTCTTGCTTTAGCAAGTTTGCAGAGGATGCTTATTTTATTGGCCAGACTAAGAAGATGGCTGAGAAGGTGTGAAATGGTGAAGTATGTTTGTTTTATGTGTGAAAAAAAGATTAGTGAGGAAATGATGGGAAAGCGTGTTCGTTGTCCTTATTGCGGTTCAAAGCTTCTTTTTAAGGGTCGTTCCCAGCCAACGGTTGTGCAAGCAGTATGAATAAGCAGGTTCAGGAAAAGGTTAGCAAGTTGCAGTTGTTAGAGCAGAATGTGGCTCAGCTTGTGCAGCAAAAGCAGCAGTTTCAGAGTGCTTTTTTTGAGCTTGAGAGTGCTTTGAAGGAGCTTCAGGGTTCTTCAAAATCTTTTAGGATTATTGGTAATATCATGGTTTCTGCAGATAAGGAGGTTTTGAAAAAGGATGTTCTTTCAAGGAAGGAGATTCTTGAGCTTAAGATTGGTAGTTTGGAAAAACAGGAGGGTAGGATGCGTGAGGATGCTAAAGTTTTGCAGGAAGAAATTGTGGGTGAGATGAAGAATGAATGAGCAAGTTATTGGGATGCTTTCAGAGATTAGTGCAGATGTGTCTAAGAATCTTCAGCAGCGGCTTAATACGATTATTGAATTGTTGCATACTGATAGTCCTTTAACGCTTTCTAGAGCAAGGAATGCTTTGGAGGAATTGTCTAGTGATTCTTCTATTGAGAGTTTTACGAGAACTCAGCTTTTTAATGCTATAAGTATTCTTGATAGTTAGTTTTGTGCTATAGTTCCACATAATCTTTTAAACCGTTTCTCTTTTGTTGTTGTTATGGATTACGAGGCAGAGATTAAGCGTTTGGAAGATGAGCTTAGGGAAACTCAGTATAACAAGGCAACTGAGCATCATTTTGGTGTTGTTAAGGCAAGGATTGCAGAATTGCGTCGTAGAAGTGAAAAACGTGGCTCTACTGGTAAATCCAGTCACGGGTTTGATGTTAAAAAAACAGGAGATGGTACTGTAGTTTTGCTTGGTTTTCCTAGTGTTGGTAAGAGCACGTTGCTTAACAAGCTTGTTGGTGGTAATAGCAAGGTGGCTGCGTATGCGTTCACGACTCTTACAGTGATTCCTGGTGTTTTGATTCATAAGGGTGCACGTATTCAAATTCTTGATGTTCCGGGAATTGTTGAGGGTGCTGCTTCTGGTCGCGGTCGTGGTAAGGAAGTGCTTGCTGTTTTGCGAACTTGTGATGCGATAATAATATTGGTAGATGCTCAGCATCCTGAGCACTTGCCTGCTTTGATGAGAGAGGTTTTTGCTTCAAATGTTCGTGTTAATCAGAATGTTCCTGATGTTAAAATTACGAGAAAGGAGCGCGGTGGCATTATTGTTCATGGTACTGTTAAGATTTCATTGTCTTTGGATACTATAAAAGCAGTTTTGCAGCAGTCTCGGATTAACAATGCGGATGTTGTGATTAGAGAGGATGTTTCTATTGATCAGCTGTTAGATGTTATAGAGAGTAATCGTTCTTATCTTCCGGCACTTGTTGTTCTTGGCAAAGCGGATTTGGTGTCAAAGCAGCAGATTTATGAGTTGAAGAGGCGTGTCCATCCTGATGTTGTTGTAAGTGCGCACACTGGGCTTGGTATTGACGAGCTGAAGGAACGGTTGTATTCTTTGCTGGGTTTCATTCGTGTTTTTTTGAAGGAGGTTAATAAAAAGCCGGATTTGGATGAGCCGATGATTGTTCGTTCAGGAACTACTATTGGTGTTGTTTGTGATCGCATTCATCGTGAGTTGTCAAGAAAGTTTCGTTATGCCAGAATTTGGGGACCTTCTTCTAAATTTCCAGGTCAGGTTGTTCGTGACAAGAATCGGCAATTGAAGGATAGCGACATTCTTGAGATTCATGCTTAACTGTTGTGGATTTTCATTTAAAATTATAGCAAACGAAGTAAATTTTCGCATATGTTTCGTTTGCTAT
>JACQMV010000055.1 GCA_016203395.1 Candidatus Woesearchaeota archaeon | reverse complement strand
GCTAAACGCTTGATTTGAGTAAATTTTTTTCAAAATATTTTTCTTTATTTTTGAATAATTCGTGTCGCTTAATTTTTTGCCCATACGAAAATTCGACGCGTATTTATATTATAATACTTTTTATTTACGATTAATATTAATAGCTTATATCGGCTAAATGTAGAAACCTTTATATATGTGCTGTGCCATAAGATTAGATGCAATGGAAAACAAAACTGTATTTTTGCAAATATTCGGAAACTCGCCTATATTGAGAGTTTTAGATTTTCTAGTGGTTAATGAAGACTTTGATTATAGTATGACTGATATTGCTGCACTTTCAGAAGTGGGTTATTCTACGCTTAAGATATTTTGGACCAAATTAGAAAAGGAAAATATAGTAATAAACACTAGAATTGTCGGGAAAGCTAAAATGTATAAGCTTAATTTGGTGAATCCAATAATCAAAAAATTCAGGGATTTCTACTGGGAAACCACCAAACAGAAAGTTCATAAGCAGATTAAAGAGGAAGAAATAATTGTGGAACACTAAAATTGAGGTAAAATATGAAACAATCAAGCATTTTCGTGGAATACTTTGATGATCCGTCTTTAGTCAGAATAATGAATTTTCTTATTCTTGGGAAGGATTTTGACTATTCAATGACTGAAATAGCTGAAGGAGCGTTTGTTGGGTGGACGTCTTTCACAAGGGCTTGGAAAACGCTGACTGAAAAGAAAGTGGCTGTTCACACGAGAGACATTGGCAGGGCAAAACTGTACAAGTTGAATACGAATGACCCGACTGTAAAAAGAATGATTACTTTCCACTGGGAGATACTGAAAGAAAAAACAAACAAAATGCTGTCAAAGAAGCGTTTGGCTGTGGCAGTATAATCTGGCGTGGGACATTATGGCAAGTTTTCTTTATTCGTTCAGCTTATTTTTAGCCGGAGTATTTTCATAGAAGTGTTCATACGCACTGCCAATAATGCCTGCGCTGCTTTTTCTTCTTAACCTGCAAAGAAGGTCTGTTCCAAGATAGGCAATTGGCAGCATTAATAAAGAATAAGCCCGATGTTCTTTAACTGATAAACTGGCTATACTCGGTCCGAAACCAAATGATGAAACGAAAAGACATAATTCAGCACCGATTAAAGTAATCTCGTAATCACGTGACATGTTGTGATTGATGCAGGTATTACTTCCAAACGCAAATGCGTATGCCTTTTTATACCATGGCTGAAAATCTCTTTCAATAAAGGATCTGCCCATAACCGGCTCTGTTGAAAGAACAGGAAGCGTCATGTCTTCAGGAGCAACGCGTTTTTTATTAACTTCTCCGTATCCTGACAAATCATTTGCCTTCAACTCTTCAAACAGTTTGCTCACAAAATCAAGCGTGCAATCATATCTTTTTCTTACGTAACGAGCGTATTCTGCTTTTGACATTTCACAAGGATTGGTTGAGCCGTCTTCTAAAAGATCGTTAAGCCAATCCCTAGGGAAATGATTTCTTTCAAATGGTGAACCGTTTGTTCCGGGTAGCAGATATTTTTGTTTTGGAACAAAAACTGTTTCAGGAGTATTTTGACATACTTTATCTGGTGCGCCAATAATACCATAATGTCTGTCCCGGAATTCTTTAAACTCAACACTTGCTTCAACTGGAAAGCCCCTAACTCTCAAAGGATGCACTTCAATGTAATAAAAATCATCTGAAAATTTTTGTTCTTTTGTTATGGTGCTTTTGTCTTTTATAATGAGTGCGAGCTCAATATTAGGAAGCTTGTGAGCAACAGTTACGCCGCACTTATTTAAAAAACGATAGCAAGGCAGGTGCTCTGTTTTTCTCGCTCCGACTATTATGCATTCAGGATTCTCATGTCTGAACTTCTCAAGAAGTCCGTCTAACCCTGTAAAGTCTATTTCTCCAATGCTTGAGTTATTGCTTGTGAGTACTGCCATATTGCCATATTATCACGCAAACAATTTAAATATTACCTTATTTGATGAGCGTACTAAATTTAAGTATGTGCTGGAAAAGATTAATAAGCAACCGAAGTGCAATCGAGTTATGAAACAGATCGCACAAGGGGCTGAAGCAATACTTTATGAGAATAAATTGACGGTGCTGAAAATCAGGCCGAAAAAGAATTATAGAATTGCTGAAATCGATGATGCAATCAGAAAAGGCAGGACAAAGAGAGAAATCAAAATACTTGAAAAACTGAAAAGCGAAGGAATTTGCGTTCCAAGAATAATAAAAAGTGCTGATTTTGAAATAATTATGGAGAGGGTAAACGGCAAAAAGCTCAGGGACGTTCTTGATAAACATGTTGAATATGCAAAAGAGTTAGGAAAGATTGTTGGAAAAATGCATGCTGTTGGGATAATTCATGGCGACCTCACAACTTCCAACGTGTTAGTTGAAAAAGGTAAACTCTGGCTTATTGATTTCGGGTTGAGCTATTTTTCTGCTAAAGATGAGGACAGAGCTGTTGATTTGCACGTTTTTCATCAGGCACTGGAAAGTAGTCATTATTCTATTTGTTCAGATGTTCTGAAATTATTTTATGCGGGCTACAAGTGTAGTTTTTCAGGAGCCAAAAACGTATTGCAGCGCTTAAACATTGTAGGTATGCGCGGCAGATACAAGAAAAAAACAAATGTTTATAAAGCAACACGGAGTTAATGAGGTATGGGCAGAATTAAAACCAAACTTATAAAAAGGATATCAGAAGATTTAGTCAAGTTTCATCATGATAAGCTTAGCAAAACATACGCTGACAATTCAAAAGTAGTTCCTTCGTTGCTTAACATGCCTACAAGCAAAAAGATAAGAAATAGCATAGCTGGCTACATTACACGACTTCTTCAGCGAGCAGAATAAGCACATTCCTGCCAAGTTTTAATGCGTGAGTGAAACAATTTTTAAATAAGCGAGGTTTTGTCATTAATGGGCCGATAGTTTAGTCTGGACAGAATACGGGGCTTCGGACCCCGGGACGGGGGTTCAAATCCCTCTCGGCCCGTAACCGGGCTATCGTTTGATAGTCCTTATGTTTGGGTGTCGAAAACAGTTACGAACAAATGAAGTTTTTGCCATTGCTAAGAATATACTGATTAAACGAAATATTTGTCCTGCAACCCTTGCCAAAAATTCTCTGAACAAACAGAGTATTTGCCTTGCAACTATCGTGCTCTGACTGTGAACTTTAATGTAATTCGGCGTATTGCTTGTCATGAGCAATACTATTTGTTGCACCCTGTTGCGTAAGCATAGAATTATTCTTAAATCATATCTGAGCAAAGTATTTTATTGCCCTGCAGTTACTGCGCTCTGACTGTGGGCTTAACGCAATTAGTCGTTTTATTGACAGGAGCAATGCCCTTTGTTGCAACCTGTTGCGAGTGCATTGTAAGGGCTTGGTGTGACAACAAAACAAGAAGCGTTCAAACCACAAGCCAAGCCACAAGAGCTGCGGAAATGTAGTATCGTCTTACACTCTTATCCTTTTTATGGGGAGCTGCCGGAAAATAATAGATTGCTTTTTGGTAATTATTATCCTTTTTTACTCTGCGATACGGAAAAAAAGACCGTATTTTTTTCCATGATATACCATACCTTTCACATCCTCTTTTATTACGTCCGCATAATCCTCTGGTTTTACTGAGTCAGGAATAAAACCGCCTCCTTTGTCATTAACTCTGGCTTTGAACAAAGAAACTAGTGTAGAGGCACTTGGTTGAAGACACCGGATTTTATTTCTGGTGGCATAATCGCCATAAGCACTGCAACCCGCAATAGTAATCACTTCATCTGGTTTTTGCATTTCATCTACAGTTTTCCAAAGAGTGGGCAGTTTTTCGTGCAAGTAAACATTCAGCATTCTAGTTACTGCATCTGCTGCTGCGACAGCACCTTTTTTTGAATCTTTTGACTTAAAAAGTGTAGATTCATCTTTAAGCGCAAGCACTTCCTTGTCGTAATCAGTAAAAAACTTTCCGGCAGCAGACATTAAGCAGTTTCTTCTCGCTTGCTCAAGCCAGCACCCTGAAACCCTATGAAGAACGCTACCGAAATCAATAATGAAATACGGTTTTGGAGCATTCTGTTCTCTTTCATCCACATTAATATAAGGAGGTGTGTCTATTTCTGCCTCCTGAATAATCTCAGTTAAGGCGCCTCTAACAATTTTTGGAATTTCTGACTGAAAAAATTCATTAAACTTAGGATAAGGGCACACGACAACTACTCTTGAACCAATTGCGTCTGTGCCTGTCTGCTTCGTGCGTGGCTTAGTGCTTTCTAGCTTAGTGGCTGTTTCAGGCAAATCAATAACCCCTGCAATAGACATTTTGGTCATTAATGAAAGAAATATCACATAATTTAAAAACTATACCCATTTAGAACAACAAATGGCAGAATACAGCAATACGAAAGCAACGGTTCTTAGTTATTCTGAAGCTGTTGAAAAAACAAGGCAAGTATTAAAAAATGAGGGATTTGGAATAATAACTGAAATAGACATAAAAGCAAAACTGAAAGAAAAGCTTAACATTGACTTTCCGAACTATATCATACTGGGAGCGTGCCATCCGATGAGTGCATACGAGGCATTACAGAAAGAAACAGAAATAGGGCTTATGTTGCCATGCAATGTCATTGTTTATGAAAAAGAAGGCAAGGTGTTTGTTTCTGCAATAAAACCAACTGAGGTAATGAAAAGAATAAATAATCCAAAACTTACTGAGTTAGCAGAAAGGGTTGAGCAAAAACTAAAAAAAGCAATAACTGCAATTTAAAATGGGAAAAACAGAACAAATAACACTAAAAGTTGAAGGCATGATGAGTACGCATTGTTCAAACATTGTAGAATCAACTCTAAAAAGGATAAAGGGCGTTGAGAAAGCAAAAGCAAATGCCTCCACGCAAATAGCAGAGATAGAATATGATGGCTCAATAGTAAACATTGCAACACTAATAAGCGCAATAGAAAATGCTGGCTATTCTGCACAAAAAGCCACTGTTGATAACGAGCACGCGAGAACTCAACAAATAAATTCCTTGAAAAAAAAGTTTCTAATATCGTTCGTATTAAGTATGCCGCTATTTTATTTAGTCATGGCTCCTCTCATTGGGCTGCCATCACTACAGGTAGCACACAAAACAATGGCAATTATCCAGTTCATTTTAGCAACACCTGTTATGATAGTCAGCAGGCATATTTTCATAAGAGGCGCTAAAGCCATGTTTATCAACAGAATGCCAACAGCCGATAGTCTTATAGGATTGGGCGTGGGGGCAGCGTACATTTTCAGCATTGCGGCAATGATTGTCGTGTTCTTTAATTACGAAGCAGGAATGGAGAGCTTTTATTTTGAAACCGCAGCATTTCTGCTCACATTCATACTATTGGGGCATTGGCTTGAGGCAATTGCAAAAGGCAAAGCCAGCGAAGCAATACGAAAATTAATGAATCTGCAGCCGAAAATAGCAACTGTATTAAGAAAAGGAAAGGAAATAAAAATTCCTGCAGAAGAACTAAAAGAGGGAGATATAGTAATAATGAAGCCCGGCGAAAGAATACCGACAGACGGAATAATAATTTCAGGAAATTCTTCTGTTGATGAAAGCATGATAACTGGAGAAAGCATGCCTGTTGAAAAATCAAGAAACAGCAAAGTCATAGGTGGAACTGTAAACAAGCACGGTTCTTTCAAATTCAAAGCAACAAAAGTAGGAAGCTCAACAACATTGGCACAGATTATAAAGCTGGTAGAACAAGCACAGGAAAGCAGAGCGCCAATACAAGACATAGCAGACAAGATAGCAGCAATATTAGTTCCCGCAGTATTGCTTATTGCAGTAACTGCATTCATATTCTGGTACGCATACGGTCAAGGAATCATATTTGCGCTAAGTTCACTTATTGCTGTTTTAATAATTGCCTGCCCGTGCTCAATAGGGCTTGCTGCACCAACAGCAGTGATGGTAGGAACAGGAAAGGCAGCAGAAAAAGGAGTGTTAATAAAAAGTGCAGGAGCCCTTCAGGCAGCTTCAGAAATTGACACGATTGTGTTTGACAAAACAGGAACTATAACGAAAGGTGCGCCTGTGCTCACAGATGTTATTCCACTAACCAAAATAACAAAAGACGAACTTCTGACAGTTGCTGGCTCTGTAGAAAAACCATCAGAACACCCATTAGCAGAAGCAATAGTTAAAGCAGCAATACGGCTAAAAATATCTCCTGTGACAAACTTTAGAGCATTTCCTGGAAAAGGCGTGCGCGCGTTTATAGGAAAAACGAGTATCGTGCTCGGAACAAGAAAACTCATGGAAGACGAGAAAATAAGTTATGAAATTGCTGAAAAAGATCTGAAGAAACTTGAAGATGAAGGAAAAACCGCAATGCTCATTGCAATAAGCGGAAGACTAACCGGAGTGCTTGCTGTTGCTGATACAATAAAAGAGAATAGTGCAGCAGCAGTAAACGAATTGAAAAATCAAGGCAAAAAAGTAATAATGATAACTGGAGACAATGAGAGAACCGCAGCAGCAATTGCAAAAGAGGCAAGCATTGATGAATTCTTCGCACAAGTAATGCCAGAAGACAAAGCAAAAAAGATAGAACAATTACAAGCGCAGGGAAGAAATATTGCAATGGTGGGAGACGGAATCAACGACGCGCCAGCACTTGCTCAAGCACAGTTGGGTATTGCAATCGGTTCAGGAACAGACATTGCTATAGAAAGCGCAGACATCGTGCTTGTAAAAAACGAACTGACTGATGTAGTTACAGCCATTGACATATCAACAAGAACTGTCAAAAAAATGAAGCAAAACTTTTTCTGGGCATTCTTCTACAACACAATAGGTATACCAATAGCAGCAGGTGTCCTATACCCTTTCACAGGATGGCTGCTCAACCCTGCGATAGCAGGAGCGGCAATGGCATTAAGCTCAGTTACTGTTGTTGGCAATTCTCTGTTGCTAAAAATGTGGAAGAGTAAAATAAAGTGATGTAATATTTTATCAGCAGCCACTGCTAACTCTTATCTTAAGTGAAGTTATAACTTATCAGCAGCTCATGCGCTCTGACTGTGGGCTTAACGCAATTAGCAGTTTTATTGACATGAACAATACAATCTGTTGCAGCCGGTTGCAAGCACAACGCAAATAAAAGGTAAGGGCTTGGTGTGACAACAAAACAAAATATCTTCAAACTACTCATCAAGCCACAAGGGCTGTGGGAAAATAACTGTTTCTTCTTTGATACGCTTAGCCAAGTTGCAATAATTTATGAGAGTTGCATTCACATATGTGAAGGTTCTTAAATATCTTCTTTCTTTAACATAAAATGAGTGTATTTGAAGAATCAAGAAAGAAGGTATTGGCAACAGCAGTTGAAAATATGGAGTATTTTAGAAATAATCCTGCGCACCTGGCATGGGTGATGATGTATTATGGAGCACTCCACAGAATTGACAAAAACCACCCAAATCCTAACGATGCAATTTTAGAAGTTATGAAAACACTTTCTGAACAGGACGGAAACCTTCTTTGTGATGCATTTGGTGTGACAGTATCTAATGAGTGTGAATTTCCTGACACAAACCCGAACATTCCTTTAGAATCAAAGCCAAATAAAACTATGAAACAATGGATTACGCTGCTAACAAACCCGCAATACCGGTTTAGCACATTATATCCTGATGAGTTTGCTGTTAAAAATGGATTACTGTGCATGATAGGTACAGGGTATGGATGGAACAAGCAAGGATTCATAGCAATTCTTGGCACTTCAGGAACTGATGAGGTTGTCTTTTCTGGATATACTAGAAGTGAAGCAACAATAGATGCTCGTGTGAAACAACCGGTTCTTGAAGCAATATCTCACAAAAGTATAAGAAAAAAAGTAAAAGGATTAATGACGCAAGCATACGAAACTGCTGAAAGAATAAACACAGGACAAGACTGGTTTGATTCTGCATTCCCGGATGTCAAAAAAATAATGCAAGATATGACAAAAATTGGTGTGACCGGGAAAGAACTGCTCGAACAAAATGACTCGCGTTTCTCAGTGCCAAAAGGAGTAGAACAAAAAAGAAAATATTCGCAATTGTCAGTATTTTCAAACTTAGTCATCATGCCTGCAAATGCTCACAACAGCTATGTGAAAACAGGAATTGGAATAGCAAAAGAAATTAGTGCAGACACAGAACAAAATGAGCAATCAAGACAGCTTGCAGGAGAATTTCTTAACAAACAATGTTAGTTTTTTTTACCTCAATCGGATGCTTTCAAGAATTCTAGGAACAACTGTTTCTATTCTGCCCTGCTTGTAAATGCTAGATGCCAAATCAAGACACCTGCTTACTTCTCCATGCTGAACAATAACACGTCTCGGTCTCGGACTGCACTTGAACACAAAATTCATCAATTGTCTTCTATCGCAATGATCAGAAATCTCAAGCTTGTGCACTTCCATCTTAATCTGAACAACCTCCTGTTTTTTCCCATCTTTAAACACGATTTCACGCTCGCCTTCCTGAATTCTTCGTCCTAGGCTGCCTTCACCCTGATAACAGCTGAATACCAAAGTGTTTCTCGGATTGTCAGCAAGATTCTTCAAATACTCAACACTAGGACCGCCAACAAGCATGCCAGATGTTGCAAGAATAACTCCTGCGCCTGTTTCTTCTAATACCTGTATTCTTTCCTTTGTGCTTCCAATGCGCTTGAAAATATCACTCAAAAAAGGATTGTCATCCTTGTGAAATATCAGCTTTCTTATGTTCCTGTTCAAATACTCAGGATAAGCAGTATGAATGGCAGTAACATCCCAGAGCATTCCTTCAATATACACTGGAATCTTTTCTAGTTCTCCTTTTCTTATCATGCTTTCAATCATAACCATCACATCCTGCGCACGACCAACCCCTAACACAGGCATCAAAACTTTTCCTTTTCTGCTCACTGTCTCCTTAATCAGGTTTGCAAGAAACTCATCTTGCTCTTGCTGTGTAGGCATGATATTAGTCCTGCCACCGTATGTTCCTTCAATCGCAAGTGTTTCCAATCTTGGGAATGAAGAAGTTGCTGGCTCAAGCAAAAGCGTCCTGCCGAACTTCAAATCAGCAGTGTACATGAAATTATGCAATCCATTACCGACATGAAGGTGGGCCATGCTCCCTCCAATAATGTGCCCTGAATTATAGAGCGTGAGCCGTATGTCTGGAGTAATGTCGCTTACTTCTTCAAAATCAAGCGTTATTGTGTGCTTCACCATTTCCTTAACATGCTCAACATCATACAAGCTCTCTTTGTTTTCACCCTTCCATATCTTTATCATATCCAACTGTAATAATGCCATCACATCTCGTGTGGGTGGAGTGCAATATACAGGACCACGATAGCCCATTTTGAAAAGCCAGGGAATAAACCCGGCATGATCAACATGTGCGTGAGTAGCAATAACTGCATCAAGTTTGTTAAGATCAAACTCAGGCGCATCAAGAACAGGATATGCCTCACTCGGCTCCTGTGCTGCAACATCTATTCCGCAATCAAGAAGAACATTACTTTCAGGTGTTTGAAAAAGCATGCAGCTCCTGCCTACGCTTCTGCCAGCACCAAGCATTGTTATCCTGACCCATTCCTGCTTTTTCTCCTTCACCCAACCATCATAAATTCTGTGACCTACTTTATCAAGAAATTTCTTTCTATAATCAGAATTTTGATACAGCACTGAACGAATATTATCTATAATCTGAGACTTTATTGGAGGATTTCTTCTCACAATAGGAATCCAGAATATTTTTTCTCTCAAATCCTTAAGAATTGAACCTTGCTTTCCAATCGCAATCCCCGGCTTGTCTGCTTCAATGTATACAATAGACCTTTGAGAATCAAATATTATGTTGCCAACACCTGCCTCTTCAGGTAGCCCTTTTCTAATTGCCTCTTCAGCAACAGCTTGTTCTTCAGTGATTTTTGGATCAGGCCGGAGCTCTATTCTTTTTTTAAACTCCTGCACGACCTTTCTGACCACCCCATCATTGTTAATAAAAAAATCTTTGTCTTTTGTATAAAGCACAATATTTGCTCCTTCAAAACAAGCATCGCTAATCTTGTCTTCAGGTAACTGTTTTAAAATCTCTTTTATTATTTCTGCCATTGAGAATACCTTTATACTGTAATACGCGTATCAATCTCTTTTTCAAGAACAAACTGCATGCCCTTGGATGTAATCGTTAAAACATCTATTCCATTGCCAGATGCAGGATCGCGTTGCAAAGCAGAATTAACTGCTTTCACTGCAAGCTTAACGCCATCCTCAACATTAATGCCTTTTTTGTATTCTGCTTCAAGAAGTCCTAAAGCAAAAACACTTCCAGAACCATCAGCAACATAATCATCCACTTCTAAAGCACTGCCATCAGGATCAAGAGAATACACGTGAAAGCCAGAATTATCCCGGCCACCCAGAAGAAACGCAGCAATTCCTGGAATCATAGACATCCTTCTTATATTAGAATACAAAAGCCCACCCAATAAGTTTGCAACCTCTTTTACAGTGCTTGTTCTGTTAGTTTGAAAATCTTTAAGCATCATTTCTGCTTTTGCAAGCTTTACCATTAACTGAATATCTGAAACATTGCCTGCTGTGGTTACTGCCATATTATCACTCAGAGGAACTACCTTTCTTGCTTTCTTATAAACTATGTAGCCAGCAGTTGCCCTTCTATCACCAGCAAGCACAATGCCGTCTTTGCACATAATGCCTACTGTCGTAGTGCCTGTTTTCAGTATTTGATGTTCTGTCATTAGAATCCCCTAGAACTAAAAAAATAAATAAGCGAGAACTATATAAATGTTTCGGAGTTGAAATACAAAATCAGCCGGCCTGTAAAACTGAAGGAATTACTTATCGTGGCTCGCTTTGTTCTGAGGATTCTGCAAGCGGCATTTCTTTTGGAAATCCTTTGTAAGCCCGCATGTCGGTTTCGTAATTGAAACGCTGCTGAAGAGCTCTTATTTGTGACAACAACTCTCTTTGTTGTTTAGTCATTGTTATTTGGTTTTCATCGCCAAGTTTTAAAAATGACGGGTCTTTAAGGTATTCTGGCGCAACAAGAACTGCATATATGTTGCAGGCAGTATCTTGGCTCCCGAAGAGAACATCTGCAGTACCATCCTCATCTAAGTCTTTAATGTAGCACCTGCCATGCTTTGGTGAAACAACTGTTCCATCAATAGTTGAATAATCCTCTTTTTTTGGCTCTCTTATCTTGCCATGGTTAAGAATAGCATTACCAAGAACGCCGATTGCTATACTGCTACCGCCTATGCTGCCAATATAACCCATTAATTCCCAAAATTTCATTTTATAATACCTCTATAACTATTATGTGTGTTAAGTATATAAACCTTTCGATATTTTCATTATTGGCGAGTGATAACTCTTGGCGCTAAATCTTCACATTTTGCCGCAACGCATCTATCTCATCAATAGTTGCTGTTGCTGTTCCGGACTTTTGAATAACCACTGCAGCAGCAACAGAAGCAAGCTCACAGCAAGTTCTCAACGGTAACCCAATAGAATGAAATGCAGCAAGCCCTGCTATCACAGTGTCTCCTGCTCCTGTAACATCAACTGCAGAAGCCAATGCAGGCATTCTTGTTAATGTCCCTTTTTCATCCAGAACAATCATGCCCTCTTTGCCTAACGTAATTATCACGTTTCTTGCGCCATGCGACTGAAGAACTCTTGCAAGATGCTCTTCATCCACCTTAAAACCTGCTATTTCTGATGCTTCAGCTTTATTTGGGCGCAACACAAAAGGAAAACCATTTGCAGTGTATTTCACATTATTTTTTGGCTTAGGATCAACGAACACTGTTGCTTTTGAGCTTGCAAGCAACCTAATCAACTCCTGAGACACAACACCTTTCGCATAATCCGAAACTATGACGACCGGAGCAGGACACTCATTAAGATAATTATTCACAACAGCAACAACTTCCTGCGGGTTTTCAAGAAGCAGATCACGATCAACTCTCATTGACACCCTTTTTTCGTCATCATACATCCTTGCTTTAACAGTAGTGTGGTGCATACTATTAATCAAGTGGCGGTCATTCTCCTTAATGCCTGCTTCATCAAGAAGTGCAAGAATAATTCTTCCAGCATCGTCTATTTTTCTGTCATACGTTCCAACAGCACTAATAAGATGAACCTTCACGCCCAAAGCACGAAGATTAGTTGCAACATTACCTGCACCGCCAAGCACGTTTTTCGTGCCGCACACAACAAACTTTTCTCCACCCTCAGGACAAGAACCTACCTTACCTACAAGATATTGATCAAGCATTATGTCTCCAATAACAAGAACAGGCGCAGCTTTAGACAACGCGCTGGCAATTTCACTCCTGTCAAAGTCCATACTACTAGAAAAAATTGTTCGTATAAAAAGATTGTGGATTAAACTTCCAGAATTGATTTGCGAAAAATGGGCTTAATGCCTGCAGCTTGCTGTGGAGATTTTTACTAACCAAAAGCTATATAAACAAAGCGAGTGTCGTTTGATATCCAAATGGCACTTTTGGATTTTATTGAACTACTAAAATCAGGAATACCTTTTGCTAAATCCTTACTAATCATAATAATAGCATACATGATTTTCGGATTTGTATTAAGCCACGTAGCAAAAGTCATGCTAAAACACGCGGCAACAAAAAAGCAAAAAAGCAACGTTGAAATAGTTTCCAGAATAATGAAATACTTATTTCTTCTTCTACTGATCTTGTTTGCAATATTCTCATATAATGGATCATTAACCAGCATAGGGCTAAGCTTAGGGTTGTTGTCTGCGGCAATCGGCTGGGCGCTCCAAAAACCAATAACTGGACTGGCAGCATGGATAATGGTTGTGACAAAAAGACCTTTTGAAATAGGTGACAGAGTAATAATTGGCGGAGTAAAAGGGGACGTCATGGACATAACGCTAACACATCTTTATCTTCGTGAAGTAGGGGGGATAATTCCAACAGAAGAAACATCAGGTAGAGTAATACTCGTACCAAATGCTAGCTTGTTTGAGCAACACATAATAAACTACACGCTTGAAAACGACCACATCCGAGACGAAGTTGTGGCTTCAGTAACTTATGAATGCGACCTTGACAAAGCAATGCAAATATGTCTAGAAGCAGCAAAAAAACACACAAAAGAATTCCACGTTCCTGAAAAGCCAAGAGTAGAAACGTACTTTGAGCCGAGCGGAATAGGAATTCACGTAAGATACTTTGCCCCAACAAGACAGTTACCAATAATCAAAAGTGCAATAACAAAAGAAATTTACGATGAAGTAAAAAAGACAAAAGACGTAGAATTCGCCTATCCTCACACTGAAGTAATTTTAAAGAAATAAACTTACGCATCATTTGCGCTACCAATCCAAAGAACACGTAGTTTTTCCAGCTGATGCTAATAATAATCCCGAGGTATGGGGCTTATGCAAATATTTTCCCACAGCTGCTCATACTTATCAAAAAACCTGTCTTTATTTTCCCACAGCTATGGTGACTTGACTCATGATTTGAACGCTTCTTGTCTTGTCGTTACACTTAGCCCTTACCTTTTATTTGCGTTGTGTTTGCAACCGGCTGCAACAGATTGTATTGTTCATGTCAATAAAACTGCTAATTGCGTTAAGCCCACAGTCAAAGCACAATGGCTGTAGAGCAATAAGTTCATTTACTAACGTGTGTTTTAGCATTGGGCAAGCACGTGCACAATAATTAAATAACAGTGTCGCATAACAAGTTCATGGTCGTACATTCAATTAGCGGACTACTGGTTGAATTTTCTGCAGCTGATGGAATTCTACTGCATGGTTTCCTGGAAAAACCAAAAAAAAGAACGAACACGTGCATTATTTACATTCATGGCATGGGCGGTAATTTTTACAAGCATGCGTTAGTAAAAAAAATAAGCAAAACCGCAGTTTCTCGCAATTTCGCTTTTTTTTCAATGAACACCCGCGGTCATGATGCATTAGCAAAAAGTCATTCTGTTAAAGGAGGAAAAAAGAACATTGGCACAAATCTTGAAGTGTTTGAGCACTGCATTCGCGACATAAAAGGCGCAATCAATGCACTGAAAAAACTCGGCTTCAGTTCTTTTATTCTTGCAGGCCACAGCACCGGCTGCCAGAAAGTAACGTATTATCAGTACAAAACTAAAGACAGACGTGTAAAAGCACTTGTTTTGCTTGCTCCTGCTGATGATTTTAACATACAAAAGAAAAGCTCAGCAAAAAAATTCAGCAAAGTTGTCAAACTTGCAGAAGCACTTGTTAAAAAAAGAAAGCCAGAAGTCGTTCTTGATGTTTTTGACGGATTTTCAGCGCAAAGATTTCTTTCAATAGCAAGCCCTAAACGTGTTGAAAGCAGGTTATTTAATTACGACAGTAAATTAAAAGAATTTAGCTCAATAACTGTTCCTGTTTATGCCTGTTTTGGAAGCAAAGAAGAGTACGCAACAAAACCAGTTAAGACATTATTAAGCATTCTTGCTAGGAAAACAAACTCTGTTTTTTTCACTCCTGTTGTGGTTAAGAATGCTAATCACGGATTCAATCATCATGAGGAAGAATTAGCACGTTCTGTCCTGAAGTGGCTTAAAACCACTAATTTGGCGGAAAGATCCAAATATTATAATAAATTATAATACGCCCTGTCAGAAGTTTTCAATGCTAAAGTCAGGCGGGTTGGCACTTCATTTGGGACACTCCGGCAAAGCAATGACGTCGTTGCTTTGGCAGGCAGAATAAATTTTGAGAACAAAAAACGCATAAAATATTTGGGAATGATGGGCTCGCTTATTTATGCAACTGCGCTGTTTTACAGCTTGAATATTTTGACAGGAAAGTCTCACCTCAGCAGTCTAAAAAACGTTGGGATGATGTGGGCTAAGAGCGGGTTTATAAACTGTCTGTTTCTTCACTAAAGAATGGGCGGTAGTATTGGATTAACAATAAGGGCTCCGGATGGAGAAGAACACAGAATGTGCAGGTGGACAAATATTCTCCCGGAATTTTTGAATAATCTCGCTCTTGTCAATAAGAACCCAGAACATACTAAGGAAATTCTAAAAGAATGGCAGAAGATGCGGGAAGATTATTTAACTCATGAAACAGAATGGGCTAGGTTAAAAGCGAAATATCAAAGCAAAGCATGGGATCATGCGCCATTTGAATATAACATGACTCCGGTTTACGCACCATTTCCATTTTTAGCGCCGAATGACTATGGTTTAGTTGTTGTTGACATGGTTAATAATCAAATTCTTGACTCTCAAGGATATTCTCGTATTGGAAAAATTCATGCAACAAGCATTCTAAATGACATGCATGCACAGCTCAGAGATAAGCCCACGGGATATTCGCCTAAGAAGCAAGACACAGATGCGCTAAAAGCATTTGATTCTGGTGATGAATTTTCTTCTGCTATGCGATTCAGAAGGTTTTATGACGCAGGCAAAGTGGCTAAAGCAATTGATCAAAACGAAAGAGAAATAGCGTTGAATGGGAAATCATTAAATGACGCCATATGCTTGATTCAAGCAGATGGTGCGGGATTAAATGGATCTAAATTCATTGATTTTGTGTTAGACATGTCACCATTCAGAATAACGCGTTATGAAGAGCACAATGCTAAAAGTGCGGTAGCAATGCGTAAAAAAATTGAGGAGCTTGGTTTTAAATTAAGTGATGAAGAGCGCGCTATCTGGGATGAATGGGTGCAGGAGCATTCTTAATAATCTTTTGTGTTTTATTGAATGAAAAGAAAACCTTTTTAAATGCAATACTGAATTAAAAGGGTATGACAAGTTTCAAGGCGGTTATTGGTCTTAAGGATGGAAAATGTGTTCAAAAAGAGATCGGAGAACAAGATTCAAAAAGCATGTTAGGCAAAACTATTGGTGAAAAGATTCCTGGAGAACTTCTTGGACTCAACGGGTATGAATTTGAAATTACAGGAGGCAGTGATTATTGCGGGTTTCCAATGAGAAAGGACATTCCTGGAGCAGTCAGGAAACACATCCTTGAAGTTAGCGGTATTGGTGTGAAAAAGCTCGGAAAAGGGATTCGCCAGAGAAAAACAGTATGCGGTAATATGATTCATCCAAAAACTGTTCAAATAAATCTTAAGGTGATTAAAGAAGGCCCTGAACCGATCCCTATACCGGTGAAGGAAAAGAAATAAGATGAATAAAACCATTCTGTTTTTGATTTTACTCGCGGCATGCACAACTATTACTGTCAATCAGACACAGGAACAAAACACCAGCACAAACACTGCGTCTGTTCAAATACCTGCTAAAGAAACTCCTTTAAAAGTAAAAGTTGAGAGCACAGAAGTTGCTGCATGCGCTTTGCTCACCCAAAATGACGGGGAAAGAATTTGCAATCTTTCAATACAAAAGTCTGAGAAAACACCAGATGGTTGTGAACAAGCATTCATAAGCCCTGAACTACCATTTCCTCATGTTACAATAAAGATCACTGATTTTGACAGCAAAGAGAAAGCAGAGGAAAAACTCAGTTGGAACAAAAGAACAACAGGAATGCAAAACAATGGCACAACTTATTCTCTTGGACAAGGATTTGCTTTTGAAAGAGACGGCAATGCTAATATTGAAATGCTGGCAGGCAATAGAGTAATAAGAATTACTGACTCTCCAAAAGGAACATGCAAGAACATAGATGAGCTCGCACAGGCAGTATACAGCAGCAGGTAATCTGCTAATTCTTATCTTACGTAAAAATCACACAGTACGCTGAAGGGTATCAAATCCATTTTTCGTAAATGAGGTTATAACTTATCAGCAGTTCTTGTGCTCTGATTGTGAACTTTAATGTAATCAACTGTTTATTTGTCTTGAGCAATGCCCTTTGTTGCAGCATGTTGCAAGCACAACGCAAGCACATTGTAAGGGCTTGGTGTGACAACAAAACAAAATATCTTCAAACTACTCATCAAGCCACAAGGGCTGTGAAAAGGCATTATCATCTCGCACTCTTATTTTTTTTTGAGAGAGTTGTAGAAAAAACGTCTTCTTTAATACGTATTAGCAGCAGCGGGAAGTCACAAACAAATTCTTGCTATAAACGTCAGTTTTATAAGCACTTCAGTATATAATATGGTGTGGCTTTTACATTTAAGACAACAAAGGATATAGAGGTTCCTGAGAGGATAGTAGACCAGGTTATTGGTCAGGAGGAAGCAGTTAGTATTATTCACAAAGCTGCCAAGCAGAGAAGGCATGTTCTTCTTATTGGAGAGCCAGGCACTGGCAAAAGTATGCTTGGTATGGCGCTTGCAGAATTACTGCCGAAGGAGAGACTTGTTGATACTTTGTGCTATCCGAATACGAATGATGACAATGAGCCGTTGATAAGAACTGTTGAAGCAGGGCAGGGCAGAAAAATTGTTTCTCAGTCAAAGCTTCAGAATTTGTCTTTTTTCAAATTTCAGAATGTTGTTTTTCTTAGTTTGGTGATATTAAGCATGATAATTCCGTGGTATGTTAGGGCAAAATACAAGTCTGATCTTATGTTTGCTGCATTTTTTTTGGGAGGCACTATATTCGTGATTGCTTTTGTTTTATTCATGAATCTTAATAGAAGAATGCAGTTTAAGTCAGAAAGTCCTAAAGTGATTGTTGATAATAATGATTGCAAAACCGCGCCTTTTTTTGATGCAACAGGTGCACATGCAGGTGCTTTGCTTGGAGATGTTTTGCATGATCCGTTGCAGTCAGGTGGGTTGGGAACTCCTGCGCATGAGCGTGTAATTGCAGGAATGATTCACAAAGCCCACAATGGTGTTTTGTTTATTGATGAGATAGCCACGCTTGCTCCTCAAATGCAGCAGGAGCTTTTGACATCTTTGCAGGAGGGAAAGTATCCTATTACTGGTCAGAGTGAGAGGAGTTCTGGCGCAATGGTTAGAACAGAAGCAGTGCCCTGTCAGTTTGTGCTTGTTGCAGCAGGGAATCTTGAAACTGTTCAGCACATGCATCCGGCATTACGAAGTAGAATTCGCGGGTATGGTTATGAGATTTACATGAAGGATTGTGTTCCTGATAGTGAGGAAAATAGGATGAAGTTTGCAAGGTTTGTTGCGCAGGAAGTAAGGAAGGACAAGAAAATTCCTCATTTCAGCGTTGAAGCAGTAGAGTCAATTATTGATGAAGCAAGAAAAATGGCAAATAGGAAGGGCCATCTTACTTTGAGATTAAGAGAGCTCGGAGGGCTTATCCGTGCAGCTGGTGATGTTTCTGCTGAGGAGGGCGCAAAATTGGTTGAGAAAAAGCACATTGTTAAGGCAAAATTAGTGGCGCGTCCTTTAGAGCAGCAGATTGCTGATAAGTTTATTGAGAGGAAGAAAGAGTATGAAATCATAATTACCACAGGCAATCGTATAGGCAGAGTAAATGGTTTAGCAGTTATAGGAGGTCATAGCACGTTTTCAGGAATAATTCTTCCGATAGAGAGTGAGGTGACTCCCGGTGGTAAGGAGAAAGAGATAGTTGCAACAGGAAAGCTTGGAGAGATAGCGAAAGAAGCAGTGAAGAACGTGAGTGCAATTGTAAAAAAGTATTTTGGAACTGACATAAAGAATTATGATATTTATGTTCAGTTTCTTCAGACTTATGAGGGTGTTGAAGGTGATAGCGCGAGCATTGCTGTCGCAACAAGTATTATTAGTGCACTGACAAAGGTTCCTGTAAGGCAGGATACTGCCATGACTGGCAGTCTTAGTGTTCGTGGAGAGGTTTTGCCTGTTGGTGGCGTGAGTGCTAAATCAGAAGCAGCAATAGAAGCAGGCATTACTCGCTTGATAATTCCAAAGCCGAACTTTAAAGACATAATCATAGACAAGAAAAAGCTGGAAGGTATAACGTTCATTCCTGTTGAAACAATTGAAGAAGTTCTAAGAGAGGCATGTGCCTGGAAAGGAAAGGAAGCAATACTTAAGAAAATAGTAAGGCCGAGTAACTGATTATTCTATGGCAGCCAAATTTCATAAATACTTGTTGTTTGCTATAAATTTGTTTTTCATAAGCTTTATAAACTCTTGCTCAGTTGTTTTGTTCATGGACATCAGAAAAATTAAGGAATGTAGGGAGTGCGCGTCTCGTGATATACGGCACGTTGTATCAAAGGAGCAGATAATATGTTCTGCTTGCGGAGATATTTTTGAGCCAACTATTGACGACATAAAGCGCGCCGAAAAACACAAGTGATTTTGTTTTTTCTTATATTTTTATCTTTGCATAATCGCGTATTTGCCCTATAGTTCATGTGCTCTGCTAAAAATACTCTGAACAGGTGAGGTTTGTGCCCTATGGATTAAGTGCTATGGCTGTGGGATTAACGCAATTAGCAGTTTTATTGACAGGAACAATACCATTTGTTGTAAGTGATTGCAAGCACATTGTAAGGGCTTTGTGTGACAACAAAACCAGATACATTCAAACTATCCATCAAGCCACGAAGTTTCGGGGAAAGTAATTACGCGTCTTTAAACTTTATTAGTCAAGCACAATTAAATTGACCTGATAGGATATCCGAAACTTTTATATACACGAATGGCTGGTTTGATAAAAGTATGGCTGAAGAACCGAGTGATAGCTATGATATCCTTCCTCATGCAGAGGTTGAAGGGTTGAAAGAAGAATTAAGAAAGCTTAAAGAGTTTGAGTTGCAGCCAACAAAAAAGATGCAGATTACCATGCTTGAATTAAATCATAAGCTTGACAAGTTGCTCGCAATATTTGAGGAAGCAATGCATTCAATGAAGCATCCTATAACTGCGCTAAAGGAGTTCAAGGATATGCAGAGAGACCTTACTAAGATTTTGGAGCAGAATTCTGATATAGCCGGAGGGATTGTGGCTCTTGCAGATTTGCTGAAAAAGCCAGAAAAGAAAGAAGAGCAGGATTTATTGCAAATGCCGTCAATGCCTCCTTTGCCGCCAAGAGAACCGCGGCTTCCTCCATTGCCTCCTTTGCCGCCTCTGCCTCCAAGAAGATGATAGAACCCTATGATGACAATCCGTATTCTGGTGATTTAGTGTATTTTCTAGGGCAGGCATATAAGGGCTATGCTGAACGCGAGGATGCTAGAAACAAGGTTGAGGCAGCGATAGCTGCTTTGAAAAAGATTGGAAGCGTGGCGTTACGCACAAGAGTTATGCGGCTTGAGGAACAGTTGCTTAGCCAAATAAAAAGAGAGAAGGATGTCCATGTTATTCTTCAGAAAAGAAGTGAGGTAAAAAAGCATTTTGAGGAAAGTGTTGATAGAATAGACAAGGAAATTGACAGGTATGTTCAAAGTCGTTTGAAGCATAAAAGAATGAGAGATGTTGAGCAGAAAGTTATTGCGGTGCAGGAGTTGAGAAAACGTCTTGAGCATGCAGAGCAGTTGGTTGCACAAATGAAAGTTAAAGGAAATGGATCTGCTATCGCCGCGCTGGAAGAGAGAATAAACGCTCTTAAAAAAGAAATACATGAAGCATAAGTTTTATTCAGGTTATTTTGGAATAATTAGTCCTCCAATGTAATGTTGTCTGAAAACTTCTTTTCCTTTTAAAAAGATATGTTCTGTTCCTTTGAAGTCTGTAATACCTCCTTCACTTGCATTTGTGTATTGCCATTCTCCATCGCCGAGGTTTTTGGGTCCTCTGAATGGTTTTGATTCTTCAACCATTGCTAATGCTTTTTTTAGGAATGTGAATGTTTGTTTGGCAAAATCTTTCTGTCCGTGATATTCCGGTCTCATTCCGCCGCTATATGACATTGCCCAGATAGGCCTTCCTTGAAATCTTACAATTTCCTGTCCTGGCGCAAAATAGAAACCAGTATAACTGTCTCTATATTCTAGATCTTCTTCTTTGTATTCTAATTCTTTGAAACTCGGTCTTTGCGGCCGAATTTCTTTTCCATCTCCAGCATATGCCTGAGATTTTGCTTTTACTAAAAATCCGGCTAATTTTTCAGGGCTGACTTCCATACGAATAAGATAAAACTTGATGTTATAAAGATTGCCTATTTTTGTACGCCAAGAATTTTTTTTATGTTGTTGTGAATTGCTTCTACGCTTTTTTCTCCATCAACTCTTTTCAAAAGCGCCTTTTTTTCATAAAACGCAAGCACAGGTTCAGTTATTTCATGGTATTGCTTTAGCCGGTTTGATATTGCTTCTGGTTTGTCATCTTCTCTCACAAATAGAGTGCTGCCGCACTTGTCGCATTTTCCTTTAATCTTTTCTGGCTGCTCAAGCCCGTATAACACGCCGCACTTGCATTGTTTTCTTGACGAAAGTCGTTTGATTGATGTTTTGTCTGAGATTTCAAGATAAATGGCTTTATCAATTTGTGTTATTGAATCAAGTGCTTTTGCTTGTTCTATACTTCTTGGAAAGCCGTCAAGAACAAATTTTTTTGAGTTACCTAATGCTTGTTTGAGCATGACAAGTACGAGTTTATCAGGCACGAGGTTTCCATTTTTCCAGTATTCTTTTGCTTGAATGCCGAGAGCATCGCCCTTATCTGCTCTTTCTCTGAAGTAGTTTCCTAATGAAATGTGTTTCATTCCGTATTTTTCAAGCAGTTGTCCTTGTGTTCCTTTTCCGCTGCCTTGAGGGCCAATGATTACTATTTTCATTTTGTTTTGTGTGTCACAAATCTGCCAAAACGTGCGTATTAAAAAACCTTGCTATTCCCGGTGCAGCCATGCCCTGCCCTTACCTTTTGTTTGCAACCATTGCTTATACTTATTAAAGAAGAGGTTGTTATTTTTCTACAGCCCTTGTGGCTTGATGAGTAGTTTGAAGATATTTTGTTTTGTTGTCACACCAAGCCCTTACAATGTGCTTGCGTTGTGCTTGCAACATGCTGCAACAAATTGTATTGCTCATGACAAGTAATACGCCGAATTGCGTTAAAATTCACAGTAAGAGCACATGAGCTGCTGATAAACTATAACCTCATTTAAGATAGGGGTTTAGCAATGGTTGTGATTTTGTTTAAGCAGTGACGCTTAGAACCGATCCTTTGGTGGCTTCTAGAACTATTCTCATTTGTTCAAGCTGTTCCAGTATTTGAGCGCATTTTTCGCATTTTTCAATGTGCTTTTGAACTTCGCTCATTTTTTCGTCGTCAATTCCTGTTTCTCTGACAACTTCATCAACCAAAACGAGTGTTGGCTGGTTTTTTAGTATTGCAAAAGCACTCAGAACGTCTTCATTTACTTTTTTATCAGAGGAGCACGTGTACATTTTTCATCACCTTATCTTATACTTCAGCGCTAGCTGTTTTGCTATTCTTCTGCATCTTGCGCGCAGTGTTGCTTCTGTTATGCCTGTTGCTGTGGCAACTTCTTTTTGCGTTCTTCTTTCTTTTTCTGTTATGCAGCTTATGTATAGTGAGCTTGCAGCAATGCTTAATGGGCTTAGTCCTGAGACTAGTCCGGATTTGTGCATTTTTTCAACAAGTTTGACACTTGCTGTTTGTGTTTTTGGGCTTAATTTGAGCGTGTTTGCGAATTTGCTTATGTAGTCATGTGGGCTTGTTGGCTGGATTTTGATATCCAGTTCTCTGAGTAAGAGCTTATATGTTTTTCCAAGAATCTTCAGGTCTGCTTTGCCTTCTTTGGCTATTTCTTTCATGCTTCTTGGAATGTTGTGCAGTTTGCATGCAACAAATACTGCTCCAACCATGATGTCTTCTTTGCTTCTTTTTAGTGTTAGTCCTTTTTCAGCAGCTCTTCTGTAAATAACTGCTGATTCTTTTTCAGCAATGCTTGGAAGATCAAGTTTGCCTGCTAGCATTCTTAAATGGTCCATCGCATGGTTTAATGAATGTTCAAAACTGGTGTTTGCCCAGCTGTGTTTTTTTCTTAGTCTTGTAATCATCGCCTTGCTTTTGCCTGATAGTTTTCTCAGGTCATCTTGGCTTCCTATTGTTGTTGAAAGGTTGTTTGCAATTCTTGGATCAAAAGGTGCTCCTGTTCTTGTATTGCTTTGTAGGGTTTCTTCGTCAAACGCAACAGTGTCTTTGCCAAGGTCAACGATAGCATCATCTAATACGAAACTACAATTTCTGCAAATCGCTTCGCCTTTCTCTTTATTTAAAAAAAAGGCATTGCTTCCACAATCTGGGCAAGTTTCCTGTGCTAACATTTTCTAGAATGCGATAATGTTCTCTCGAAAGAGACGTTTTCGCACCCCCCTTAAACTGTGGCCGTCTTCACTCATATATTAAGTCGGCGTAATACCGTAATCGCATATCTAGTATATAAATCTTTCGGTTTTTATGTTACTGTCCGGTAACAACCGTGTCTTCGTTAGTCCTTACCTAAAAGAGAGTAGGAATATAAACCGGTATGTTTTCAGCCAGACAATGATTGTTGTTTTTGATTTTGACGGAACAATTGTTGATTCAAAAAGGTTAGCGTATGCTGCTTTTCTAAGCACTCTTAAAAAATATCGTATTAGCGCGGTTGGTGAGAAAGAGTGGCTGAAGCTTTACGAAGATAATTTTTTTGAGGTAATTGCAAAAAAAGGTTTTAAAGGGAGGAAATTATTCGCTCTTTTTGCTGAAGTAAAGAAAGAATACGGGAAACACTTGTTTAACCTGCGGTTTTTCCCCGGAATGAAATCTTTGCTTAAACAATTCGTGCCGCACATTATAACATCTAATTTATCAGGTATTGTAAACGAATTCTTTCAGAAGCGCGGAATTATGTGCGTCGTATCAGGTAAAGATAAAGGCAAAAGTAAAACTAAAAAATTGTTGGCAATAAAGCGCTTGCATTCTCTGGATAGAATAATCTTTGTTGGTGATACTATTGGGGATATTGTTGAGGGGAAAGCAGCAAAAGTGATTACTGTTGGCGTAACCTGGGGCTGGCATGGCAATAGAATACGCATTGCCAAACCTGATTATATTGTAAGAAATGCAGAACAACTAAAGCGCGTTCTTTTAAGCACTACTAATATATACTAGCGCATCCAGAAATAGGTATGCATCAAAAAACATCTTTGGTGTTGTTTGCTTTGGCATCAGTGATTGCTTTGTTTGTAATGTTCTCCTCTACCAAAACAGGGATGCTTCATTATTCTGGCCACCCTCCTTCTATAGGGATTGGGGAGACTCTTGGTTCAAAAATGCCTGTAATAACAGAGCGCATGCTGAATACCGGAGCAATAACTGGAAGCAGGAAAGCCGAATACTATCAGACAATTGCTTTTTCAAGAAGTGGGGTTTTTGATGGTGGGCAGGTTGAGGTAATTGACGGAAGAAACGCAGTAGTGTTCAGAGACAGTGTCTTCTTGTACACGCTAATCTTTTCTGATGGACTCGTAAGTAGAATAGACGGGACAAACCTGACAGGCATTCATGGGAAAAAACTGAAATTGCTCGGAAGTGATTTTTACATTACTCATGCGACATACTTGAATAATGAACTTCGGCTTGTTCTTACAGGTCCTGTTGTTCTTGATATTTCAGATACAGATGATAGAGAATTTTCGCAGGGTGTGCGCATAAATGGAAGAATTGCTTTTGCAAAAGCGAGAATGTCTTATTCCAAAACTAGTGATTTATTGACAATAAGAAGTATAGAATACTTAGTTGATGCTGTTCCCGCGCCTGTGGAGGTTTATTCAGGTGAGAGTGTTAAAAGCAAGCTGAGCAATCCTGAAGCATTTTTGGAGAGTTTTGATTTAACATATGGGGGGAAAGTACCAGTTGAAGCAGTCATAGAGTTTATTCCTTCTGGCAGAGGTTATGATTTGGTGTTCATAAATTCTCGTGGAAAAAGATATAAGACTTCCTTCGTAGAAAACAACGGGGCAGGTTTGGTGTATGGAAAAGGAACAAAAACACTTCATGCTGCTGAAGGCAGCAACATACAGATAGGGGATTATGCCATACTTACATCAAAAAATGATTTAAGTGGAATAACTAGGATAGTGCGGCTTGATTCAATAACTGATGAACAAGTAATATTTCGTGATTATGTGGCTGGGCAGGTTATTGCTGACTATCAGAACAATGAAGGAATTTTAAGGGCAGATGGTGTGGAGTATTTGTTTACTGTTTCTGGAAAAACAATAAAGCTGGATCAAAACAGTGATGGAAGCATAACAACTGCGTCTATTCCTATAATTGCTAGTGGAGGAACGCAGCTTTCATTAGGAAGCGAGGGCAGTTCAATAACTGTCACCTATACTGCTCCGGGCAGGTTGTTTGAGGAGCGTGTTGCTGAAAGTATTACTTTCATTTTTGAACAGGATGGTTCAAGAACAAATGCCAGAACATCATTAGAAACTTTTCTTGATAAAGATAGGATAGCCAAGGGAATGACAAATTTAGGCGCAATAGTTCTGTTGGATTCAACTAAAGGTCCTGCAAGGGTTTCAATCATGGCTCCTGGACGTCAGTCCAGAGGAACAATTGGTGTTGCAGGCACTTAATCTTCACCTTTGGTTGCTAGTTTGTATGATTCATATATTAAACTTATTGAGTTTGTAATTACGAATAAAGCTCCCATTCCGACTGTGATCATGTTGCTATTTTCTTCGTTGCCTTTCAGTCCGTTTATTGCCATGCCTGTAAGATATAGAGATTGAGAGGCGGCGGTAGGGTATAGTATTCCGTAATGAAACATGAAGAATATTCGTTCATACGGGTCTCGTTTGTTGTCAAGTATGCTGTCAAGATCGGTATCTATTGTTTCATAAGCGTTTCTTATGCATGTCGGAATTGCAAATGCCAGTGCTATTCCTTCTATCTTTCCCAAAAAACTACCGGTTATTGCACCTAGTGCTGAAAATCCTGCTGCTTTTAGTTTGTTGTATTTCATTCTATTACGTAAAATTCTATTTCATTTTAAATCTTGCTAATACGTGACTTATTGCATGGCTACGTATTATTTACGAAAAATGGGCTTAATGCCCTGCTGCTTGCTGTGGGGATTTTTACTTGTTGCCAACTCCTTGTTGCTTGCGATGATTGAGTTCTTATTTGAGAAAGCTAACTGCCGCGCTGATTGCCAGCATTCCGCTTGCTATGTATAGCAAACGAAGTAAATTTTCGCATATGTTTCGTTTGCTAT